>DATENE010000028.1:0-20704 GCA_035275205.1 Nitrospiraceae bacterium
GGAGACTGATGGCCAGTAACGACGCAGAGACCACACCGAAATCCGAGAGCTACGGTGCGGATCAAATCAAAGTGTTGGAAGGCTTGGATGCCGTGCGGAAGCGTCCGGCGATGTACATCGGCAGCACCGGTGTGGATGGCCTCCATCATCTCGTATACGAGGTTGTCGACAACAGTGTCGATGAGCATATGGCGGGATTCGGTGAGACCATCGAGGTGACGATCCACATCGACGGCAGCGTCACGGTTGTGGATAACGGCCGAGGTATTCCTACCGGTATGCATTCCACGCAAAAGAAGTCCGCGGCCGAAGTGGCGCTCACGGTCTTGCACGCGGGAGGCAAGTTCGAGCAGGGCGCCTATACGGTCTCAGGTGGGCTCCACGGCGTCGGGATCTCGGTGGTCAACGCGCTCTCTGAATGGCTCGAACTGGAAATTTGGCAGGACGGTCAGGTGTTCGAGCAGCGCTACGAACGCGGTAAGCCGACTGCTCCGCTGAAGATGACGGGGAAAACCAAGCGCCGCGGGACGACAGTCACGTTCAAGTCCGACGGGCAGATCTTCGAGACACTCGACTTCAGCTTCGACGTGCTGGCGCAGCGACTGCGCGAGCTTGCCTTTTTGAACAAGGGACTCGAGATCACACTCAAGGATGAACGGAAAGAACCGATCAAAGAGCAAGTGTTCAAGTACAAGGGCGGAATCGTCTCGTTCGTCGAGCATTTGAATGAAGCAAAGGTGCCCTTGCACAAACCCATCTATGTGCAGACCGAAAAACCCGAAATGATTCTGGAGGTCGCGCTCCAATACAACGATAGCTACTCCGAGAACCTGTTCTCCTTCGCTAACAACATCAACACCAAGGAAGGTGGCACGCATTTAGTGGGCTTTAAAGCCGCACTCACCCGCACGATCAACAGCTACGCAAATGCCAATGATTTACTCAAGAAAGACACCGAGTCGCTGACCGGTGACGACGTCCGTGAAGGGCTGACCGCCGTCGTCAGCGTCAAGGTCCGGAATCCTCAGTTCGAGGGACAGACGAAAGCCAAGCTGGGCAATAGCGAGGTGAAGGGCATCGTCGAGTCCGCGGTCAACGAAGCGCTGGGAACCTATTTCGAAGAAAACCCGCCGGTGGCCCGAAAGGTCATCGGGAAAGCGATCGATGCCGCTCGTGCTCGTGAAGCGGCGCGAAAAGCGAAAGAGCTTATCCGACGAAAGAGCGCACTCGACGGGGGATCGCTTCCCGGGAAGCTGGCCGACTGTGCGGAAAAAGATCCGGCGGTGAGCGAACTGTATATTGTCGAAGGTGATTCGGCCGGCGGGTCCGCGAAGCAGGGACGCGACCGCAAATTTCAAGCGATCTTGCCGCTCAAGGGCAAGATCCTCAACGTTGAAAAGGCGCGCTTCGATAAAATGCTCTCGAGCGACGAAATCCGGACGTTGATCATGGCGCTCGGCACCGGCATCGGTCGCAAGCGAGAAGAGAGCGAAAAGGCCGACAAAGACTCATTCGACATCAGCAAGGCCCGGTATCATAAAGTTATCCTCATGACGGACGCCGATGTGGACGGAAGCCACATCCGGACCTTGCTCCTCACCTTCTTTTTCCGGCAGATGCCCGAGCTGCTCGAGCGGGGCTACATTTATATTGCGCAGCCGCCGCTCTTTAAAGTGAAGAAGGGGAAGACGGAACGGTATCTCAAAGATGAACCGGCGCTCAACGAGCATCTGGCCGATATCGCCGTCGAGGGGGTAGAAGTGTATGTGGAAGGGGTTCAAGGGTATGTGACAGGACGCCGGCTCCTGCCCATTCTCAAAAAGTTGATCGCCTTCGAGGCGCTGCTCGCGCGGCTCAATAAGAAACCGCATGAGGCCAGCATGGTGCGGGCGTTTGTGGGCGAGCCGGGACTCGACCGGGAACTGCTCAAAGACGGAGAGGCTCTCAAGAAGATCGTGGTCAACGTGAAGAAAACCCTCTCAACGGTGTATCCGAAGCTTACACCGACCCTGGATATCGTCGAGGACGAAGAACATCGATCGAACAAAGTCATCTGCCGGTTGCAGGCCAACGGGGTTGCCCATAGCGTCGATGTGACTCACGAGCTGGTCGGTTCCGCTGAGTTCCGCGAGCTGCAGAAACTCTCACCCTCGGCGATCGGCTTGGGCCGGGCTCCGTACAAGATCAAAGCCGACGGTCAGGAACAACTTGAACCCACGACGGCTGAGTTGGTCAAGGCGATCCTCGACAAGGGCAAACAGGGGCTCAGTATCCAGCGTTACAAAGGTCTTGGCGAAATGAATCCGAATCAGCTCTGGGAAACGACAATGAATCCGGAAGTTCGGACCCTGCTGAAAGTCACATTGGAAGACGTGCCAGGCGTAGACGAGATCTTTACGATTCTGATGGGTGACGAAGTTGAACCCCGACGAAACTTCATCCAAGACCACGCGCTCGAAGTTAGAAATCTCGACGTGTAGCCGGGAAGCTCTCAGCTATCAGCATTCAGCAATGGAACACATATATCCAGAAAAGCAGTTCACCCGCTTCGCTCAAGGATTTCGAAGGACGGTAGTTTTAGACCCAAGATAGCTCTTTTGTTTTCGCTTGCTGATAGCTGACGGCTGAGAGCTGATAGCCACTCGAGGAGACCCATGCCGCCTGATGAGAGACTAGGACAGATCGCCATCGAAGACGAGATGCGCTCGTCGTACCTGAGTTACTCGATGAGCGTCATCGTGGGCCGGGCGCTTCCCGACGTGCGTGACGGCCTCAAGCCAGTCCATCGCCGTATCCTCTACGGCATGCACGAAATGGGTCTGGCGTCGAACCGGGCCTATCGCAAGTCCGCCAAGATCGTCGGTGAGATCATGGGGAACTACCATCCCCACGGCGACAACGCGATCTATGACACCCTCGTTCGCATGGCGCAACCCTTCAACATGCGCTATATGCTCGTGGACGGTCAGGGCAATTATGGATCGGTCGACGGCGATCCGCCGGCAGCGATGCGGTATACCGAAGCCCGCCTGACCAAGGTCGCCGAGGACATGCTTGCCGATATCGACAAGGAGACGGTCGATTTCGGGCCGAACTACGACGAGTCGCTGGTCGAACCGCTGGTGCTCCCTTCGAAGATCCCGAATCTTCTCGTCAACGGCGCCGGCGGCATTGCGGTGGGTTATGCCACCAACATCCCAACCCATAATCTCGGCGAAGTGGTCGAGGCGCTCCTCCTATGCTTGGAGAATCCGGAAGTCACGATTGCCCAGCTGATGAAAAAGATTCCAGGCCCCGATTTCCCGACGGCCGGATTTATCTATGGAACGACCGGTATCAAGGATGCCTACCAGAGCGGACGGGGTCTTCTGACATTGCGCGCGAAAGTGAAGGTCGAGTCGGATGAACGCACGGAGCGCGAGCGGTTGATCGTCACAGAACTGCCGTATCAGGTCAACAAGTCCAAGCTGATCGAAAAGATCGCTGAATTGATCCGGGACGAACGGATCAAAGGGATTTCCGATCTACGAGACGAGTCCGACCGGGAAGGCATCCGCATCGTCATCGAACTCAAGCGCGGCGAAATTCCGCTCATTACCCTGAACAATCTGTATAAGCTCACGCAACTCCAGACGACCTTCGGGGTCATCATGCTGGCGCTGGTGAATAACCGGCCGGAGGTGTTGAACCTCAAACAGATCCTGCACCATTTCATCGAGCACCGGCGCGAAGTCATCGTTCGCCGGACCGCCTTCGAGCTGCGCAAGGCGGAAGAGCGGGCCCATATCCTCGAGGGCCTCAAGATCGCGCTCGATAACCTGGATGCGGTGATTACCTTGATCCGGCAGGCGCAATCGCCCGATGAGGCCCGTGTCGGTCTGATGCGGAGGTTTTCGCTGAGCGAAATCCAGTCGAATGCGATTTTGGAGATGCGGCTTCAGCGGCTCACGCAATTGGAGCGCAACAAACTCATCGAGGAATATACAGAGGTCTTGAAGCAGATCGAGCGTCTCAAGTCGATTCTCGGAAGCGAGGCGTTAGTTCGCGCGATCGTCAAGGACGAGCTGATCGAGGTGCGCGAAGCCTACAAGGACGAACGCCGCACACAGATCGTGAAAGAAGAAGCGGAGATTACCCTGGAAGACATGATCGCGAACGAAGAAGTGGTCGTCACGATCTCGCATGCCGGCTACATCAAGCGCAATCCTGTGACCCTCTACCGGGCGCAGCGGCGCGGCGGCAAGGGCAAGATCGGGATGGGAGTGAAGGAAGAGGATTTTGTCGTGACCCTGTTCACCGCATCCACGCACGAGTCGCTCCTGTTTTTCACAGATGCGGGCAAGGTCTACTGGCTGAAGGTTCATGAAATTCCGGATGCAGGGCGGGCTGCCAAGGGCAAAGCGCTTGTGAATCTTTTGGCGTTGTCCGGCGAGGAAAAAGTCACAGCAACCGTGCCGGTCAAAGAGTTTCGCGAAGATCGATTCATTGTGATGGCGACCGCGCAGGGCATCATCAAGAAGACCGAACTCTCGGCCTATGGCAATCCACGCCAGGGCGGCATCATTGCGCTGTCCTTGGACAAAGGGGATCGTCTCATCGGCGTGCAGCTCACCGACGGGCAGCGGGAAATTCTGTTGGGCACGAAGAGGGGGATCACGATCCTGTTTAAAGAAGACGACGTCCGCCCGATGGGGCGCACCGCGCACGGAGTGCGCGGTATTACGCTCGAGGAAGGCAATGAAGTTATCGGCATGGAAACCGTTACCCACGACTCCACCACCCAAATTCTCACGGTCACTGAGGGCGGCTACGGAAAACGCACGGCGGTGAGCGAGTACCGTGTCCAGGGTCGAGGGGGCAAGGGTATCATCAGCGTGAAGACCAGTGAGCGGAACGGACTCGCCGTCGGGTTCCTTCAAGTCCGAGACGGCGACGAGATCATGTTGATGGCCGCTCAAGGCAAGGTGCTTCGGTGCAAAGTGGATGAATTCCGTGAGATCGGCCGGAACACCCAGGGGGTTCGGATCCTCGATCTCGAGGGGGCGGGTGACCGGGTCGTGGCCGTCGCGCGTTTGGCGGAAAGCGCGGAGTCGCTCCCTGAGGAAGGGGGCGGGTAACGGATACGCGCGATCTCCTACGCCTTGTCCGTTGATCCTCGCCCGCATTATTCATGACCGCTTCTGCTGCAATCGCTGATCCGCTGCTGCGACGAGCCTTCGGCCGACGGGATCGCCCCTCGGCCCCTCACCGTACTACACGAGTACGCATCGGGTCCTCAGGGCTCCGCGTGCCGGTCTCGCGACTCGGCTCGGCGATTTCGCGACGAACCGTCATGAATAGTGCGGGCTAGGCCTTCCATGCAAGAGCAGGATTCTTCTTCAACACCCCCTCCCGGATCCAAGAAGCCTAAGAAGCCCCTGGATATGGTCGTCAAGCTGGCCCTCGGCGTGGTTGTCATGTCCTTTACCCTGATCTGGGGAGGGATGTATCTCACTCGTCCTGATCGCACGATTCCTCCTTATAGTATCGGTTCTCAAGTCGGGCACATCGTTGCGGCGCATGTGCCTCACGACACGACCGACCAGGGGATTGAAACCTTAGTGAAGCGGTTTCGCAAGGTCGGCCGCCAGACCCATCATTTTGCCAAGATGAAGATTCAGCCTACGACGCCAGGAGATCCGAACGGTTGGTACAGGAAAGTCGTGGTGTATGTGTTCACTGACGACGGATGGGCTGAGCCAGAGATGCTCAATAAATTTTTAGCTGGAGACGCGTCGGTGGTCAAACATTATGAGAAAGAAATGCGGGGGTATTATCGGCTGCAGGATCAGGAAGAGGAAGGAGGTCTCGGGCCGATACCCAAGGCCGGCAGCGAGGTCTCCGATGCCACGCGTGTTCTCTTCAGGGGGCTTGTGACGGACCCTGTCCCGGCGGAGTTAGAGTTCGAAGATTTCTCGATATCACCGATGTAAACAGCAGACGGAGATCGGGATCTCGTATCGCCGAGACATGGGACGCTACTTCAGCCCGTGTGATCTCGGCGACAATGACGTCGCCGTTGAGGGCAGGCGTCACCGGAGAAGCCGCCGTTTGTAAGGGGATCTCGCCCACGCGCAACACAATCTCGGCAATGAGCTCCCCGCCTGCTGCTCCGTTGAGTTTCTGAATCAGTATCGGTTTGAGGAATGTGAGTTGGTGCAGCCAGACACTGTTGTGGACCAGGAGATAGAGTTTCTTGTAGCGAATCTGGTCGGGCCAGGCATTCGATGCCATCGGCTCTCCGACAATGGAGACCCAGTCCCGCCGCAAGCGGTTTTCGAGCAACTTGGACTCGAGCCCAAGGCGACGAGCTACCCCTTCGAGGATGCTGGAAAGAGAATCGATTGAGCCGACCCTACGCATGGCGGCATCATAGCAAAAACGGACGTGGCAATCAGCCTGCTGCGTATATCGGACGGAAGGCTGACAGGGATCTATTTTTGGATATGAAAGTCTGACGTCTGATGGGGAAAGAAAAGGACAGTTTCGAAAAAGCCGTGGCC
The DNA here is from genome assembly GCA_035275205.1 of Nitrospiraceae bacterium. Classification (GTDB taxonomy): domain Bacteria; phylum Nitrospirota; class Nitrospiria; order Nitrospirales; family Nitrospiraceae; genus Palsa-1315. Next base: position 6,543 of record DATENE010000028.1, read on the forward strand.
ACGAATCGCAAGGCTTACCACGACTATTTCATTGAAGAAAAGTTCGAAGCGGGCCTCATGCTCCAAGGTACGGAGGTCAAATCCCTGCGAGAGGGGCGGGTGAATCTACAAGATAGTTACGCCAGCGTGAAGGGCGGTGAGGCGTTTCTCCATCACTGCCATATCAGTCCCTATAGCCACGGCAACATCATGAATCACGAGCCTCTCCGCACCAGGAAACTGCTTCTCCACCGCAAGGAGATCAACAAACTTCTCGGCAAAACACAGCAGCAAGGACTCACGATCATCCCGCTCCGCATCTATTTCTCCAAGCGGGGCTTTGCCAAGATCGAACTTGGGTTGGCCAAAGGGAAGAAACAACATGACCGCCGGGAATCCATCAAGAAGCGCGAAGCCGGCCGTGAAGTGGAACGGGCGATGAAGGAGAGGAAGTGAAGCCAGCGGGTCCTGTCACCGATCTCACCCAGCCGGTCCGGCCGCCTCACCGGCTGGTCTGACATCCACTTCCAGGCGTGGATGATGAGTTATGCGTTCTCCCTCAATGCGGCCGTGTTCACGGAATATTTCTTTACTGAATATCTATGAAGGGGCTTGCTTTCGGCAGGCGAAACGATCTGGTTTTGCAAAATCACTGGATCCACACGGTAGCCGCATTGCACACACCGCAGGACGATGGAGAAATAATTGCCGGTGTTGTCGAAGTCGTTGCACCACTCGTTCACCAGCAGGCCGCTGCATCGGGCGCAGGATCTCGTGTCGAACTGATTGCTCGTGGGAAGGAATTGAACAGCCCGGTCACTCCCGATCTCTGCCGGAGTTTCCTCTCGCAGTGCTTCTCTTGATTCCATCCTTCGTGTCATGATTCACCCCCGGTTGTTGATTCGGCGCAATGAGGTCTTTCGTCTTGTTATCTGCACTGCTTCCACACACATCGGTCATACTCTAGCTGCAGCACATGAGAGGTCCATGAACGGATCATGAAGAATTCTTCATCCGACCGTGAGTTGGCTCCGTGAGTTCCAGTGCAGGACCTGAAATTCTGATTGATTCGAAGAAGAAAGACCCGAAGCTCATGATGAACCTCGGGTCTTTCCGTGATCGATTCGTTCAGCGATATCACGCACCAGTCATGAGAACTTGTCCGGAAACTGCTTCACCAACGCTGTGGTCATCGTGTCCGCAATGACATAGACATGTTGCCGCATCATCGCCCATGTTTTTTCCAGATTCGCATATTCCTTTTTCTTGTACTGGTTGATTTGGAGGACATGGTGAGCGCCATGCGCCGCGATCAGCCCCCGAACGGTGTCATTCTTCAGATAGGGACTGATTCCGCTTAAGAAATCCCCGAAGTCCTCACTATTGGACGCCAACCGGGCAAGCGCCGCATCCTGCGAGCTTTTATCGCCCGCAACGGTGGCTTCCGAGTATTCGCGAACTGCGTCGATGTTGATGTCCAACAGGTTCATGAATTTCTGCGATGCGGCTTCACCATAAAAGGGCGTCAACATGCTTGCGATCTGCTTTGTATTGGCGTCGACTTCTTTCTTGACGGCATCCCGCTCCTTCGGACCGTGCGTCGCGCTATCCAATACGGCATGCTGCACCCAATAGATGTGTCCAAGCCAGAGATCACGAAAATCCTGTTTCATCTCCGCCGCACGGGCTGGATTTGCAACTCCGGCCGCGCGCGATTCGCCGTCACAGCCCATGAGGCCGACGACCATGAGGGCCGCCACGGCCAGAGACGGCAATATCTTGTTCATAGAGCCCTCCATCGAAAAGGTCATGCTAGCCCCCGATACGGAGAGGAGGGTGAAATCTTTGTGTCTTTCATGAGACCCTCCCCTCGGAGGCAAGATCATTCACGAGCATGAACGGGTGATGAACATGAGAAGAAGAATGCTTCACGCGTGATCGAATCACGACGAGTTCTCTTACCCTCAGTGAACCAACTCGGAGCGTGTAAAGCCTACGATCAGAATCGAAACAGCCCTGCGTCGGAACGCTTCAATCATTGATGAGGCCAGACGACGTTCTCTCACTCTTCGGCCTTGCACTGCTGAGACTCCTTATTCTCGTCCGGGGAAGCTTGTTCTTGCGTGGTTGCTGAGCCCCTTGAGTACACTATGAACGTAGCAGCCTCAGATGAACGGATCGTGAACCGACTATGAAGAATTCTTCATCATTCTGTACGGTCCGCAGGATCGCATCCGCGGTCTGGAGTCGCGCGTAGTCCGCATTATCTAAAAGCATATCCGCTGTGTTCCAAGACGCGTGGCTGCGGCGAGCCTTTGACCGGCAGGGTGAGGGACGACGAATTTTTTGGAATAATATGGTTAGGCAGGAATCGTCTGGTGAGTTGCGACCGGCAAACGCAGGGTAAAGACAGAGCCTTTGTCGACTTGGCTTGCGACCGAAATGGTTCCGCCGTGGGCCTCCGCGATTTCCTTGACGATAGGCAGGCCAAGTCCCGTACCGCCGGAATCCTTCGCCCGTGCCCAATCAGTCCGGTAAAACCGCTCGAAGAGATGAGGGAGATGTTCCGGCTCGATCCCATGGCCCGTATCCTCGACAGCCACGGCAACTCCTTCTCCGCACGCCTGCAAGCGGACGGTCACGGTTCCACCGGACGGCGTGTAGTGAAGCGCGTTGTCGAGTAGATTGATCAGCGCTTGCTTGAGCCACTGCGCATCGCCGAGGACAGGTGGGACCGATTGCGGCTCAAACGACAATGTGATTCGGCGGTCATCGGCGAGCAGGGTGAGTTCCTCCACCATATCTTGAATCATGGGTTCCAGGGCAAGTGGAACCAGTTGAACGGGAGGTTTGCCGCTCGTGAACTTTGCGAGGGTCAACAGGGAACGCGTCAGGGCGATGAGCCGTCCTACCTGCTCCAGATTGTTGATGAGGGCTTCTCGATATTCCTCAGAGGTCCTGGCTTTCAGGAGCGCGACCTCCAGGTTGCCCTGCAGAATGGTCAAAGGGGTTTTCATTTCGTGAGCGGCGATGTCGCAAAAGCTCCGCTGAATCTCACCGCTCCGTTGGAACCGGTCCATCACGGAGTTGAACGCCTGGGTGAGTCGATGGAATTCCTGATAGGGTGAATCAAGAGTAAATCGTTTTCCCAGGTCGGCTTCGGACATCGTTTCAGCGCCAGTGCTCAATACATGGATCGGAGTGAGCACCCTCTTGGCCAGCCAGCCACTGCCTGTCCAGGCGACGAGAAGGATGATCCCGGATCCCAGGGTCAGCAGGATCACAAGACCCATGCGCGTCTCTCGATACAGAAGCAGAGACGTTTCGGCCTGCAGAACGTACCGTATCGGACCCTGCCGCGGGATAGAAATGAACACATGACGAACAGGCTTGCCCTCGGTTGTCTCAACCGTGTCAAACACGGTGTTGCCGAGTCGGACTTGATCGAGCACGTTACCAGGGACCGGCTGGTCTACCAGCGCGGTGGAAGCTTTCCAGAGGAGCCGACCGTCCGGCGAGAAGACTCGAAGAGAATGGGTGACATCCTGGAGCTCGCGCTGTTCATTCTTGCTTCGGCTCACCGCGTCAGAAAGCGCAACGCCTTCATCTGAATTTTCAATGATGTTGGGGTGCTGTTCAACAATCTTGGCCAGCGTCTCCGCCAACGCTAACAGCCGGCCATCTACAAAGCGGTGCAACAATGCGTCGCCCCCGATGTAGGTCAGGACAGAAAAGACCAAGAGGAGTCCTGCCACTAGAGCGAGCGCGGATTGGCGGATTGAACTACGCAGGGACTTCATGCGGCCGGTTCCGGTTCCTCCAACATGTACCCGGCGCCGCGCACCGTGGCAATGAGCTGTGGTGAAAAATCTCGATCAATCTTCGCGCGCAGAGCCCGAATATGGGCATCCACGATGTTCGTCATGGGGTCATAGCTGATGTCCCACACGTGTTCGATGATCGCTGTTCGCGTCAACACCCTATTCTTGTTACGTAAGAGGAACTCGAGCAGGGCATACTCTTTATTCGTCAGTCCGATTTCTTGCCCAGCCCGCCAGACGCGGTGAGAAGCCGGATCCAGCACAAGGTCTGCCGCTTTCAGATGGATCAATTGCTGAGGACCTCCTCGGCGCAGCAACGCCCTGACTCGAGCCAACAGTTCTGCAAAGGCGAAAGGCTTAGGCAAAAATTGGTCCGCGCCGGTGTCGAAACCGGACACCTTGGCTTCCACGGTGTTGCGCGCCGTCAAGAGCAAGACAGGAGTCACGTTGCCTTTGGCCCGGACACGGCGGCAGAGCGTGAGACCATCAAGCTTGGGCAACATGATATCGAGGATCAAGAGGTCGTAAGGATTTCCCAAAGCCAGCTCCAGCCCTTCTTCACCATCGGCTGCGAAGTCTACGGCATACTGCTCTTCCTTCAACCCTTTGCGTATGAACTGGGCGAGGTCCACATCGTCTTCAACCAGCAGTATGCGCATAATCTCCTTTGCTCCCAATTCCTGAGCGACCGTCAAGGATAACGGTCCGGCGTCGACTAGGCGAGGTCCTTGACCGACGGCATTATGACACCTCTCGACAAACCGGTCACTACACCGCTGGTCCATCGGGATGCCCTCGGCGTGCCCGGAACTGCTTGGTGCGACAACGATGCCTTGCTGATTGATCATGCTCATTTCTCCATAACGAGGTCACGACGGTTTGGACTAGACGGCAATGATCACCTGATCGTCGCCGGAGATTCACAAGTCGGAGTCCAGGCTGAATCCTTGAGAGAGAGTTTCGCTTGCGAAAGGGCAGCTGTTCACACTTCGGTGAGGAACTATTTTGTCAAAATCATCTCCGTGGACACTCCCAAGATTCCAATGACGCAGGACTTGTCGTGAGAGCAGTGTAATGACCGAGCATGAACCGATGATGAAGCCATCGTGAAGAAACTCTAATGGTGCGCATCACACAACCCCGAGGGAGCGAGTAACAGATAGTTAACGTCCACCGAGTAGAGTCGCGTGCCGCATTGACTCATGGCGGAGCGCAGACCATGAAATGTCAAAACAGTCTTCGTGGAATGCGGGAAACGGTCGAATAAGGAGAGGGAGCGGGGTTATTCCTGGGCCCGTTCTATCCAGAGCGTGAAGACTTCAAGCGGACTCCCTGATCCGTCGGTTTTTCCGATAACATGGACCAGCAGCTCGACGCGCTCTCCGGCGGCGAGCGTTGGTGCTCGCACGACGCCGGTATTTTTTCCACAGGCCCCCTGATCGATGACGTCCACCATGCCACTCTCATCTTCTAGCGAGAACACGGTCAACTCGTAAGGTTTACCGCAACCCCGCGGCATGAGCTGCGTTTCAACGGTTCTGACGATGCCGGCTATTCTGATTTCCCGCAGGTGGTAGCTGGCGGAATCGGAGAGAAGTGCCGAGATGGGAACGCGGTTGTACGAGAGAAGAGGAACTCGCAATGATCCCACTCTCGGAGAGCGGGGAAGAGGGTCGAGCGCGAAACTCGATTGCAGACTTCCGACCATGAGCGTGCCGAGCATGGCAAGAAACCAGAATGTGAAGAACCGCACATGTGTGGCGCAAGGAGGCATCGTCCGATGATTGCATCCACGGGTCTGCTTGCTTCACGGAAAGAACCCTTGGCCTACCCTATCATAGCCATGCAAAGCAGCCTGAAATTCAGCGGTTGTCCCAATATCACAGTCCAGGTCAGACTGGATCATGGATCGAACCAAACCCGGCGTCCTGTCAGCAACAACCAGTTCTTGCGCACGGCCCATTGAAGGAAGCGCGCTCTCCCGGATGAAATTACCCACTTGACTTGGTTCTAATTAGAACTATTATATTGGGGTCGTCATGATTCACGTGTAACTGAGGATTCTCACGGTGCCATGATTCTCGTAGTGGCGCCGGGAAGTGGTCAGTTGATAAGGTGATGGCGGAGTGGAGGTGCGCGTGGTTCGCACGCGAGGAGTTTTACGGACAGAATGTGGCGACGACACAGATTAACTCGGAGGAGCGCCCCATAAGATAGGGCGAACACGAACCCCAATGCCAGGTAGCCGAGGAGGATCTGGCAAGAGGAAGAGAAAGGGAGGGTCGCAATGAGAGACGCGATGCCGGTAACCAACGTGGAGAAGACGGATCAGGTGAAGGTGTATCAACCGGGCTCTCAGCACGTCGTCGGGGACGGGTTTCACGTGCGGAATCTGTTTCCCAGCAACGACCTGGACCATGAGCTGAGCCCGTTTATCATGTTGGACTACGCGGGTCCCACGTTTTATCCGGCGACGGACACGCCGCGAGGGGTTGGCGAACATCCGCATCGTGGGTTTGAAACCGTCACGATCGTCTATCAGGGTCGTGTGGCGCATCGAGACTCAGCCGGAAATTCCGGCGTCATTGGTCCAGGCGATGTGCAGTGGATGACTGCAGCATCCGGGATCGTGCACGAAGAATTGCATGAGAAGGAATGGGCCAAGCAAGGCGGGACATTACAGGCGATTCAATTGTGGGTGAATCTGCCCAAATCGTCCAAGATGTCCGCGCCCGGCTATCAAACGATTGTGAACGATCAGATTCCGGTCGTGCAGTTGGATGGGGGAGCCGGTTCGCTTCGCGTGATTGCCGGATCGGTGGGAAGCGCAAAAGGTGCGGCGAAGACATTCACGCCTATCGAATTGTACGATCTCCGTCTGCGCGCGGGACATTCGATGCCGTTGCAGATTCCGAACGGTTACAATGTCGGTCTATTGATCCTCAGTGGCCAGGCATCCGTCGAGGGATCGCATAGGTTAACGGAGGCCGAACTGGCTGTCTTTGTCTCGACGGGGGAGCCGGTGACGATCGTTGCAGAGGAGGATGCAACAATTCTGGTGATGGCGGGCGAATCGATCAATGAGCCGGTGGCTCGCTACGGACCATTCGTGATGAATACGAAAGCAGAACTGGTTCAGGCCGTGAGTGATTATCAGGCAGGCAAAATGGGTCATTTGAGTTAAGCGATGCAGATCGAGATTTACTCCGACGTCGTCTGTCCCTGGTGCTTCATCGGGAAGCGCCGGTTGGAGCAGGCGCTCGAGACCGGCGGGTGTGCGCAACAGGCGCACATAGCGTGGCGTCCGTTTGAATTGAACCCGACGATGCCGAAGGCCGGCATGGAACGGCGTACGTACCTCCAAGCGAAGTTCGGCGGTGCCGAGGCTCTGCGAGGTATGGAAGATCGGTTGGCCAAAGCCGGCGAGGCGGACGGGATCGAGTTCGCCTTCGATCAGATCGCCCGGACGCCGAACACCTTCGACGCCCATCGGCTCATCTGGTTCGCGGGGCAACAACACTGTCAGGATGAAGTCGTCGAGTCTCTCTTTCATTCGTACTTCACGAAGGGCCGCGAGATCGGGAGCCTCGATTCGCTGGCCGAAATCGCGTCTTGCTGTGGACTGGATCGTGAGGAGGTCGAGCGGTTTCTGGCCAGTGATCAGGCGGTCCAAGAAGTACGGGCCGAAGAGGCGTCCGGGCATCGGTTGGGCATTCGCGGAGTGCCCTATTTCGTGCTCAACGGCAGCGTTGCCATCTCCGGCACGCAGCTTCCAGATATCTTCGCATCTGCCTTTCGACAGGCCGAAGAAACAGTCGCTGAGAGAAAGGAAGGGGCATGATGGCCGTCCAAGTCTACGGGTGTAATCATATCGTCATTGAGGTCACCGACGCGAAGAAAGCGGTGAAGTTCTATTCCGACGTCTTTGGCTTGAAGATGCTCCGCGGCGGCGAAGGCGCCGCTTGGTGCAAGCTGGGTGAACACCAATTCATGGCGATCTTCGAAGTGGATACCCTGCAACCGGATCGCACGAAGCATTTCGGTCTCATGGTTCGTGACGAGAAACAAATCAAGGAAGTGCGAAAGAAGCTCATCAACAAGTACAAGCTGAAACTGGCACCCGGCTTCCGTTGCGACTTCCGCGATCCCTGGGGAAACCGTATTCAGGTCGGCGATCTCAGCGATGAATCGCTCGTCTGGCTCCTGCCCTACCAGGAAGTCCAGAAGGTCGGGATCACATTCACCGGCAAACCTCGAAGGGAGAAGTGGTCATGAGCACAATCAATCTACAGCAACGGCTGAATGATCTGATCAACCATGTCCGGCAAGGCAAGATCATCGAGGCAATGAACGAGTTTTATGACAAGGATACAGTCATGCAGGATAATGCCAACCCACCGACAACGGGGTTAGCGGCGAACATCGAGCGAGAAAAGGAGTTCGTGAGCGGAGTCAAAGAATGGAAAGGCTTCAACGTTACAGCCTCAGGCGTCGGCGACAACACGACCTTCTATGAAAGCACCATGGATTTCATTGCCACCAATGGTCAGCCTTTTCACCTGGAGCAGGTCTCGGTGGCGAAATGGAAAAATGGCAAGATCGTCCACGAGCGGTTCTACTACGACACGGGGACCAGGAAGTAGGAAGGTCCTTGGAGCCGGCATACGGGAAATGACAACGAACCGAAAAGTGGCGTGACCAAATCCTCAAGGGAGCGTCTCATGTCTGGCACACAATGGACGGATATTGGGAGCGTCGAAGAACTAAAGAAACAACCCTTGCGAGAAGTCTCCGCAGGGAACACGACGATTGCGCTGACGTACAAAGACGGCTCGTTTGCCGCGATATCCGGGGTCTGTAACCATGTCGGCGGCCCGTTGGGCCAAGGCACCCTCGATGGGGACTACGTCGTCTGTCCCTGGCATTACTGGAAGTTTCATCACAAAACCGGTCAAGGGGAACCAGGGCACGAAAAAGATCTGGTTCCGAGCTACACCACCAAGGTCGAGAACGGCCGGCTCTATATCGATCTATCGTCTGCCACGAAACGGAAGAAGCAGTCGCACAAGCCCCATCCACTCGCCCGTCCGGTGTTGAGACAGGCCGGCCCGATTCGCGTCGTGGGGATCTCGACGACGGCGATGACCGCAGAGTATCAAAGGTACAGCACCTCCGATGCGATGCTGAACGTGGCGCTGGACCATGCGCGAACCGTACTCAAGCTGGAGACGCAATGCATTAAGCTCCGCGAGCTGAACTTTCGCCCGTGCGAAGGGTTCTATTCCAAATCGGCGCGGGCTTGCACCTGGCCCTGTTCGATAACGCAGATGGACCCGACCGATCAGCTCGATCGTGTGTACGAAGCCATTGTGCATTGGGCCGATGTGATTCTGATTTCAACCCCGATCCGCTGGGGCAACGCGAGCAGCCTGTATTACAAGATGGTCGAGCGGATGAACTGCATCCAAAATCAGGAGACCATCGCAAACAAACATTTACTCAAGAACAAGGTCGCGGCGTTTATCGTCATGGGTGGGCAAGACAATGTCCAAGGCGTGGTCGGGCAGCTCATGACCTTTTTCGCGGAAGTCGGCTGCCAGTTTCCGCAGTTTCCGTTCATCGCCCATTCACGGGGCTGGAGCGCGGAGGATATGGAACGGAACGTGAGCGAGGTGCAGAACAGCAAGGAATTGCGTGAAGGTGCGCAGGAACTCGTTGCGCGCGCCTCAGACATGGCGAAACTCATGGTCGGTGGTCAGATTCCTGAGCATCCACTCGCCCGTGGCGGGCGCAAGGCGCATCAGCTGGATAGCGAGCCGACTGGGTAACGTGCGTGAGCCTTGGAGAGATCGAATCATGCCGGAGCTAGGTCACAGAGACGCGCACCTCGACCATCTTTTTCAGGCGCTGCTTCGTCTGCACAAAGCCTTGTTGGACGACGAAAGGGTGTCCTATGAGCGTGTGCATGGGCGTATCCCGTCCAATGGAGCGTTTTTGCAGCTGGTGCTGGGGGATGCGTGGTTTGCCTGGCTGCGTCCGCTGTCGCAATTGATGGTCCAGCTCGATGAGCTGGTGGAAGAAGGCGAGGCATCATCCCGTACGGAAATCGTCGACCTGCTCACATCGGCACGGACACTCCTGACACCGACGGAAGATGGAGAGGGATTCGGCAGACAGTATCACGATGCGCTACAACGAGAGCCTGATGTGGTGTTGGCGCACGCGGCGGTCAGAGCGCTGCTCTTGCAGCGGTCGTCCAACAAGGAGTGACCCACATGAAAGCACATTACCTCGGACACGTTGTCTTCTATGTGAAGGACCTAGAACAGTCGTTGGCTTTTTATCGCGACCTGCTGGGATTTCAGGAAGTCGGACGGATTTTCAATGGCGCTGCTGCCGCGCTGACCAGTGGCCGCACGCATCACGAGCTCTTGCTGATCCAAGTCGGCGATGCCCCGGGACCTCCAGCCGGACGGCATCGTGGGTTGTATCATATCGGAATCAAGGTGGGAGACAGTCTGGATGAGCTGCGCGCGGCGAAACGCGACCTTGAACGAGCTGGGATTACGATCGACGGCATGAGCGACCACACAGTAAGCCAAAGCCTTTATCTTCAAGACCCTGATAGTAATGAAGTTGAACTCTATGTCGATGCCGATGAGTCGGTGTGGAAGAACAATCCGGCGGCGGTAGTATCGCCCATCAAGCCGTTACATCTGTAGATATTAGGTTTCACTGGAGGAGCTCCCATGGTTCACTGGGAGCTCCTCCCGCTGGAGAAGTTGGAAACAAACATGGTGACAGGCACCGGTTGTCCTAGGGCAACGTATACGTCATGTTCGGCCAGACCGCGTACCCGACGGCTTGAACGTTTTTCCCTTCCTGTAGCTCAAAGACTATCCTTGTATTGAAAGGGGTCGTTCCCGAGATACCGCTGAATCCTCCACTGCCGCCAGTGAATGTAAATTCGCCGTCGCACTCCTTCAAAGTTCCAACGCACTTCCATTGGGCGTACGCAACGTCCTTGCCCTCATGCGCCACGATCGTGCAGTATCCTGCCATCGCCCCATAATCATTCTTTCTGTTGAGATTCACGCGCACCGGGCACACGAGTCTGGACGAATGGACAACCGTTTTGTCGTCACCCTTATGACGGGCGATCAGCACCCCTTTCAGAATTCCATGGACGACCTGTTCTCCATTTACAAGATCTTGAACCTCGCCGCTGCCGTTCCAACTCGAATTGGATTCTCCTGCTTCGATGGTCTTTGCATAAGCCTTAGAGCCGTCGCTCTCCCCAAGGGCGAACACTATTCCAATCACAATCACGAAGTAGTAAATGCCCTTCATGCCGTCTCCTTTCAGTGATGAACCGCGCGGAAGCTTTGTGTGTGACTTTAAGGCAAGCTTATACAAGAAGAGGTCAAGATCTAGCAAGTGGGCGTGCGAAGTTCATGGTGAAACGATATACTGCCATCGCGCAGTCCGATCCCAACCACCACAGAGGGAGGAACGCTCATGGAGAAACCACGCATCGCAGCCAAGCAGCCCGAAGTGCTTACGTTGGAAGCGGGATCTTACTATTGGTGTCAATGTGGGCGGTCGCGGGATCAACCGTTCTGTGACGGGTCCCACCAAGGAACCGGGATCGAGCCGGTCGAGTTCACGGTAGACGAAACGAAAGAAGTTGCCTTGTGCATGTGCAAGCAGACTAAGACTCCGCCGTTCTGTGACGGCACGCACGAGACGCTCTGATTCAGACGGAATGCTCGCATCACTTCCGCAGGATCCGTAGCGGGTACGATATCCCGATTGTGCGCATCAGATCGTGACCATTGCTCAAGGACCGGATCTGCCCGACCCCGCTACTCGATCAGAGAGGAGCCGTACTATGAAGATCGCATTGATCGGCGCGACGGGGTTTGTCGGGTCGGCCATTTTGAAGGAGGCGTTGGATCGTGGCCACGAGGTGGCCGCCATCGTGCGGAATGCGGGCAAACTGACCCCGCATGGGAAGCTTCATCCGAAGAAAGGCGATGTTTACAATGAGGACGAAGTGGTCCGGTTGGTCACGGGTCACGATGCGGTAATCAGCGCCTTCAATCCTGGATGGAGCAACCCGGATATTTACAACCAGCAGGTTAAGGGCGCGCGCTCCATTATCAATGGCGTCAAGAAGGCCGGTGTGAAGCGGCTGCTGTTCGTCGGGGGAGCAGGCAGTTTGGAAGTCAAGCCGGGAGTTCAGTCAGTGGACCTCCCGGAGTTCCCTTCGGAATATAAGCAAGGGGCTCTCGCGACGCGTGAAACTCTGAACATGCTCCGCAAAGAATCGACTTTGGATTGGTCCTTCCTTTCTCCTTCGGCCGATCTTTTCCCCGGGCAGCGGACCGGGCAGTTTCGTCTTGGCACGGATCAGTTGCTCGCGAATGCTCAGGGAGAAAGCCGCATCTCGGTCGAGGACTATGCGAAGGCAATGATGGATGAAGTAGAGAAGCCAACGCATATCCGCCGGCGCTTTACCGTGGGTTATTGAGTTGGTGTGATTTGGGCGCGAGAGCACGATAGGCATTGTCTCATCGTACGTGGATGCTATCGATGCCGGACCATCACAATAGATACGAAGTTAGAAAGATAACGTCTCGAACGGGAGGAGAGCCATGGCGACCAAACTTAAGATTTCCAGCGCTGCGAAAGCCAAGAAGTATTTCCAAGACAAGATGGCCTTTACGACCGGTCCGGTCGAACTGGAGCGCTGGTTCAAACAGGGAGAGCCGGTGAATATCGTGGATGTGCGCGCGGCCGAAGATTATGCAGACGGGCATATCCCCGGCGCGCTCAATCTGCCGAAGGACCAGTGGGACGACACGAAGATCGTGAAGGCGCGTCTCCACAAAAACAGGATCAACGTGCTGTACTGCTATTCACACGTGTGCCACCTGGCTGCGAGTGCGGCGGTCCTGTTTGCGAGCAAGGGTTACCCAGTGATGGAGCTCGAGGGCGGCTGGCGCTGGTGGAAGAACGACGGGTTCGAGATTGAGAAGTAAGGCCGCGGGACGAGATTATCCTCATGAAAGCCATACGGTTGAATCAGGTTGGTGGACCGGAATCACTGCGCTGTGAGGATGCACCGAAACCTACTCCAAAGGATAATCAGGTGCTCGTTCGAGTCCATGCCACAGCGGTCACGCCGACGGAGTTCGCTTGGTATCCCACCTTCCATACTCCAGAAGGTGGCCCCAGACCGTTTCCCATTATTCTCGGCCACGAATTCTCCGGTGTCGTCGACGCGATCGGACCGGCGTGCGCGGGTGTTCAGGTTGGAGATCCTGTCTATGGCTTGAGCGATTGGTTCATCGATGGGGCTCAGGCGGACTATTGCCTGACGATTCCCGCCAACATCGCCCCGAAGCCTAGAACGCTTGAACATGCTCAGGCGTCTGTAACTCCTATCTCAGCCCTGACCGCCTGGCAGGCACTCATCGATCGCGCACAGCTTTCGGAAGGGCAACGGGTATTAGTACATGGCGGAGCCGGCGGCGTCGGCAGTTTCGCTGTGCAGGTGGCCCGCCGTAAGAACGCATATGTGATTGCCACAGCGTCAAAGGCAAATGCCAATTTTGTCGCGTCGCTCGGTGCCGACGAAGTGATTGATTATCAGTCGACACCGTTTGAAACGGCTATCCGAGACGTGGACGTGGTGCTTGATACTGTTGGAGGGGAAACAAGAGATCGCTCATGGGGGACCCTCAAGAAGAGCGGTCGGCTGGTGACCATTGCGGCTGATGCCGAACGATTGACCCAGCCACGAGTGCGCGACGCCTTCTTCATCGTCGAACCGAACCGGGTTCAGTTGATCGAAATCTCGCGTCTGATCGATACCGGTGAGATCCGACCGGTTGTGGGCACAGTGTTCGCCATGGAGCACTTTCGGCAGGCCTACGACAAGAAACCTATTCGCGGCAAGCACGTGCTGCGTATCGCTGAATCGTGATGTACACAATGCCATACACGAGAGAGGAGCACTTCGATGATTACGATTGTATCCTTAACCCGTAGAGTCGTGAACCAGGCATTGCAATGGACGGCGCTGTCCGGAGCGGCCATCATCATGGGACAAGCGCCAGTACTGGCAGGAGATAGCGTGTCTGTGCTGATGAAACAATCTCTGGCCGATATGGCTGGGAAAGTGGCCACAGTGTTGACCGTGGACTATGCGCCCGAAGCCGCATCCGACCCGCACGTCCATCCAGGCTCAGTGTTCGCCTACGTGTTGGAGGGAACGGTGGTTACTCAGCTAGAAGGCGAGCAGCCGATGACGTATTCCAAAGGTCAGAGCTGGTATGAGTCTCCCAAGAAACCGCA
>DATENE010000029.1:0-22307 GCA_035275205.1 Nitrospiraceae bacterium
GTCTGAGTCCTCGCATTTCGAGATAATTGAGTACCGACCGTCGTAACCCTTCGCCGATCCATTCCGGCGTCTCGCCGCGTGTGTCCTCATGGAGAAGGTCATTCTCCGCGAACCCCTGAAATGTAGGACCGAGGATGCGCAGTCCGTTCGCAGCGGGATTGAGCCCGATCGGGCTATGGGCAGTGGTGGTGAAGCGATGCCAGAAGGCCGATTGAATGAGATCTGCCGCGAACAGTTGCCGAACTCGTTCGAGCGAGTCGATCGTTTCTAGTACTGTTTCAGAGGGACAACCGTACATGAGATAGGCATGAATGAGAATGCCTGCGTCTTTGAAGGCGGCCGCCACGAGCGCGGTTTGATCGACAGTAATTCCCTTTTTTATTTTCTCCAGTAAACGGTCTGACGCGGCTTCGAGGCCTGCCGTCACGGCAATGCAGCCGGAGGCTGCCAGGAGGCGGCAAAGATCCGGTGAGAAGGCTTCTTCAAAGCGGATATTCCCCCACCATGAAATCGTGATGCCCTTTTCCAGTAGGGCCAGGGCAAGTGACTTCAGGGCAGCGGGAGGCGCTGCTTCATCGACGAAGTGGAAAGCCCGGCAGCCTGTTTCTGTGATCAACTTTTCGATCTGTTGGATAAGCCGATCGGTCGGCGTCATTTCATAGCGACTGATGTAGTTGAGCCCAACGTCGCAAAACGTACACTGCTTCCAATAACAGCCGTGAGCGATGGTGAGTTTGTTCCAATGGCCTTCCGACCAAAGACGATGCATCGGGTTTGTACTGTCTAAGATCGTCAGATAGCGATCCAATGTCAGGCCACTATAGGTCGGACAGCCGACCTCATCCATGCTGAACTCCCGATCAGACGTATCATTCGCGAAGACCACTCGATCCTTATCCCGATAAAACGTTCGGCAGAGTCGTGTGCGTACTCTGGTTCCCGCCAGATGTTCGATCAACGAAAGCAGCGGCCGTTCTCCATCGTCGAGGGTGATGTAATCGACATAGTCGAATACACGGGGGTCCGACAGACGTCGAAGCTCTGTATTGGCATATCCACCGCCAAGGGCAATGGCCACGTCGGGTCGTTGACTCTTGATCGAGTGGGCTATGCGAAACGCGCCATAGAGATTTCCGGGAAAGGGAACCGTCAGGCAGACGAGCGAGGGATTGCAGCGTTCGAGATGTTCCCATAAGGATTCGAGCATGAATTGATCCGTCAGCGTCGGTGGGACGGCTATCGCGTCGATAATGGTCTCAAACGATGAGGCTGCTCGTGCGATATGTTCGGCATAGCGACTCAGGGCAAAATGGGGAGAGACGGTCGCTTGGACCAGATCGGCCAGGTCTTCGAGATATAACGTCGCGAACCGTTTGGCGCGATCCTGTTCCGGTAAGGCATGTAATGACGCAGCGTTCCCACTCTGGCCGGAAAACCGGGGGCCTTGCGGAAGAAACCCTGGTCGGGCTAGCAGCAAGGCTAAGGAAGGATTGCGCCCCTGGAGGAACTCAATGACCGGGTCGATGGCATTCAGATAGGCCGGCTCGACCGCGAGCATTTGCCTAGCTTCTCCGGGCAATTCATGTTCGCGCGCTCGCACCTCCTCAAACAGGGCTTGGATCCCCGATCGCTGAAAGAGTCGCAGCACCATATCTATCCCGATGTCGGCTTGGGAAGCCTCAATCCCGCGGCCTCGGAGGAACCCCGTGAGATAGGCGGTGGAGGGGTAGGGCGTATTCAGTTGAGTGAGTGGAGGGATCAGGAGCAAGACAGAGGGGGTCGGCATGCGCTCACATACCATACCTATTTGAACGAATGCCAGGTTCGCAGGGTATGACCATAATAGTGGCTGACCATTGGTATTCTTGTTGCTCCATGCGCTATTGTAGGGTGAGAATTTTGGTGATCCTTAGAGCATGACAGACCACTACACCCTCTATAGCGACTTCAACTGTCCGTTCTGCTACGCGATGCACGAACGGCTGCACGAGATGAACCTGCTCGCGCGCTGTGAATGGCGAGGTGTGCAGCATGCGTCGCATCTGCCTCGCCCAATGAAACCTTGGCAGGGTTCGTTGGGTGCTGAGCTGCGCCACGAAGTGGCGGTCGTACAGCGGTTGGCGCCAGGTCTGCCCATTGCGCTGCCTCCCGGTAAGCCCAATACAAAGCCGGCGATCGAACAAGCTGTGGCACTCCTCCGGCGCGATAAAGTACTCGGGATGGCATTTGTGCGTGAAACCTATCGGGCCTTTTGGTGTGAAGGTAAAGACATCTCCGATCCGGGAGTGCTCAGGCAGCTGATAGAGCAGGTAGGAGGCTCACCGGAGGAGGTGGGAACAATCAATGGCGAGGATCGCCGAACGGCTCAAGAATGGGAAGCGGCCTGGCACTCAACAGGCCAGGCCGGGGTTCCCCTGATGGTCTCGTCGGATGGATATCTTCTTGTCGGCTGCGCACCTATAGAAAATATCCAGCGGTTCTTTGCCTGAGATGACTATGCCACGTCCAGATTCATCACGTAGATCTGCAGTTCCCGTCGTTGCTCATCTTCCCTGCTCTTGAGGCTCTCGATATCTTTGCGCAGTTTCTCCAGTTCGGTCTCTTGCTGGTCCAATTTCTTGACATACCGATTGTAGAGATCGGAATTCTGCGGAAGCCGCTGCATGTTCTCGCGAATTCGAGCATGCTCAGCGGTGATCTCGGCGGTGCGTTGGTCCAGGCGTGTCCGTTGCCCACGTATTTCGTCCAGCGCACTGCGTAGCTGGGCCACGCGTTGCAACGCGTCTTTCACTTGTGGGCTCACTTCCTTCGCTCGTTGGTAATGGACGATCAGGTCAAGACCACTATCCATCAAGAGGATCGATTCCTGAATAGGCAGTGTTTCCTTGACGCGGAGCGTCGCGCTTTTCCCTGGATCGACTGAGACGCTGAATCGATACATGTCGCGCGTCCGTTCTGTCGGTTCTTTCGGTTCGGCAAGTTTCCAGTCTGCACGATAGGGTTGCTCGATCAGCACAGTCTTGGTCTTTGCGTCGCGGTTCCGTACGAGATACGTCCGGTCTTCGACCAAACGGCGTGAGATGAGCATTGTGCCCTTCTTCAGCGAGACGGTCGCAAGTTCTTGTGTGCCGCCTTCGAGCTTGGGTTCTACTTCGGCCTTGAGATCGAGGGCGTAGCTGATCAGCCGGTCTTGTCCAGGAGCAAGATCCTCGATGCGCGCATCGCCCGCATAGGTCCCGCTGTCGAACAGCGTGATCGGTCCTTGCATGAGGTGCAAAGACGACGTGTTCTTGAGCCGATATCCGTTCAGTGGATGTTTCGTATTCACGCTCTGATTATAGAGCGACACTTTCTGCCCCTGGAGCGTCTGCCCGATGATGGGCAGCAACGCGCTCGTGTGCTTGGCGAGGGTGACGGGCTGGTCGATTCGATATTCGAATAGTTCGCCCTTGTCTTCGGCCATCGCCATGGAGACCACGCCTTCTTCCAGGCGTCCCATCTCCTGAGCCGCGGCGGCTGCCGGGGCATTAGCCCGGTCGCTGGCGAAACCTTGGGCCAGCTTGCCAAGTAAGCGTTCTTTCTTTATGTCACTACGGGCGGGGGACGGGGAGGCCACCGCTTTGAGTTCATCCATGGCATCTCCGTACGTTTGAGGCCTGAGATTGGCATAGAGTTCAGGCTGGACAAGGGGACGTGGATTATAGAGCGGTTGATACAGATCCATCGTGAAGGAGATCGGCCGTCCCGAGACAAGTGAGAGTTTCACGTTGCGCCAATCTTGTTGGGTCTGATTTTCCACAATAGCCCAACCTTGTAGATAAGGCGCCTTGTCTTCGTCTAAGACGAGTCGGTAGGTGGTTTTCCAGACTGGGGTTTCTGTCAAATAGGCGACACGAGCTTGGCGGCTCCCGGCGCCGTCGAACGTGATCGAGACCGTCTTCTTCTGCGCATTGTGATTCGTCGCGAGTGCGGCCAGCGCCTGGTGCAGTTCAGCATTCAACGTGGGGTTGGTCAATTTGATGCGCTGCACGTTCGCCAGTGAGAGTGAGCGAAATCCGTCTTCTGTCAGGAGCGTGACATATTCCTGCTCGATGACGCGGTGGTTCGATCCCTCGCCGATGGACTCCGTTTTCTTCTCGATGCCCATCAATGTACCGGCGATGGGATTTGGCGCGGTGACTTCGACCGGTTCTCCACGGACCTGTGTCAGAATCTGCCCCAGGGTCGGGTTGCCGTTCAGATTGATGCCGAAGCTGCCAAGCGTCTTGGTCACGGGATCATGTGAGCCGTAGGTGACGGTCGAGATCCTGCCGCCACCGAAGTCCTGCACGACCAAACTCTTTAGCATGTCGTTGATCTGGTTCGCCTGCATGCGGAGGTCGAGTTGCGTTCGGTTATTCACCGTGCCGTCATGTTGAAAATACCCCACGCCGCTGGAATAGAGCATGATCTTGGAGAGGGGGAGTACCGTTCCTTCTTCCGCCAGAACTGGCCAGGGGAACAGCAGGAACGATGCGAGAATCAACCGCTTTACAAGGGCGTGACCGGACCGATTCGAGCATGCGCGCATAGAGGCCTCCATCGTATGGTGTGACACCCGGCCGGGGTGGCCAAGGTGATATGACTTACCCTTGTCATGTCGCCATGGGTGGAATCCTTTCAGGCCTGAGCTAGAATTGTTCAAGCCATTTGACTCATGGTACGGTCTACATTGCCTGTCAATGGAGGTGAAGGATGTCAAATCAATATCAGTCGGCTGTGACCATCGATGAAATCTTGCGAGATTGCCGCACGATAGCCGTGGTGGGATTGTCGTCGAATTCTGCGCGTCCATCCTATGGGGTGGCGAGCTATATGAAGGCGCAGGGTTATCGGGTCATCCCTGTGAATCCGAATGAGACGAATGTCCTTGGCGAGCCGGCCTATCCATCTCTCGCTGCCGTGCCCGGCACCATCGATCTCGTGAATATCTTCAGGAAGTCGGAAGACGTTTTCCCCATCATTGAAGAAGCGATTACCCGTGGCGCCAAGGCTGTTTGGATGCAAGAAGGGGTCATCAACGAACAGGCCGCCGTTCGTGCGAGAGAATCCGGGCTACTGGTCGTCATGGATCGTTGTTGGCTCAAAGAACATACCGCTCGGTCACATCGTGACTGACCCAGTTCCACGTCGTCCCCCGGAGTCTCCATCTCCCGATTCTCAACGAGAAGCCCTGCTGGCAACGGCCGAATTCTTGGCCAAGATTCTGGATACGACCGTCAGAATTCCTGGCACAGGCATTTATTTGGGGCTCGATCCGTTGCTTGGACTGATACCAGGCATCGGTGACATGCTGGCCAATCTTATCGGGACCGTCATCCTGATATTGGCCGCGCGGCTTCAAGTGCCGCGAATCGTCGTAGCACGGATGAGTCTGAACCTCCTGATCAACGGAACCGTCGGTGCGATTCCCATTCTCGGCGATCTGTTTTCGATTTGGTTTCGAAGTCACGCGAGAAACGCGGTATTGCTACGAGAGGCTGCGACGAAATCCGATAGAGGCAACCATCGAGATTGGCTATACGTGGCAGGTATCATCGGCGGGACCATCGTGCTCCTGGCGCTCGCCATTGCAGTGGTTCTGTGGATCGTGATGAAGCTCTGGGCCGCAATCGCCCTGTGAGCAGAGAATGTATGATGAGTGGACTGACTCAGAGGACTCTCTTTCTTCTCGTCTCGTGCCCCTTGCCTCGCGCCTGACGTCCCAGCGATTTCGCGACTAGACGGCATGAATAATGCTCTCTGGTTGGATCGGGAAACCCATGATTCACAGCCTTTCGCGCGTACGCTCTCACGTATGGGCAGATGGAGCGACCAAGAGCCTGTCCCTGATTGTCCGTGTGACAAGCCGAAGGCCGCGCGTCTGGATGCGAGGCTGCAGATCACGCAAAACCCCAGGTGTATTTGTAGACATACAGTGAGGAGCTTTTTGGACCGAGTTAGGCGCAATTGGCCACAGCTCTCGCGCGGCGGCGAATAATCATCAACGGTATGAAAATAGCAGCGATATGAGTGATGGGAGGAACTGGTAATGACGACCTGGAATTCATGGTTGTTTTGGCCCAATAACGTGGCCTTGTCCGTATTGGCGTTAGCCGTGCTGGGTATGCTGTTTCTCTATGCGGCGCGCAAGCCCATGCATGGGATCATCCGCTCGCTCTGTGAACTGCTGTCCCAGTCCTCACGGTTCATTGCCCGCTGGCTGTTTCTATGCGCAGATAGCTTGCGAGTGCGCAATCAGTCAGTGCTCTTGGCGCATGGGCAGGAAAGCCAAGCCGTGGTGATCGATCGGGAATTCGAGCGAGTGAGCAATATCATTCGCAAGGATATGGGGGAGTTCCCTGTCTTGCAGCGAAAAATGATGGAGGAAGCGACACGCATCGAAGACGATTACCACAAATGCGGAGAGGTTCCGCCACCTCCTCCAGAATGGGTAAGCGCGCTCAAATCAGTCGCACAGATTAAATCGGGAGGCGATATTCCTCGCAAGCTTCTGGAGGACATCAACAAGTCCATCCAAAAGATACATGACCAGACGGTCTCTGAGTTCCGACGCTCCTATGAAGAGCGGCACAAGATTTTGAAAGCGATGCAGCCATCCTGGCGCTCCGTGGAAAAACTGACAGGTGAAATGGAAAAGAAGATGCTCACGCTCCAGACCAACGCGAAGCAGATCGATGGCCATATGGAAAAATTAGAGGCCATCAGGGCCAAGGACAACAAGACCGAACATGCTCTGACAGTCTCCGGTTTCGTTCAGTTTGCGATCTCCATGTTGGTCTTAGTGATTGCCTTGGGAGGTGCGTTTATCAACTATAAGTTGATCGCGCTGCCCATGTCGGAGATGGTCGGCGCCAGCGATTACTTCACCAACGATCTGAAGACGTCGGATGTCGCGGCGTTGGTGATCATCCTAATGGAAGCGTCGATGGGCCTGTTCCTGCTCGAATCGCTGCGTATTACCCAATTGTTTCCCCGGATAGCCAGCATGGATGATCGTATGCGTCGCCGGCTGATGTTTGCGTCGCTGAGTTTCTTGATCATCCTGGCTGCGATCGAGTCGTCTCTCGCGCTGATGCGCGATATGCTGCTTGTCGACAAGGCATCGCTGATGCGTGACCTTGCCGCTTCCGCTCCACCGGTGTCGAATGGTTTGCTGACAAGCATCCCGATGATCGGACAAATGATCATGGGCTTCGTGCTTCCATTCGCATTGGCGTTCGTGGCGATCCCCCTCGAAAATGCGATCCATTCGTTACGCACTGTCCTTGGCGTGTTTCTCGTGCAGGCTATGCGCGGCATGGGTGTTGCGCTGAGGTTTGCCGGTATGCTGTTCAAACGACTCTCCAACGTGCTCGAACTGGGTTACGACCTACTGATTGTCATTCCGCTGATGATCGAACGTTGGGTACTAGGGATGCGTGCAGGTTCGACGAAACATACAGGCAGTACAGGTGATACGGATGATAAGGAACTGTCCAAACTCGGGAGAGCGGCATGAATACATATCTGACCCTCTTGATCCTGTCGTTCGGACTGGTACTCACGAGCGCCTGTGGCGATAGCCGCATACACAGCCATGGTGTCTATATGCTGGTGGATACTTCCGGCACCTATGATCAGGAGATGCATAAAGCATCCAAGATCATCAATTACCTGCTGGCGACGCTGAACCCGGGAGATTCGCTTGCTGTGGCCAAGGTGGAGACGCGTAGCTTCACTGAAAAAGATATCATCGCCAAGGTCACGTTTGACACGCGGCCTTCGAAGGCTACCTCGCAAAAGCGCGCATTCAAAACCGACATTGCGGCGTTCGCCAAGGGTGTCAAGGGCAGCGCCTACACCGATATCACCGGGGGCCTGATTCAGGGCGCAGAGTACCTGAACGAGACCAAATCCGGCATCAAGACCATCGTGGTGTTCTCGGATATGCAGGAAGAGCTCGGTAAAGGAACGATCCGCGATTTCCCGATCAAGCTTGACGGAATCCGCATCGTTGCCTTGAACGTCACCAAACTGAACACAGACAACGCTGATCCACGTCGATATCTCGACCGCCTGGCCCGCTGGGAGGCAAGCGTGCGAAAGGCCGGCGCCACCGAGTGGGTCGTGGTGAACGACCTGGAGAACAATATGGAATCCATTTTGATCACTCGCTGAATCCGCGTGGGATCTCAACGCTCGCCCGCAGTATTCGCAAAGACTTCCACCGCAACTGCCGATATGAAAATCAGAACTCGTTGCGGTATTCTTTCTTCGCGCCAGGATCAAACAAATGGCGCTCGACCTCGCAAGCGCTGTGGCGACGCGCCTGGATTCGAACGTGCTCTCCGCTCCGCAGGCAGCATGCCGTTCCCGGTTTCTTCCTCGCAATCTCGGCTCTGAAGCCTGGCCTCGTAGAATTCCCTTGAAGGGGACTCTTCCTCTTTGGAACTCCAGACTGAAAGATCACGTCTCAAAGCTTCTATGCGGTTGCCTTCCTGAGGCGCGAAGCTTTATAGTTCCGGCCCATTGGGCTAGGTATCATGACTTGTTCAATAGAATGCGGAGGCGGTTCATGAGAATGATGTTTGTGTTGGTCTCGTTGTTCGGACTTGTTGCGTACCCGGCGTTCGCCGGTGCGGGTTCCCCGGAACCCTCGCCGATGGCACCGGTGCCGGCAGGGGAGTTCACGATGGGGAGTGCGACGGGCGATTCGGACGAACAACCGGAACGCAAGGTGTATGTGGATGCATTTATGATGGATAAGTACGAAGTGACGGTCGAGCAGTATGCGGCATTTTTGCAGGCGAAAGGGGTCGAGCCGCCTTCGGACTGGAAGATCATGAACCAGACCGCGCATCAGAAGCGCCCGGCCGCGAATATGGATTCGGTGGATGCGGCCCTGTACTGCAAATGGGTCGGCAAGCGTCTCCCGACGGAGGCGGAGTGGGAGAAGGCGGCGCGGGGAACGGATGGGCGCATGTACCCGTGGGGCAATGACGCGCCGACACCTCTCCATGCGAACTTTGGAAAGACGGATTGGAACAACCATGGGACCTTGGCGCCGGTGGGATCGTTCGAACAGGGCAAGAGTCCCTATGGTCTCTATGATATGGCAGGAAATGTGTGGGAATGGGTCAGCGATTTGTATGACTATAACTATTATAAGGTCAGCCCGTTGAAAAATCCGACAGGACCGTCGACGGGTGGGACTAGGGCGATCCGTGGCGGCGCGTGGAACAGCAATCCTCGGGCGATGCGTTCTTCGAATCGGAGCCTCATCTCACCGACGGACCAGGGACTGACCGGGTTCCGGTGCGCAAAGACTCCGTAGCCCATACAACACACAATTAATCCCTACATAGAGAGTCAAAGAACCCTGGGACACCCAGTTCATCACGACAAATTTTTGATGGCCCGCACATCGGGAATCAGTCCGATTCGTCTGGTCATCTGGGGAGTCCCGTGCAATCAAACATACCGGGCAGATGGAGTAGATCCATGATTCTTCGGGTTGTTTTTCTGAGGCGCGAGGCTTTATAGTGCCCGCCCATTGGGCGATGTGAGTACAGGGTGCCGTGGAATTTTCAGCATACATTCGGAGGCGGTTCATGAGAATGATACTGGTATTGCTCGCGTTGCTAGGACTCGCTGCTCACCCGGCGACGGCCGCTGCACCCGATGATATGGTGCTCGTGCCGGCGGGAGAATTCACGATGGGGAGCTCGGAGGGAGATCCAGACGAAAAACCGGCGCACAAGGTCCTTATAGACGCGTTCTATATGGATAAATACGAGGTGACGGTGAAACAGTATGCGGTTTTTTTGCAAGAGTCAGGGGGTGATCGGCCTTCGGAATGGAAGACGATGAACAAAACCGCCAACCAGAATCGTCCGGTCATGGGTGTCGATTGGGAGGAGGCGGCCAGGTATTGCAAATGGGCCGGCAAGCGTCTGCCGACGGAAGCTGAATGGGAGAAGGCAGCCCGAGGGACGGATGGTCGCATCTATCCATGGGGTAACGATCCTCCAACTCCACTCCATGCCAATTATGGCAAAAAAGAATGGGACAACCATGAGGCATTGGTGCCGGTTGGGAAATTGGAAAACGGCAAGAGTCCCTATGGGATCTATGATATGGGCGGGAATGTCTGGGAGTGGGTCAGCGACTGGTATGACAATGACTATTATAAGAATAGCCCGTCGCAGAACCCGACTGGACCGTCATCGGGGGGATTCAAAGTGATCCGTGGCGGTTCTTGGAACACCAGTGCGCGAAGCCTGCGATCTGCGGATCGGTACTTCGATCCACCGTCGTTCCGAAGCCAATATGTTCCCGGGTTCCGGTGCGCGAAGAATCCGTAGTCTTTGGCTCTTGGATTCTGAGCCGCCAGTCCGACAGCCGCGCATCTGGCCGCACCTCCTTCGCCTTGCCGCGAGCGGCATATCGGACAGGCGTCTGTCTTTCAAACAGACTCCCAACGGTGTTGATTTGAACCGTCCTGACGGTCGCAGCGCACCGGAGTTTCTGCGGCCCGCATCTGCCGATATGCACTTGATCAATGGGATTGAACCGGTTCGGTCATCCGGCAGGCAGTCGCCGACAATTCCATGGACACACCTATTGACAAGATCTCGTGAAAATAGGTTTAATGGAAAAGATCAAAACAAGAACAGGAATTGCTCGACCTGAATAGCAATTGCTCAACGGGTATACGTGTTTGTAGTGAGCATGCGAGCCGTCCGGCGGAGGATCGGGACAAAGCAGGACTGGCTTCCTGGCGATCCCTCCAACGAGAGTTGCAATGCCAAATTTTTCAGTATGAGCCACTGAGTCAGTCTTAGGTACAGGCGTGTTTACCGATTGAAATAGAGAGGAGGCTGAAGGGTATGGGTGCATCAACAAAATGGGTACGTTCAGGAATGGTAGGACTCGCGTCCTGCCTGGCATTGGCTGGGACGATGCCGGCATTCGCGGCAATGTCGTCTCACGACGCGCATGTTGCAGCGGATCCCGCTGTCGATGTCGCGACACCGGTAAATGTACAGGCGGGTCCGATACTGATGGACAAGATGTCCAAGGCCGTCGAGCAGATCGAACGACAGGTGCAGACCAAAGGACCGTTCCAGGGCGCTGGCGCCCATGCGATGCAGCAGGGTGTGCTGCTCGTCGCGGAAGACCAGGATAAAGTGAAGGTCTCGCAGGGCGCTCGCTGTCCGGCTCAAGCTCCCGTCCGCGCGTATGACATCACGACTATCAATGTTGAAATCACGGTCAACCGGTTCGGAGATTTCTATCCGGGTTATATGTATGTGCTGACCGAGAATGTGGCGGGTGTGCGGGAGGAAGAAACGAAAAACAGAACGGCGCGGGACAGTGAAGACCCGACGTTTGCCGCCGGCGCGGTGTCGAACGGTTTGCAAGGCGATCTGATCCAACCGTTGGTCATTCGGGCGAATCAAGGGGATTGTCTTAAAATCACATTGCGAAATGAGATTGCCGACGAACCCACCAACATGATCGTGAACGGATCGCAGATGCTCGTCGCGAAGACGGGCAAGCCGGCGACTGCCAATAACCCAGATGCATTGGTGCCGACAGGAAAGAGCGGCGAATTCGAATGGTATATCCCTATCGACCTACAAGAAGGTGGACGCGCATTCCACAGCCATTCGACGAGAGAGCAGTATTCCTTGGGCCTGTTGGGTTCGATCGTGGTCGAGCAGCGCGGATCTCGACATCTGAGCCCGTTTACGGGTGAGGAAATGAAGAGCGGCTGGGAAGCCATGATCGATCGGGCGACCGGCTCGGATTTCCGAGAATTTGTCATTTTCTATCATGAGGCAGGAGACGAGACGTTCCGGTTGTTGAACCGGAAGGGCGACATGCTGCCGCAGCGTGATCCGCACACGGACACCTACCGGCCGGCGGCTCGCTTGCTCAACTATCGCAGTGAGCCACACGGCACGAGACTTGAGCAGCAGGAGCACCTCGTCGGGTTTGCCGATGAGTCGCAGGGCTACGGGTCCTATACGTTTGGTGATCCGGCAACCACCATTCCCCGTTCATACTTGGGAGACCCCGCCACGTTCCGGATGATCGGTGGGTCTGAAATCGTTCACTCGCACCACTTACATGGCGGTACGATCCGCTGGGCCAGACAACCGGGAACCAGCAGAATCGATCCGACCTTATCCAAGAACGGTCCAGTCAAGTTTCCGCCTATCAGCGATCCCTCCGACAGGTTGGATGTACAGTCAATCGGTCCGTCTGAGATTTATGACGAGGTGACCGAAGGTGGATCCGGTGGGTTGCAGGCCTTGGCCGGGGAATTCGTATTTCACTGCCATATTCCGCAGCACTATGTGACGGGAATGTGGGGATTCTGGCGTGTCTACAATACATTGCAGACGCCCGGGTCTCAGACTGATGTCATGAAGCCTCTAGTCGAGCTGCCCGATCGCAAGGGAAAGATCAAGCTCGCAGTCAGCTCGGACAAGCTGGTGGGTACTACGGTGGATTGGTATGGCGGGAAGAAGTGGGAGATCACCAAGGATAAGACAGATTGGAAAGCCAATCCGGTCAAGGTTTCGATCAAGGATTGGGTCGAGTACATGTTGCCGCCGCAAGGCTTGCCTGGCAAGACGGAAGATCAAGTGAAGCAGGCCCAGGCGCATGACGCGACAGTGGTGAATTGGAAGTGGGAAGGCACGCAGGCGCTCAACGAGCCTGAGACGCCGCACAAGTGGGCGGATTATGAGTCTCCGACTCCAATGAAACGTCCGCCGATCACGTTCGATCCGCAAACCGGGAAACTGGCGTTCCCCTGGCTGCGTCCACACCTGGGAAAGCGGCCGCCATTTGCGCCGAACCATGGTGGAGCGCCATGGTTGGAACCGTTCCATGTGCGAGAAGATGGAACCAAGAGCACGGAGCAGGCCAGGCCGGGTGAACAGGGACCTTGGAGCTTGTGCCCGGAAAATTCTCCACGCAAGTTCTACACGACTCATTCCATTACACTGCCGATCACACTCAAGCCGGCGACGGCAAAATCCGCCGCGCTTGTCGATCCCATCGGCATGATTTATGTGCTGCATGAGGAAGAAGCAGAAGTTCGCAAGAATCCTAAAAAGCAGCTTCCGTTGGTCATCCGCGGAAACGTGTACGATTGTGTGGACATCATTTTCAAAAACGAAATTCCGGACGACGCACGGACCGGATGGGCCAACAAAATCAATCTTCATCCGCACTTTTTCCAGTTCGATACCAGCGCATCCGATGGACCGACGATCGGATTCTCGTACGACATGTCGTTGCGGGCATTCACTATGTTGAAAGATCCCATGCCCGATAAGGGGATGCCCTTGCCGGCAAACTCGGTGTTGACGGCGGATACGCAAGCTGGCGCGCGCAGCATCACGGTGAGTGATTCGTCGAAGTACCATGTGAACATCGAATTGGGCGTCGGGATGGACGATCCGAAATACTTTGAAGTGGTACGGATTAAATCCATCAATGGAAAGACCGTCACGTTCGATGCTCCGCTGAAGTACGCGCATAAGAAGAACGATATTGCCAGCGTCGAATTCATCCGTGAGCGTTGGTATGTCGATGCCGATTTTGGCACGGTATACTGGCATGACCATGTCTTCGGGACCGATACCTGGGGACACGGACTGTTCTCCGCGTTCATTACCGAGCCGCCACGTTCAACCTATCACGATCCGGTGACTGGGAAAGAAATCAGGAGCGGCCCCATCGCGGACATTCATACTTTGGAGCCGGTCTCCGCCCACATCCGTGGCAGTTTCCGCGAAGTGATGATGCATGTTCAGGACAGCAACGCACGGGTGGCGGAATTGATCACCACAGATAATCCGCAAGCGAAAATCGGGGCGGTCACTGTCGAAGGACCACCGTCTCATCAATTCCCGGAGCGCATCAATAAGTCGCCGATGTGGTTTCTGAACGGCGGCGAAGCGACCACAGGAAGTAGCTATAGCATGCGTGTGGAGCCGTTAAGTGTGCGTCTGGCTCATGATCCGGACCCGTCGAAACTCTTCGTTTCCGGCATTCATGGCGATCCGGGTACGCCGTTGTTGCGAGCCTATCTCGGCGACCCGATTCTGGTGCGTGCATTGGTAGGGTCGGCGAACGAAGTGCATACGTGGCATGTGACCGGACATTGGTTCCCGATGGAGCGGTATGGGACCACGGCAATGCCCAGAAGCACGATCCACCTGGCAATCGGAGAGCGGTACGATCCGGCGATTCCGGCAGCAGGTGGACCGCAAAAGCAGGCCGGCGACTATCTCTATTATAGTGGCCGTGCCTCTCACTTCGCAGAAGGCAGTTGGGGAATTTTCCGGGTCTTCGATGAACTGCAGGGAGATCTGAAGCCCTTGCCGAGCCGTGAGCAGATTCAAAAGTCTGCACCGTCCGTCTGTCCCGCAGACGCGCCGGTGAAGAACTTCAACGTCTCCGCGATCGATCAGAACATCCGGTATCACGAAGGTGCGCCGGGAACCATGGAAGTCGATCTGGAGCGGAAAATGGTCTTCGGAAACGAGCAGGGCAAGATGTATGTGCTCGACGGTGATCGTGGCCGGGTCAAGGCCGGTGAACTCAAGCCGAGCCCACTGACCTTGCACGTGAACGTCGGTGATTGCATGAAGATCAATCTGAAAAATGAAATGGCCAAGGATCGGGCCGGGTTCCACGTCGATATGATGGCGTTCGATCCGAAGGATTCATTCGGCGCCAACGTCGGCAATAACCCAGGCGACCAAACGATCGGTCCTGGGCAGAGCAAAACGTACACCTATTATGCTCATCCGGAGTACGGAGAACTGGCCGCCCTCATTCAAGACTGGGGGAACGTGGTGGAAAATCCACGTAACGGCTTGTTTGGTTCTATTATCGTCGGCCCGAGGGGGTCGCGCTATCGTGACCCGGTTACGGGCGACGACATCACCATGAAGAGCAGTTGGCGTGCAGATGTGCTTGTGGATCGGACGATCCCCGGGAATGACAACCGGAAGAACTACCGCGACTTCTCGTTGATGTTCCAGGACGAAGACAGCATCTCGGGTGTGAGCTTCATGCCCTATATCCAGCAAGTGGCCGGTATTACAGCGGTCAATTACCGCTCTGAACCGACCGCCTGGCGGATAGAAAAAGGTTGTGAAGTATCGGAGATCTTCAGTTGCACCAAGGCGGGGGACACGCCGTCCACGCCTCTGTTGCAGGCACATGTCGGAGATCCGGTCGCGATTCATGTGCTGGGCGCATTCAGCGAGCAGGTTCAATTGTTCACCGTTGACGGCCACGAATGGCCGCATGAGCCTTATATGGTGGGCGCGGATCAAGTCAGCACCATGGAGTTCGGCGGGTCTGAAGTCATCAACGCCTATCTCACTGGTGGAGCGGGAGGTCCGAATAAGATCGCGGGGGACTACCTGTGGAAGAACCAGCGGCCGGCGTATGCCAACGCAGGGCAATGGGGTCTCTTCAAGGTCATGCCGGTTGACGATCAGCGGATTCTTCCGTTGATGCCTCAGGTTCCGCCGACCAAGAGGGCGGAGAATGATGGCGGGGCTGTTTCGCTGACCTCGACGGGAAAGTAAGCACGACGATGGCGGCGTCTCGTTGAAGAAACGAAGGCGCCGCCGTTTAGGTTCGGAACGGACACAATCATCGGGGGAGCATGTATGCTCCCCCGTCTCTTTTTCCTTCATAGTTTGGTGAATATGAGGGCGTACATCCGTAGCCTGAGGTCTCTCATCTGCCAATTGCTTGTTCTGAGTGTGTGCCTTTGCGGCTCCGCTGCAGTCTGGGCATATGAGGAAACGACGGTATCGAATGGCGGGACGGTTAAAGGGACCGTGCAGCTCTATGGCGAACCACCGGCTCCTGCGTCGTTCGATCTGAGCCGGTTTCCCGATCGAGTGTATTGCGGAGCGCTGTCCGATGGGTCCGGTTTCCGGCTGCTTCGGACCGTCACAATTGGGAAAAATCAAGGGTTGAAAGATGTCGTCGTGACGATCGAGAACGTTGAGAAAGGAAAACCGTTTGAGTTGACGGAGACGAATTTGGAGGCGAATATCTGCCAATTTGTCCCCTTCGTATCGATCATGCGGGACAATCACCCATTGATAGTGAAGAATCTTGACCCGGTCTCGCACGATTTGCAGTTCTACGAGCGTGACCGCGAGCACGTGTTCATCATGTTCCATCGTCCCTCTCTTACCAGGACAGGGACGAGGGATATGATCCGGTTCACAGGCCAACGCCGTGATGTCACTATGCAATGCGGCTTTCACCCCTACATGCAAGGACACGGCCTCGCCGTTGATAATCCCTATTACGCGATCACCGGCGTGGAGGGGACCTTCGAGATCAAGGATATTCCAGCCGGCACCTATCGAGTGAAGACCTGGCACCCGACTCTAGGAGAGAAGGTGCAAAATGTCACGGTGGCTGCGAACGGGACCACATCGTTGGACATTAACCTCGAAGCAAAATAGCATGGGGTTTCCTCGTTATCGTCATGCGATGCTTGTTACTCTGTGTCTCGGCATGATGGCGGCTTATGCGGTCGCTGCCGAAGGTGAACTGGCGCCTGCGGTGAGTCGTGTCGAAGTCGTACTGGCAAACCAATACAAAAATCAGGTGGGAGCGCTGAAGGAGGAGTTTGCCCAAGTAGGAACCACAAACGTCCACTTTCAATTTGCCCGACAGGGGCAACCTCCGCAAAACATCGGCTTAGGCCGAGAAGTTCCGGCTGACAAGGCACGAGAAGCCATTCGATTGGCGCTGAAATACAATCTAGGCGTGGCTATTCTCCTACCTGAACGACTCTTTCCTCCTCGATTTGTGACAATCGCATCATCGAACTTCGACGACACGGTCGAGTATCCCATCGATCAGGCCACCCTCGCCAGACTCCAGGATGAAAATCTCACGACGGAAGAGTTTCACCGTCTCTACCGGGATTTGACGTCGGCTCCGATAGAACGTAAGGGTCGAGGTCAATATTAATAGCAACCTGAAAATAGTTCGCCAGAGGCGTTCGTCTATTCACGCGCCTGTGATGAAATTCACGTGAGACTGTCACAGCGGATCAAGGACCGGACTATGCCGGTGGTCATGGTAGTGGCGTTAGCCTCTCTCTGGTTCTCTTTCGTTTGGGATGAAAATCTTGCGCACGCATCAGAGCCATCCAGTGCCAGCCTGCAAGAGCAGGGCGATGGCCTCATGAGGAACGTCGAAGAAATGGTGGCGCATGGCGGAATGGGGGATACGAAGGCCATCGTCCATCACTGCGGAGAGGCGGCGCGCTATGCCGAGACGATGATCAAGCAGCTCTCAGCGTCAGGTTCCCGTCGAGACGATGCCGTCTCGTCTCTCAATGAAGTGGTCCGTCAGTGCAACCGTGTCTCAGCGATCGGTATCCACGCCGATCCAGGCCAACTGCTCAATCCCGCAACCAAGGCTCGTACCGCTGCGCAGGAATCGGTGAAATTGCTTGGATTGACTAAGGCCAAGAAAAGCTAGCCCATCCGTCACCGCACGCTCATATTTATGCTCCCTCAGAGCTTGCTCGTTCTCTCTTCCAGTGAAGGGTGGTCTGTTTGGTGTCCCACTGCGCGCATTCGACGAGGGCCTTCTCAGGCCGCGCGTTGAGCGAGCACAGGAGACCAAGCAGACTACCCTTCACACTCTTCACTCCTTCACCGTCATCTTCATTGCAATCGGCTTCAGAGGATTATCGAATTCGTCGCGCGCGGCGGCGACAATCTTGTCCACCACCTCCATGCCCCGAAAGACCTCGCCGAATACAGTGTAGGTTCGATCCAACCCGCTGCTGTCCTCGACACAGATATAGAACTGCGATCCATTATCGTTAGGATCACGCGTGCTGTTGCTCTCTCGTGGCACCTTCGCCATGCCAATTGCGCCACGTTTATGAGGCCGATCACTGATTTCCGGATTCAGCCAGTAACCAGGACTGCCAGACCCGTGGAGGGAACGGTCTGGATTCTTGCTCAGAGGATCGCCGCCCTGAATGATGAAACCTGGAACAATGCGGTGAAAGGTGGTTCCATCATAGAATCCCATCTTGACGAGCTTGACGAAGTTCTCGACGTGACGCGGAGCATCGTCCGGATAGAATCGGATCTTGATCTCGCCGAATGGTGTGGTAATGGTCACGCGAGGATCGATTTTTTGAAATTGCATCGTCATGCGACCAAACTAGCAAGGCAACGCGGAAGAGGCAAGGGGCGTGTGTGTGAAAAGTGAAACGTTAGACGTGAAACGTATGAATCAAAGAAATTGGACCGAGTCCTTGAGTCCTCTTGAAGCGTTTCATGTTTCACCTTTTACATTTCACGCTTCAGCCCATCTCCAGGCTTAATGCAAAGCCACAAGAGTCCTCCCACAATGGCCACGATTGCGGCGACGCCTAACGAGACCGGCCAACCCCACTGATGGGCCAGCCACGGCGTCAGGGTTGGTGAGATGGCCCCACCGATATTGGCGCCGGTGTTCATGAGACCGGACAACGTACCTGCATGGGCTTTGGACAGATCGGTTGTGGAGGCCCAGTAAGCGCCGACCGAAAAATAGAGCCAGCCTGCGCCGAATGACAGACTGGTGATTGCCAGAAAGGGAGAATCGATGATGCCACCCAGGGCAATTGCGCACCCGGCCAGGACCATGCCGGTCATACCGGCCACAGCCCGTCCGGTGGTCAGCCCGTAGCGGGCAGCAATTCGATCGGTCACCCAGCCGCCAAGGGGACAAAACACCAGCATGGCCAGAAAGGGGGCCGAGGCGTAGAATCCGCCACGAAGCACGTCAAACTCTCGGACATTCACGAGATAGAGGTAGAACCAGGACAAATAGACGTAGGCGACATAGCCCAGGCAACTATAGCTGATCACCAACCACCAGATGGTGGGCGTCCGGCTGAATGTTCGCCAGGGCACCGCTGTGGTGGTGGCGGTCGGATCGTGCTTGAGCAGGGCCTGTTCACCCGCATTCACCCAGGGGTGTTCGTGCGGATGGTTGCGTGAGAAGAACCACCAAAGGAGTCCCATCACGATTCCGAGCAGGCTCGCGAGATAGAACACCGTCTGCCATTTCCAGTTGACCATCACCCAGGCGGCAATGGGCGGGGTCATGGCGGAACCTAACCCAATGCCTCCGATCGCGATCCCGATGCCGAAGCCTCTCGAATCAGCCGGGAACCAGTTGCTGACGGCACGATTGAAGGCAGGCAGCGCTACGGCTTCTCCTACCCCCAGGCAGAACCGCACAAGCAT
Organism: Nitrospiraceae bacterium; assembly: GCA_035275205.1. GTDB lineage: Bacteria > Nitrospirota > Nitrospiria > Nitrospirales > Nitrospiraceae > Palsa-1315. Next base: position 19,350 of record DATENE010000029.1, read on the forward strand.
CAACGCGCCGATGATTCCGACAAAGCTTGCGAGCGGAGTTGCGGCGACGATGGCGGTCAACGCCGTACAGATCGACCACCAGAGAAGCGCGGCGGTGAGTACCACTCGAACTCCCCAGCGATCGGCCAGCCACCCACCGGGAATTTGAAATAGAGCATAGCCGATGACGAAGGCCGAGAAGACCCAGCCCATCTCTTGATCGGTCATCCCATAGGCCGGCATCATCTGACGTGCCGTCACGGAGATATTGACCCGGTCGATATAGGTCACGACGCTGATGAGAAACAGCAGGGCGAGGATGAGCCAGCGTATGCGTGAGGGGCGGGTAGTCAGTGTGTTCACAAGGTTGAGTCGTGCAGTCTGTCCATTGCGATTCCGGTGGCGGATTATACAGACTTGCTGCCTGTATGACACTAGGTTGAGAGCGGGTGGCCTGACTAGTCTCTTATGCTCCCGCAACACGCAATCGCGGCTTCTCGTTGGAACCGCGGAGGGGAGAGATGATCAGTGAACCATTGAACCTGGAATAGGTGTGCAGCAGCCTGATCCTATGTGTTTTCCGAATATTCTTCGAGGTAGTCGCAGGCGTTCGTTATCGCTGGATTGTTGACGCATTCGTCTTCTGAGCGTAGGGTCTAGGCATGACGTATCTTCTTCACCGAAGAGTCCTATTGGTTGGGCTAGTCTGTCTCTTTCTCTGGGCCGGCAATGCCCCGGCTGCGGAACGGCTCACTGTTGCACAGCTTCAGAAATACCACGAGTCATATCAGATGCACGCGGTGACAGTAGTTGGACGGGTACAGAACATGAACGCCATTTCTGAGATCGAAATGTCTAAGACAAAACAATGCAGTTCCCTATATGGAGTCGCGCAGTTTGAATTGGTAGACGATACCGGTACACTTCAGGCCGAAATCGTGGGAAGTTGTGCTTCGTCTGCTATGAAGTTGCCGAGCAATGGTGACGTCATCGAATTGACTGCGAAGATTCAAGTATTTCCTTCTGAAAATCGGACCCAACGACTTATCAAGGCCGTTGCACAGGACATCGTTGTTTTGAAGCCAGCCCCACAGAACCCATAACTTCATCGGTAGGGAAGCCAACCTACCCCCGCACTCTATCCTGGTCACGTATGGTAGTGTCTTGAATTGATGAAGGCACGCGCACACCATACCGGCCTGGCCGTGATTGCGGTGTTCAAGCTGATGAAAGGTCTGCTGTTACTCTTCCTCGGATTGGGCCTCCTCAAGTTGGTGCATGCTGAGATTGCCACGCTGTTCTCACTGCTGATCGAAGCCCTTCATCTGAATGCCGACTCGCGCCTCATCCATGCACTGGTTCTAAAAGTAGATGCGCTGCAACCTCATACTGTGTTGCTGGCGGGACTTGTCAGTCTGGGTTATGCGGGGATGTTGTTGGTGGAGGGAATTGGGCTGTGGCTGGAGTTTACCTGGGCCGCATATCTGACGGTGGTGTCGACGAGCCTCCTGCTTCCGTTCGAACTCTACGAAGTCTTTGAACAGGTGTCGATGCTTCGGGTCGGCGTGCTGCTGTTGAATCTGATCATCGTGTTCTACCTCATCAGCCAGTTGAAGCGGCATACCTTGCGCTCACGGGCACATCTCCCAATGACATGACTCGGTGGCCTGATCGAAACAGGAATTTGCGAGATCCAAAGGCGCTACCTCTTCATTCTTCATGCCCCTCGACGGCTCTTGGCGGCGCGTATTAAGAAGGCGTACTAGGGTTTGTCCTTTCCCCAGTGGTCGCATGTGTTGTTCTTGCCCATAGTGAGCCAATGATACTGAATTCCGCTGAACGCCAGGCGGCCTTCTTGTGCAGCGAGTAAAGATTCTTTTCGGGATAGATTTGAAGATGCTGCATCAATCCAAATCGAGGCGACCTCTTTCCAGCTGTTCGTGGGGATCGATTCGGACAACGATCCATATTGTGAAACCCTGAACAAGTCGTACCATCGCGAGGAGAAGACGTTCACGATTGGCGAATGTGCTCAGCAGATTCTTGATGTCTTGCATGGTGTGATGTCGCTAGGAGGAGTCCTTCGAAGAGAGTAATTCATCGCTAGCTCTTTGTCGCGGCCAGGTCGTTGACCAAGTTACGGAAGGTCTCGTTCTTCATGAATCGTTGAAAGGACAAATTCTGGCGTGGATCTGGCATCTTCACTTCGCCAGGATTCTGATTCTTGCGATGGCGAAACGCTGTCGTGAGCGACTGCATCGCATGATCGAGGTCGTTCATTTCCGCAAACGTGCAGGCCAAATTGTAGTGGAACATCGGGTAGGTGGGGTCGGCCTGTATTCCCTGCTCAAGCGTGGACTTTGCTTTCTTGAGATGACCGGTCATCCCATAGGCGATACCTAAACTATTTATAAGGCCGCGCCAAAGAGTCCTGTCCAGTTGCGGCTCTGCTTTTTCAAGTTCGAACGCTTCCTGGAATAGTGGAATGGCTTCGGCGTAGTTGCTCTGCTGGAAGAGAGCGTTTCCTCTACTGAGCAATTGCATGCTGTTGGGTGGGGCAGGCGGCGGAAGCCGTACTAACTCTTTAGGTGGAGCCGGATCTGGGAGGCGGACCATCTCTTTGGGCGGAGCTGGGGCTGGGGCTGGGGGAGGCACGATCTCTGAGGGGAGTGGCTGTAAGCGAAGAGTCTTCAGAATAGATTGAAAGAGCCTTGCATCGGCCGTGGTGTATTGTGTCTTCGAAAGATGGATGTCGGCATACACGTTGTCTTGCGCGATGCACGCATACACATTCTTTTGATCCACCCGGACTCCACGGAATTTCTGAATAGTATACTCAAGGGTCGGTATCTCACCGGCGGTGTGAAGTGCGATGTCCTGCCCACGGGTGACAGACGAGTCATTCTGTATCAGTCTGAGCTGCTCCAGGCATCCTTTTACAGAAGCCTTCGTCGGGACTTTCTCAAGGGTGACAGATAC
>DATENE010000030.1:0-10274 GCA_035275205.1 Nitrospiraceae bacterium
GTTCTCATTTAAAAGACATCGTGGACGCCATTGTCAGGATCGAAACCTACTACCACATGTTGCTCATGCAAAAGCCGTTGTTTTCTGCCGCGGTCGATCAGGCCTACAAGTTCGAACAGGTGCACTTGAAGCAGCGGGAGATCATTAGCGGGCATATCGGCCACGCCGACTCCCTGACCCTACAGCGCTGGCTCACTGGACTGACGCAAGACTTGTTAAAAACCACGAGGCTGTCCAGTAAGTTACATTTCGAGCTGTCCGCCTCTGTTCCCTACGATAAGATCGTGCACCGGTCGCTCGCGTCACTCGGGGAACGTACGTTCTCCCCGTACCGCCCGATGTCAGAATATGTCCTCAGCGGGATCACCGGGGTGGCGGAGGGCTATCAACAGCTCCTGAAACGAATGGACACGCTTCGCAGCGGCTTTGAAGGGACGATCTCCATTATTCGTGCCCGCGTCGATCTCATGCTGCAATCCCAGAACCTATCGCTTTTGATCAGCGTCGACAAGACAACGAAGAGCCAGGCTATCCTCCAGTACACGGTCGAAGGATTATCGGTTATCGTCATCGCCTACTATCTCAGCGGGTTGATGGCCTATATCTTCAAAGGGCTTCAGGTGATGGGATGGCTCCGTAGTGCGGATATTGCCGCCGCGTTGTTCGTTCCGGTCTCGATCGGTCTCTCATTGGGGATTACGATCCTCGGTCGAAAACTTCTCCAGAAGAAATTCTCTGGCGAGTCCACGCCTGCAGCATCAGAGAAGCCTCAAGCCTAATAAGAAGAACGTTATTTGGTTTGTCTCGTTTGTTTGGTTGAACGAAACTAACCGGATGAACCAAACAAACATTTCCTGTTCATTTCTTGACGTATTTCATTCTCCTGAATACGCTGCTGTCATCTCTTAAAAGGGTAGGTGCCTATGATTTTTGTCACCGGCGGTGCCGGCTATATCGGGTCCCATACCTGCGTGGAACTGCTCGACGCAGGCTGTGATGTCACGGTGTTCGACAACTTCTGCAATAGCCATCCTGAGTCATTGGCGCGGGTTGAGCGTATTACAGGAAAAAAGCTACACCTGATGCGAGGCGATATCCGCGACCGCGCGGCTTTGTTGGCGGCGTTGCGTGAGAGCGGGGCGAGTGCGGTGATGCATTTCGCCGGCCTCAAGGCTGTGGGAGAGTCGGTCAGTCGGCCACTGGCGTATTACGATAACAACGTGGTCGGCACCGTGCGCCTGCTGGAGGCGATGGGGGAGTGCGGGGTGAAAACCCTGGTGTTCAGCTCCTCCGCCACCGTATACGGTGATCCGCAGCGGCTGCCGCTCACTGAAGATCACCCGCTCTCCGCCACCAATCCCTATGGCCAGACGAAGCTGATGATTGAGGAGATGTTGCGCGATCTGCACCGCAGCGATGGGTCTTGGAGGATCGGCATTCTACGCTATTTCAACCCGGTGGGCGCCCATGCCGGCGGCTTGATCGGGGAAGATCCTCAAGGTATTCCCAATAATTTGCTGCCCGTCGTGGCCCAGGTAGCCGTTGGACGACGTGCCTGTCTCAATGTGTGGGGCAATGATTATTCCACTCCAGACGGGACGGGGGTGCGAGATTATATCCATGTTGTAGATCTGGCTCTGGGCCACCTCAAAGCACTGGAACGGCTAGAGGAGAAGGCCGAGTGTCTGACCGTGAATCTGGGCACCGGCACGGGGTATAGCGTACTGGATATCGTGCGGGCGTTTGAGCAAGCAAGTGGGCGATCTGTGCCGTACAAGATCGCACCCCGTCGTCCCGGCGACATTGCCTCTTGCTATGCCGATCCGCAACGGGCATTTGAGTTATTGGGCTGGCGTGCAGAGCGTGGACTCAGTGCGATGTGCGCTGATACCTGGCGCTGGCAGAGTAGCAATCCCGATGGGTATGGCTCGCATCATTCTTGATTGCTTCTGCTGCAATTGCCGGTGTTTGACTCAAGCGAGACGGGCGAGACTGGCGGGAAAAGTGCGACAGGACGGTCAAAGTTCTTGGTTTGAAGTTCAGAAAACCCCGACCTTCTGACTCCGAACAGTCGTTCAGCCCACCAGTCCTGCTTTTCTCGCAAGTCTCGCTTGTCCCGCCTGTCGCGCGCGCCTATCTTTTATTTCATTCAGGGCAATCGATGAGATAGCGAGGTGGTCCTGGCGGATCGGTGGCAATCTGATGGGCGTGGCAGGGCGGAATATCTTCCTTCAGTCGCTTCAAGAGCCTAAGGACCTTCATGCTGGGAGGCACGTCGCACACCCATAGATGCATGCCGGACTCCAGTTCTTCTATGTGTCGTCGTACACGAAACCCTGGATGTTCCATGAAGTAGGCGGATAAGAATCCTCCGATGGCCTGCACCACCCATGGGTGCGCGGTGGCATAGCGGTAGCTGATCCGAAGTTCAACCACCTGTATGGGTTCATGCTCGTCCATCGACATGCGAGAGTATAGCCTGGTTAGGGCTGTGAAATCTTGTGGTTGCCATGCCGATGCTTGACCCATTTCAGTTCCACGTGTAGGGTTCCGCGATGTATCGGCCTGCGCGCTGAATTGGCAGGATAAGCGAGAAATGCAAGAAAAACGAGATGCGCTGAATAGGTTGTTGGTTCGAGTCGCGCATTTCGCACCCGTCGTGCCTGTCTAACCCACCCTCACCAGGATAGAGATGAGAATCGCCATTATCGGCGGAGGACCGGCCGGGCTCATGGCCGCGGAGGCAGCGAGTGCTGCCGGTGCTCGCGTTGAGCTCTATGACGCCATGGCGTCAGTCGGTCGCAAGTTTCTCCTGGCTGGTAGAGGTGGCCTGAATCTCACACATTCGGAACCGTCTGAGAAATTTCTCTCGCGTTATGGGGCGCGGCGCGCGCAGATTGCACCGCTTCTCGCGTCGTTTGGGCCCGATGCGGTTAGAGCCTGGGCCCGTGGACTCGGCATCGAGACATTTGTCGGCTCTTCCGGGCGCGTATTTCCCACCGATCTTAAGGCTGCGCCGTTACTGCGCGCATGGCTGCGACGGTTACGCAAGGCCGGCGTCCAATTTCATGTCAAACATCGGTGGATTGGCTGGGACGAGCAGGAAGCGCTGCGTTTTACCACGCCTGAGGGAGACCGTTCTGTCCACGCTGATGCGGTAGTACTTGCGCTTGGCGGAGGAAGTTGGCCGAAGCTCGGCTCCGATGCTATGTGGGTGCCGCTGCTGGCAGGACGCGGTCTTCACATTGCGCCATTGCAGCCGGCGAACTGTGGTTTCGACGTGGGCTGGAGCGAGCACTTCCTGACAAAGTTTTCCGGGCACCCAGTCAAGTCGGTGGCGATTATTGTAAGGAATGATGCCGGCGCTGAATTCTGGCATCCGGGGGAATTCGTGATCACGGAAACTGGCGTGGAGGGCGGTGTGATCTACGCGGTGTCAGCTTCTTTTCGTGACGAGATCCTGGCGAAGGGGGTGGCGACATTGCGGCTCGATCTGGCACCTGATCGGGATATGCCGCGCCTGATTCACGATCTGTCGAGGCCGCGTGGTAAACGCACGATGGCGACACATCTTCAGCGACAGGCGCATATTGAAGGGGTGAAGGCGGGGTTGCTTCGTGAAGTAGTTTCGAAAGAGGACTTCTCAGATCCGGTTCGATTGGCTGCTGCGATCAAGGCGTTGCCGTTACGACTCGTCGCCCCGCGCCCGCTGGAGGAAGCGATTAGCACGGCGGGTGGAGTTCCATTCAACGCGCTCGACGAACGGTTGATGGTTCGCGCGTTCCCGGGCCTGTTTTGTGCGGGGGAAATGTTGGATTGGGAGGCGCCGACCGGAGGCTATCTGCTGACCGCATGTTTCGCCACTGGCCAGGTGGCGGGCGCTGGAGCTGTGGCTTGGCTCAACAAGCGCGGGACGCGCGGTGCAGGCTGAAGGGGGTAAGGCCGAACTATTCAGAACTCCGACCGTCAGCCTTCTGGTCGTGTCCCGCACGCCTCGCTTGGTTTACTGGGGAGTGGCGACTAGTCCGTTGACAGTTCCGATGGATCGGTATTTCAGATCGCGTTGAGCCAGCAATTGAGGGAGGGAGAGTTCGTGAAGCTGGGAGAGTTGGTTGCTGAGGGATTTGGCGAGTCGATCGGTGATGGCATTGAGATCACGATGGGCGCCGCCGAGCGGCTCGGGAATCACTTCGTCCACGATGTGGAGGTCGACCAGATCTTTCGCCGTCATCTTCAAGGCGGCGGCGGCATCTGGAACTTTAGCCGGGTCGTCCCACAGGATGGCTGCGCAGCCTTCAGGTGAAATCACGGAATAGACACCATGCTCCAACATGAGGACGCGATCTGAGACGCCCAATGCGAGCGCCCCACCGCTGCCGCCTTCACCGATGACAATGGAAATAATCGGGACGGCAAGCCGGGACATGACAACCAGATTTCTGGCAATGGCTTCAGCCTGACCGCGCTCTTCCGCGCCGATGCCAGGGTAGGCGCCTGGCGTGTCGATAAAGGTCACGATCGGGCGCCCGAACTTCTCGGCCATCTTCATGAGCCGCAAGGCTTTTCGGTACCCTTCCGGATTCGGCATGCCAAAGTTTCGTTGCATCCGTTCTTTGAGGGTCTTTCCTTTTTGATGGCCGATGACCATGATCGATCGGTCGTTGAATCGAGCGAAGCCTCCGACGATGGCACGGTCGTCGCCAAACGAGCGGTCTCCATGGAACTCAAAAAAATCCCTAAAGAGATAGCTGATGTAATCGAGCGTGCTCGGTCGTTGGGGATGCCGGGCGAGTTGCGTGCGCTGCCAGGGAGTCAGTTTGCTGTAGAGCGTATGTTCGACCTGGGCCAGCTTCATCCGCAGCTTGCTGATTTCATCCTGAGGGGCCGATTTTCCGGCAGGAACGGCCGCGAGTTTTTCGATCTTTTCTTCGATCTCGCGGATCGGCTTTTCAAACTCGAGGTAATCGCGCATAACGTGTCTAACGATAGCAATATTGGGGAGGGGAATACAGACACCCTACCATGAATGATGGATTACGATACCAGAAAAATGGCCCCTTTGCCTAGCACTTCTTCAACATCTGTCACGAAGCGTTCGCTGGGGGTGACAGTGAGGTGAGGGAGGGGGGCCGTCTCGGCTTCCAGGGCTAGATCCGTCCGAAAAATGAGAGAGATTGTCGTGCTCCCTGGGTGCCGAAGAAAGACCTCACGGAGACGCGGTAACTGTTCTGTCACCCCGGGTCGATCCGTCAAGCGAATGTGGACTCGCTTGATCGTTTGCGCTTGCACCTCGGCGAGCGGTTCGATTTTGCTCCCTCGAATCTTCGTGCCTTTATCTCCCCGATCCACGGTGCCTGTGATGCGCACGAGGCGTTCCGGCACAACCAAGTCTGCGGCATTTTTATAGAGATCGGGAAAGACGATGACCTCGACCATACCTTGAAGATCTTCCAGGGTAAGATAGGCCATCCGGTCGCCCTTTTTGGTCAGCATGCTTTTGACGGTCGTAACAATTCCGCAGAGTTTCACCTCACGACCGTCAGGCAATTCCGGCAGGCCGATGGTCGAGGCTGTGGCAAGCGCCTGGATGGTGACTTCATAGCGCGCCAGCGGATGGGAAGAAATATAGAAGCCGGTCAGTTCCCGTTCGTGTTTCAATCGCTCGCTTTGGTCCCATTCCGGAATGTTCGGCAGTGACGGCATAGCCGAATGTTCCGCTGAGTCTAGTCCATTCAGCTCGTCGCCGAAAATGTTGGTCTGCCCCAGATCTCGTTCACGCTGAGCCGCCGCTCCGTCCTCGACAGCTTGATCCAGGACCGCGGCCAATTGAGAGCGTTTCGCGCCGGTCGAGTCGAATGCGCCGGTCTTAATCAATCCTTCGAGCATGCGCTTGTTCACCTTGCGTAGATCGACACGGCGGCAAAACTCAGAGAAAGACTTGAAGGGGCCTGCTTCATTGCGAATCTCGATGATCGATTCGACGGCGCCTTCACCGACGTTCTTGATGGCCGCTAGGCCGAACCGGATGGCGTGGTCCACCACGGTAAAGTTCTTATGGCTTTCATTCACGTCCGGAGGCAGAACTTTGATGTTGAGGTCGCGGCATTCCGTAAAGTAGCCGACGATCTTGTCGGCGTTGCCCATGTCGGTGGTCATCAGGGCGGCCATGAACTCGGTCGGATAGTGCGCTTTGAGATAGCCGGTCTGATAACAGACGACGGCATAGGCCGCAGCGTGCGACTTGTTGAACCCGTAGCCTGCAAACTTCTGGATCAGTTCGTAGAGCTTGTCCGCTTTTTTGTCGGGAATCTTGTTGGTCTTGGCGCCGGCCAGGAACTGCGCGCGAAGCTTTTCCATCTCCTCCGGTTTCTTCTTGCCCATCGCGCGCCGGAGAATGTCGGCTTGGCCGAGCGAGAAGCCCGCCACTTTGTTGGCAATCGCCATCACCTGTTCCTGATAGACGATGACCCCGTAGGTGTCCTTCAGGATCGGCTCGAGCTCCGGCACTTCGTAGACGATCGGGATCTTGCCCTGTTTGCGTTTGATGAAGTCCGGAATCAGATCCATCGGGCCGGGGCGGTAGAGCGCGATGATGGCGATGATATCCTCGAAGCGGTCAGGTTTCAGGCCGGTCAGAAGGTCGCGCATCCCGGAGCTTTCCAGCTGGAAGAGACCAATTGTCTTGCCTGAGGAGAGAAGGGAAAAAGTTTTCGGGTCGTCGAACGGCATCTGTTCCATGACCAACGGAGGATTGCCGGGATGCCGCTCATTGATCAGCGTCTCGGCTCGTTTGATCATCGTGAGGGTTTTGAGCCCAAGAAAATCGAATTTGACGAGCCCGATCTTTTCGACGTCTCCCATTGAGTATTGGGTGACGATTTCGTCGTTAGCTCCTTTGTAGAGCGGCACGTGGTCCGTGAGCGGCCCTTCCGAGATCACCACACCGGCGGCGTGAGTCGAGGCATGGCGGGCCAATCCCTCAAGGGAGCGGGCGATGCCCATCAGTTCTTTGACCCGGGTATCGGTTTCGACGAGATCGCGCAGTTTCGGTTCTTGATCGAGCGCCTGCTGGAGCGTCATGTTGAGTTGATTCGGGACGAGCTTGGCTACGCGATCGACCTCGGCATAGGGAATCTCCAGCACGCGGCCTACGTCCCGGATCGCGGCTTTCGCCCCGAGAGTCCCGAACGTAATGATCTGGGCAACGTGGTCCGTGCCATACTTGTCGACCACGTAGTTGATGACCTCGCCCCGACGTTCCATGCAGAAGTCCATGTCGATATCGGGGAGGGACACGCGCTCGGGGTTTAAGAACCGTTCGAACAAGAGCGTGTAGACGAGAGGGTCGAGGTCTGTGATGCGCAGCGCATAGGCGACGAGACTGCCGGCGGCGGAGCCTCGACCAGGTCCGACCGGAATGTGCCGCGAGCGCGCAAACTTAATGATGTCCCACACGATGAGAAAATAACCGGCGAATCCCATCGAACAGATGATCGTCAGTTCCTCACGCAGGCGCAGCTCATAAGCAGCCGGCAGGATCTGGCTAGGCCGCTCTTTCAATCTGGCGGCCAATCCTTCCAGCGACAGGCGCTCCAGATAGGTTTCGCGCGTGAATCCTTCGGGAACTTTGTATTGCGGAAGGTGTGTCTTGTTCAGCGCCAGTTGGAGGTCGCAGTTGTCTGCAATCCGGCAGGTATTAGCCACGGCATTGGGAAACTCGATAAAGGCGGCCGAGACTTCTTCAGTCGACTTCACATAGAGCTGATCCGTATCGAACTTCATGCGATTCGGGTCGCTGATCGTCTTGCCGGTTTGCAGGCAGAGCATCAGCTCGTGTGGGCGGAAATCTTCTTTCTTGAGGTAATGGCAATCGTTGGTGCCAGCCAGAGGGATGTCCATTTTCTTGGCGATCTCAAGCAGGCCGCTATTCGCGACTCTCTGGTGGTCCAACCCGTTTGCCTGTACTTCAAGGTAGAAATGTTCCTTCCCGAATATTTCCTGAAACTCTCCGGCCACTGCCATAGCGCCGGCCATATCTTTCTGACCGATCAGGTATGGAATCTCTCCGCTCAAGCAGCCTGACAGGGCAATCAATCCCTCGTGATGTTCTTTTAAAATTTCCTTATCCATCCGAGGCTTATAGTAGAATCCTTCAAGGTATGCTTTGCTCACAAGATTGATGAGATTCTGATAGCCGGTCAGATTTCGAGCCAGGAGGATGAGATGGTAGTAGTCATTGTGGGCAAGGCCGCTGTCTTTGGCGGCGAAGCGGCTGCCAGGGGCCATGTAGGCTTCGCAACCGATGATCGGTTTGATGCCTGCCTCTTTGGCTTTGCGGTAGAACTCGATCGCCCCGAACATATTGCCATGGTCGGTCATCGCCACAGCCGGCTGCTTGAATGATTTGATCTGTTGGATGAGCGGCTCGATTTGATTCGCACCATCGAGCAAACTGAATTGAGTATGGAGATGGAGATGAACGAAGGACGAAGCCATGCCGGGATTCTAGGAGGGCAGGGAATACGAAGTCAAACACACGAACGGGCAAGAGGGACAATAGCCCGTCGCCAATAGTACTCCGATTTCGAGCCATGTGGAGGTTTGAGACATCGGACAGAAACAGCCAGATTCTGAGGGAAGAGTTCTCCGGTTATGGTGGAGGCAATTTACGTGACTTTGCGGCCGCAAGATTGTATGATCTCTGCGAAGGGGAAACTAGGGTTCCGGCTGCCTGTACTGGGGAGCGTCTGGTCCGAGAGTTTCCGGTCTCGCATGACGAGGCTCCACGGAGGGATAAAAGCCCGGGAGATCATGTACTCGTAGTACATGGCCTTCTCGGAATTTTAACCCGCTCGACAAGGAGGCGTTGTCATGCATTTTCATACCAAAGTTCTTCCTGTCCCGGATCAGCCTGACTTTCCTCGCAAGTCAGAGAGGCAAGCCGTGTTAATCCAAGATATTCCCGACACGGTTCTTGCCGCACCTGCCACGGATGCTCCTGAAAAACTGAATCGCAGTCTGAGTCTCTGGAATAGCCTGACTATCGGCTTCGCAACTGTTTCACCGGTGGCGGGACTCTACGCCATTATCGGCGTGCAGACGGTTGTGACGGGAGGCGGCTGGTTTGGCGCGCTGGCGCTCTGTCTCGTGATGCAGATGTTGGTGGCTACCGTCTACGCTGAGTTATCCTCGCAGATTCCGATTGCGGGAGGGGCGTACAAGTGGGCGCGGCAGCTCGGAGGCGCCGTTGCAGGGAAGTATGCCGGTGTCATCTACGTCAGCTCCACGATCGCCATGCTTACTACGACCGCCTATACCGGCGGGGTGTGGCTTGCGCTTTTTTTTGGATTCGAGAGTGGAGGAGGTCTCACCTTAGTCATATGGGGCGCCATATTTTTGTTGTTCTGTATGACGCTCAACCTGGTTCATGTCAATGTGTTTAAGCTGGTTATTTCCTTGGGTGTGTATGCGGAAATCGTCGGGTCATTCGGCGTGGCGCTGCTGCTGTTTTTCTTTTTCAGACAGCATTCATTTTCTGAACTGTTCCAGCATCTAGGCACGGGGACTGCGCCCAGCCAGACGGCTGCATTTCTGGCAGCGCTCGCCATTGCGGGTTGGGCTTTCATCGGGTTCGATGCCTGCTCCACCATCGCCGAAGAAACCCATACCCCCAAGCGGATGGTCCCACGCGCGATCTTTTTATCTCTCTGCATGGTGGGAGGGGTGGTGCTCTTCAACTCCGCCGCCCTGACATTGAGCTTCGATCGCGACACACTACGGACGGCCAGCGCCACGTCCGATCCAGTCACACCAGTGATTACCAGCAACTTTGGAGCCTGGGCCGAAGCGCCTTTTCTTGCGATCGTCATGATTGCGTTCCTCGCGTGCGGGGCATCTATGGTGCAATACACGTCGCGTATCGTCTACTCGATGGCCCGCGAGGGCAATATGCCTCTGGTGTTTAGCCAGGTCACGGCCTCAAAGATTCCACGCAATGCGGTGATCTGCGTCGTGCTGCTGGCGGGCCTCGGGCTGCTGTTCGGGCTGAACGATGGGGCAGTGGCCACGGTGATCGCCTTCGGCACAGGCGGGTTGTACGCCATGTTCGCGATGACCACCGGGGTCGGGCTCTTCACCCGCCTCACGGGTCGTTGGAACCCGGCATTGGGTGAGCTGAAGCTGGGTGTCTGGGGATTAGCGATCAATGTGGCGGCCTTCCTCTGGTCGCTGTTTGAATTCGTCAACATCGCCTGGCCTCGTGCCTACGCAGTGGC
>DATENE010000031.1:0-15916 GCA_035275205.1 Nitrospiraceae bacterium
CACCATGACAATGATGGATGCGGTGCTGTTCAATGGTTCGCAGTACATCGTGTCGCTTGGACTCTTGGCCCTGGCATGGGCCAGTTTGCAGAGAAAACATACATGAACGAGGGGTTCGCGGGGCGCATGGATCGGTGTATCGACGGACGGGAGGGTTCAGTGAATACGAACATGATGATCTTCGTGGCCACAATGTTTTTGGTTCCGCTGGGACTCGTCACGCTCTATCTCTATGTGTCCGGGGCGTTCACAAAACACGCGTGATGTGGCCCGGATGCTCAGAGGACGTGCGGTCAGGTCGCGGCTCAATTGTATGAAAGGAGAACGAGATGTTAATGGCAAACGAGTTGGTGAAATTCGAATTACCCGGGGTCCAAGCCGGAGGCATACGAACGGTGGGGCAAATCAGAGCGACGAATACCTTAATCTTTCACGCCGGCCAAAACGGAATGGTCGTCACATTGGAATTACTGACCACCCATACGCCCGGCGTGCCGGTGGTGAATGATCAGAACGAGTTCATTGGATTCATCAGCGAATCCGATGTTCTCCGTGCGTTGAAAGCAGGCAAAGATCTTTCCCTGCTGACTGCAGAAGACCTCATGGTGCATGATCGCATCGTCGTCACGCCCGAGACCACCATCGAAGCAGCCGTGACAATTATGGAGGAGAAGCGTTTACTGAATCTCCCGGTCAAAGAGGATGGCAGGGTGGTCTATTCCGTGACTCGACACGATCTTCTGCGAGCGTGGATTGGCCTCGGCACGTCAGGTGAGGACTAAGAGGACACCTCAAAGCCTAGAATGTGAAGAATGGAAGCCGGCGTTCGGCTTTCGAATTCGAACTTCGAAACGTCTGTTTCACGTAGGAGATGTCAGCCTTAACGGAGCGAACATGAAGGTATCAAGTGGTTGGGACACTAAACATCGAGTACGGGCCACTCGGAAACCAAAAGTCCGATCGGAGGTACGGTGCCTTGAGAATCCTCTTGATGCTAGGCGGATGACCCCAATGGAAGACAGAGTGACAGACTGTGAAGCTATGAAAAGGCCTATCAACCCAGAAACCACTTCTCACTTTGGCTGAAAGGCGCTTGATCATGTCCACATGCGATATTTGTCAGGCCGATGATGTGGTTGCCCAACGTTCGTCTCGAGGGACAGACGCGCAACAGCGACTGGTCGTACATCAGCAATGCGCGCAAGGGCACAGATGGCATCTGGCTTTCAATGATGCCACTAACCCCCTGGGTGGCAGAGACGTCCTAGCCTGTAACTGTCCAGATGAGTGACGCGGCGTCCACGAAGGTTTCCCGGAGGGACAAAAGGCGCGGCCCGTCCAGCTTTCCTGGGTTCTGGGTGGAATGGTGTTGGTGGTGATCCATGCGGTCGCGGCGCAGAATGGTCGACAGACCTTGAGTGGCGCCCATTAGGCGCTCATGGGCCATGGCAGGTTGGTTTGGCTCCTGAAGGAGGACGAATGTATTCTACTCACCGATCGGGCGCTAAGAAGGCGAGAAAGCATCGAGCGCGGACGGCGCGGAGGCCAAAAGTCCGATGGGAGGTGCTCGGTCTTCCACAGGGGACTAAGACGACTCCTTCGATAGAAGACATTCGCCAGCAGATGTCGCACATGGCAAACAGTTGGTTGGAACAGGACATCCCGCTGACTCAAGGAAGACCCAGACTCCCGAAGTTGACGAGACGGCATGAATGACACTTAAGTCACTATCTCTGCTGTCCCCAACGGGTCTATCAAGTTCCTTAACTTCACATTTGGAGCGGCTGGTACTGCCGTATGCTCGAATAATCATGTTGGCGGCGTGATTGTCTTTGAGAAGCTGGTTGTTTGAAATACCTGGCGTTCCTCTCTGCGAAGAGTACCTTTAGGCCACACCCTTGACGGAGTAAGTCTCTAGCAACAAGGAGGAGCGGAATGCTGACGGCAGGAGGACAGGTCATTGTCTGGGTATCAGATGAGGGAGTGCGTCTGTTCTTGGGGCTTGAACGGCCACGTGAAGAGAAAAGTCGCTGGGCTTTCATCGGTAAAGTAGGCGATGCGGGATTGACGGTGCTCGGCCTCTGGCTAATCATTGAGCGGATCGAGGAACGCGAAATGGGGACAGCGGCGAAGATCAAGAAGACGTGGAGTGTGACACCGAAGACCTGTCTAATTCGCGTTGATTTTATCATCACAGCCCAGGTTTTCAACACGTATCCGAAGGAAGCGATAGGAGTCACGGAGAACCCCCTTGAAGGATTGTTAGCTGTGGTATCCCCCATGCCAAGCACCGCGACCCCAGCGTGACTTGCCCGGACGGGAAGGTGACTGGCCCCCGTGGTTGTCAAAGCTTGAAGTGTTCATGCTCTCGATGAACCGTGAGATCCGAGATGGAGGGCCCCCAACCGTTCACGAAGAAATGCTCACTTTTAATTCATCGTCACTTCATGTTCTATCGGTAGGGTCGTCTCGGAGGTACGCGTTCAGCTAGTGAGCGAAATCGAAAGAGGAGACTCAGGATGGATTGGAAAAACAAAGCGCAGTCGTTGCTCGGCAGTCGAACGATCCATATCGACGGTGATGGACCCTTCGCGTTTGTCACGTCTTGTAGAGCTCGTGCGTTTTCTCTGTGGGCAACGAAAGGGGATGCAGAACACGTTATGAAGAGCATCAGGTCCTGTGGAAGCGACTGCCAGGGCGTTGCGGCTCATTACATTGTTGATCTAGAAGCGCACACATAGCCGCCCTTACCGTACGCGATCCACGTCGGCACTACGATACCTCTCACATCTCCTGGATATACTCTCCCGGCGTCTTTTGCTGAAGCGTGGCCGCCACCTTCTGATCTGCTCCTTGCTCAAGCCTGTTGTTCCCGTTTTAATCGTGCGAGGAGTTGACCCAATCGTTCCTGATGAAGGGGGGTCACGGTGATGAACCCCACGCCTAATTCTGGTCCACGGGTCCAACGTACTGCCGCCTTTTCAATGTGAATCGGCGATGCCTCGCCAGTCACGTGAAGGTGCAGGGTCAATAGCATGCCAGCGTGAACCTGGCTGTCAGTGAGGAGGCAGCATCCACCCTCTGACAGGTTCAAGATCGTACCGAAAGATTCACTGAGCGTTGGACCAGAGAACACGCTATGAAAATGCACAAGAAAACGCTGGTCTCGGCGGACCTGCATGAGCACTCCTACTCGGGTCAGCTGGGTTCGTACCGATCACTTCCCCTTCGGCGAGAACCCGACATGCCCCTCGGTGAGGGCCCGGATCAGCTGCCCCAACCGCTCAAGCTCCGTCTCTCTGATCCGAAAGAACGCGAGGCCGAATGTCTGGCCGCTGACCCACTGTACGCTCGCCGCCTCAATCATCAGCGGCCATTCAAGGTCTGGCACATTAATCCGCAGTTCCAACGACATACCGGCTTCCACGGTGACCGGACTCTCGATGCGGCAGCCGCCCGAAGAGAGATCCAGCATCAGGCCGGTCCCTTCGAGTGTGGGGGAACCCGAAAACGTGGTCCGGAATTGCACCCGAAGACGCGGCGTCGTTCGGCGATCTTCCGTTTTGAGATCCGTCACGGACTGACCGTCTACCTTGCCATCAATGACCCGTTGACCAAAGGTGATCCCGTGCACGTCGGCTTCCTGTTCAGTCGCATAGACACCATCGGCCGAGAGTTCGCGTGTGCGGACGGTGCCCGTCCCGTCAACGGAAATGAAGATGCGAAGCTGCCATTTTCCTGTATCCGTCTGGTACTGGGGAGAGGATTGAATGGTGTATCCCTGATACTGGATGGTCTTCTCCATTAGTTCTTTCCCTTCGGCAGGATCCCCTTCTTTGCTCAGACTAGCCTTTCCCCTTCGGTAGGAGGCCCTTCTTCTCTAGCTCCTGGATCTTCTGATCCACCAGTTCTAACACCAACTCCTTGACGGTCCTTTCCTCGGCGGCGGCTGCCATCTTGAGGCGGTAGAGGGTCGATCGGGGGATGTCCCGGATGTTCAGATGGGCGGGTTTGTCAGGGTTACTTTTGGGTGCCATGTGTCAAGCGTTTGTCTGGCACTTGTGTAGCACAGCAGGACGGGGACAGGCAAATAGCACTTGCTATCACTTGATAGTGTATGTTACATTAGACGGTGCATGATAGATGTAACTCAATTAACTGGAGTAACAGATGTGAAAATGACACGGATGGTTATTCAGCTTCCTCAGCAGCTCAAAGTCAAGCTGGACGCCGAACGGAAACGCGGCACCACAGCGGCCGGCTTGATTCGGCATTTACTAGAGCAGCATTTCAAGGGCAAGAAGGCGGCGTAACCCTTTGCCACGGAGGGAGTCATGAGGGTCCATCCACATCACCGAGGGGACTGTGCTGATTTTTATACGGCTCCGCAGTACACCGCTCGCATCCATCTTGACGGTCCCGTCACCACGATCAGCGCAATGGAGCACGAGGCGGCCAGGACTGGGCGCAACTGGAATGACCAATTCATCTATGTCGTGAAAGTCTGTCTTGGTGATCACCTGCCAGACTTTGATGATGAGCGCAGCGCGGAAGACTGGCGCACCCTCCTCAGTGACTGCAACTTTCGCTTCAGCGAGGCAGAGGACTGGCGTTCGTTCGCAGCCATGCGGAGGATGACACCGTGACCGTTGCGGAGCTCATCAACAGCTATCGGCTCCGCGCGAACGAACGGCGGCGGGAAGATGACCGCCATGCCCTCTGGTGGACAGATCAGCTCGGCGAGTTACCACTTGACCATCTCGCGGTCGATCTCATCCAACGACAACTGCACACCCTCGCCAAGCGCGGGCGCAGCGACTGGACCAAGAATTTCTACCTCCGGTTTTTTCGTCGCGTGTGCGCCTGGGGTACTCGCATGGCCTATCTGCCAGTCGATCTCTGTGCCACCATTCCGCTTCCCAAGGAGCAGCCACCAGTGTTACGCGTGCTCACTGAAGAAGAAGAGCGCAAACTGTGCGCGGCGGTCGGCCAGCCCTACGCCCTCTGGATCCGCTTTGCCATTTTGACGGGCCTCAAACAGTCGGAACAATTCACCCTGCGGTGGCGGGATGTCGATCTAGCGCGAACGACGCTGATGATTCCGCATCCCTCCACTGGCGCGGTCGTGGCGCTGAGTCTCTCGCCAGCCGTCGTCGCCGTATTGCGGGAACTCCAGCGCATCCAGCCGCCCTCCTTGTGGGTCTTCCCAGACCTCCGCAATCCCACGCGGCCCGCCAGCATCCATAACTTCTATACCGGCCGCTGGGAATCCGCCATCCGACGGGCGGACATCCCGTGGTGTGCGTGGAAAGATCTCCGGCATACCTGTGGGGTGCGTCTCGCCAAGCAAGGGCTCCCAGTGACCGAAGTGACCACCTACCTTCGACAGCGAGAAGTCCGACAAGCCTATTACTATCGTGCGTGGCAACCGGGGCAGGCCCATATCCGTAAGCCACCACCGAGAAAAGCGGAACTGGTGTTCTCCGATCTCAGGCCGGATGAGTTGCACGCCCTCTTGGGCCGCGACAGTACCAGCGCGCCGTATACCTTTCAGGAACTCTGTCACCTCTACGCGGCGCATCATCTGAAGCAGCGTCCCAGCCGCGCAGGATTCGAGCGAGTGTATCGGCAGTATTGGCAGCCGTGGGCCGATCGCTTACCGGACACCATCTCCCGCAAAGAAATCCGGTTATGGTACATGACCCTCGAACACATTCCAGGGCATGCGAACAAAGCCGCGACCTTTTTGCGCAGTGTCTATAACTGGGCTCTCCGCATGGAGCTCATCACCTGTGCGAATCCTGCGGCAGGACTCCTGCGTTTTCGGATGTACCCACGCGAGCGTTTCCTCGATACCCATGAAGTCCAGCATTTTCTGCAGGGCTTGCCCCAGCTTCCCGAGAAGCCCCGCGCGTTTCTCATGCTCTTACTCTTCACGGGATGCCGCATGGGCGAAGCGCTCAAGATGCGCTGGGCAGATGTCGATGCCGGGTCACGACTGTGGAGAAAGACGCGCACGAAAAACGGGACCAGTCACACCGTCCCGTTGCCGGTTCAAGTCTTGGAGAGCCTCGCGATGCTGCCCCGGATATCGGAATGGGTGTTTCCTGGTGCCAACGGGGACCACTGGTCAGAAGCCAGTGCGCACAAAACCTGGGGGCTCATCCGTCGCCGATGGAACTTAGACGATGTGCGCCTGCATGACCTCCGTCGAACCTGCGCCAGTTATCTGGCCATCAGTGGAGAGAACCTGCCGACCATTCAAAACGTGTTGAACCATCGGAGTCTCGGGCCCACATCGATTTACGCCCGTCTCAATGTGCGTGCAGTCGATCGAGCACTGCAAGCCCAGGCCGATCGATTATGCAGCTTGATTGCAGAAAAAGTGGAAGTGCTGCCGGCGTTGACACACGATCTACAGCCGGCGAATTGAAAGGACGGTGATCGATGGCACGAATGAATAGTCGAGATCGCGGTGTGACGTTCAAAGAGGGAGCATGGTGGACGCGGCTCTACCTGCATGGTCGTGAACGCTGGTATCGCTGTGACAACAAGACGCAAGCCAAAGCGTTGTATGGACGGCTGAAGGGAGAACAGCGCGAGGGAAAACTCTTCGACAAACAGAAGCCGGCTCCGTTCAAGGAATTAGCAGACGACTATCACGCCATCGTGGACGCACGACGCCGACGATCGGGGGATGATCATGCACGGCTTTCGCGCTGGAAAGCCGTATTCGGAGATCAGGACGCCAACACGATCACGGCACGACAGATTGAGCGAGTCCTCGCGGATCTCCAGAACGAAGGCCGGCTACCGGCCACCGTACTTCGCTATCTGACTGTGTTGAAAGCGGTGTTCAATCGGGGGAAGAGACTCGGCGTACTGCGGGAGAATCCCTCCTCCCGTGTGCAGACGCCGAAGCCGAACAACGTCCTGGTGCGCTATCTCATCGCGTCACAGGAAGCCGACCTGCTCGCGTCATTGCCTGCGCGTTTTCATCCGATCGTCGCGACTGCACTCCACACCGGACTCAGGCAAGGGGAACTTTTACGTCTCCGATGGGCGGACATCGACTGGACGGTTGGCGTGCTCACGATTCACGAAACGAAAGCGGGAGAGCGGCGACGGGTGCCGATGAACTCCGTCATGCAAACATTGCTTACTGGAATGCGGGACACCGAGAAACCCGCTTCAACGGATCGCGTGTTCCCTCATGACCAACGGTATCTCCGGCGCATCTTCGCCAAAGCGGTGGCGCGGGCAGGCTTGGCCCCATTTCGATTTCACGATTTGCGGCATACCTTTGCGTCACGCCTCGCGATGAACGGCGCGAACGATCGCACGCTAATGGCGCTGGGTGGCTGGAAGTCTCCGCGCATGCTGGACCGCTACGCGCATCTCTCACCGGCGCATTTGTGGCAGGCGATTGAAGGCCTCGCACAGACTCGAACCGGGAGTAAAACCGGGAGTGCGGGAGAATCACTAACTGAGGAGGACACGCAACCGACTGTAAAAACTGGAGCGGGAAACGGGATTTGAACCCGCGACCCTCGCCTTGGCAAGGCGCTCTAGGGGGACTGGGACCATGTGCGAATGAGTGTGATAGAGTGGCTCCAACCGCTGATCTGGAGCGGGAACTCTGGCTTTCCACGTGTGAACGAGTGGGAACGAGGAGCATTCAGGAATGGGAGCCTAACCGGGAGTGAACCGGGAGTGAAACCGAGAGTGGAATAATGGAGGCCGACCTCGCAGGGGCTGCCGCCACCCCACCGCCGGGGTGCCAGTGCGTTCACATAGGCACGCTCAGATAAAATTTATGGATCCCAAGCTGCCAGAACTCTGTCCTAAATGTCGAGACCCTCTCGCGTGGAATGGCTGTACCGGCAACAAAAACGGATGCAGCCTCGAAAAAATACGCGCAGAGAAGCGGCAGGACCCGGCCTATCAAAAGCGTTCGGCGCGCCTCACACGGGAACGACTGAAACTTTTTGCCAAACCACAACAGAAGCTCAATCTTACCAAGGAACAGCTTCAACGCATTCGCTCAAAACAGATTAGGGATGGCTGGAAAATCTTCCATGGCCCCGTGTCCAGTTGGATCGATGTGATGCCAGCCGCCGAGGTTAAGAAATATCTAAAGGAAAGCGGCCGTCGATCACCAGAAGGGATTCGACGAGAAACGTCGCACCATGTACAGCTCACTCCTAAGATAAGACAGGCCGCGATCGAGACACACCGAGCGGTGGAATCTCTCCGGAAACAACTTCAGGCTTCGACGCTCACGATCTCGGTACTAGACCGGGAGATTTCTCGACTATGCCGACACGTGCCGCTCCGTGGGATGGAGAGCTGGTTTCGGTGGCTCGTGCTGACCCAGGCTCCGCCCTGGGAGTTCTACCTCTGGTCCGTTGAACTGACCAAGCTTGTAGACCCCCACACCGGATCAGCCGTTGTCGTGCAAGCGAATCTGAGTCTGCGTCCTGGCATATCGAAGAGGGAGGCCAAGCGCGCCGCTGAGTTGGTGTCCACGCGCTGGCTTGAGTTGCAATCGAAAAAGGGCCAGCCGGGGCTTACCGACGATGATGAGGACGTGATACGGACAGCATGCACGAGGGTCTATGCCCGTGATGGGGCACCCCGTCATGGACAGAAGAAATCCTTTTATGCAGTAGTGCGCGCCGAATTGGTCCGCGTGAGAGTTGACCTAAATAAAACAACCGTGGAGAATCGGTGCCGCGAATTCCTTCAAGAAAAAGGTATGCCGATCAAGCTTGTGACCACAGCGAAGCGCGAGCACCGCAAGCGCCCTTCCGTTTGACCTCCTCGATTCATTGTCCCCAGTCGATTCAATTCTAGTGTGCCCCCTTCCCATCTAGCCACGGATTTGCCCTCTCAAATATTTATTTAACGGTTCGTTTTCTGACTCCGTGCATCCCGGCGCGTGCTCAGATAAATGATTAGTGGTCAATAGCGCTAAGGCATGCACGACACAATTTATCCAATGATGACGGAGGAAAGATTATGAACACCATTGAGGAGCGAGGTAGCACAACTCTCCTAACCCTGGCCGAAGCTGAGGCGCGAACTAAGAGAAAAATTTCAAGCTGGAGGCGGGACATTCGATTGCGACGAATTCCCTACGTCCGGGTGGGGAGAAACGTGAGAGTCCCTGAATCGTACGTCAATCAGATGATTATTGACGGCTGGCGGGAACCGATTGAGCTGACGAGGTGAGCGGGATGATGGCGGCAGGAAAGGAACTAACGATGCCACCTACGTTAGCGGAACGTACGAACTCAGGCAACCAGGCTGCCTGGCATCCCGGGCCGATGATGCCATTCGGTAAGTACAGGGGTACGCCGCTCGCAGAGCTTCCGAACGAATATCTTGTGTGGCTTGGCGGCTTGGACGACTTGCGCCCGCCGTTGTTGAAGCATGTTCTCTACGAGATGAGCCGGCGCCTTGCGGCGATCGAGGCACAGCCATGAACGCAGATGAACTTCTCTCTCGGTTGGAGGGTGTTCGGCCCCGTGGTTCGGGCAAGTGGATGGCGAGGTGTCCCGCTCACCAAGACAAGAACCCTTCCCTTGCCCTGACTGAAGGGGACAAAGGCCTCTTGCTGCGATGCTGGGCGGGGTGTTCGCTGGAAGATATTACCCGCACGCTAGGCCTCACAGTCAAAGACCTTTTCTTTGATGCGCTCTCGACCGACCCCTACCAACGTCGTGAAGCGATGCGCCAACGAGCAGAGGCTAAGGCTGCGCGCCAGACCGCGCATGACGCGGAAGGCCGACGCCTCGATACGCTTCGACAGGCGGAACACCTCATTCAGTCCGCGCGAGGGATCTCGATTGAGGCATGGTCGGACGACAAACTGAACGCCGAGCTCAATCGGCTGGGTGATGCCTATGCCCTCTTGGACAGTGAGGATCAATCATGAGCGAAACGACCTACGAACAGGCAACCGCTGCATTTGACCAAGCACAAGAGCACTTCCTGAAAGGCCTCGCCCCAATGGTGTCTCAATCCGACACCCTGCCGCGCATGATTCTCCCGGATGGCTGGCCCGAACTGAATCGCCTGGCTGTGCGCGGCGTGCTTGGTGATCTGGTACGCGCCATTGAACCGCATAGCGAAGCGGATCCGGTCGCCTTGCTCATTCAAGCCCTCGTGGCCTTTGGCAACACGTTGAACCGTGCGCCGCATTTCCGTGCGGAAGCCGATCGGCATTGTATGAACCTCTTTGCGGCCCTGGTGGGAGAAACGTCGAAAGGACGGAAGGGCACGAGCTGGGGATACATTCGCCAGATGTTTGAGCAGGTAGATCCGGACTGGACGAGTACGCGGGTGCTCAACGGGCTGTCCTCCGGCGAAGGCCTGATCTGGGCGGTGCGCGATCCGATTAGTAAAACTGAGCCGATCCGGGAGCGGGGGAGGTCTACGGGAGACTATCAAACCACCATCGTTGACCAGGGCGTGAGCGATAAGCGGCTTCTGGTGATGGAATCGGAGTTCGCCGGGGTCTTGAGCGTCATGGGCCGGGAAGGGAATACCCTGAGCGCACTCATTCGGCAAGCCTGGGACAAGGGCGACCTCCGCACCATGACGAAACATGAACCGGCGCAAGCGACCGGCGCGCATATCTCCCTCGTGGTGCATGTGACCAAAGATGAATTGTGCCGACTGATGGAAGCGAATGAAGCGAGCAACGGCTTTTGTAACCGCTTCCTATGGCTGTGCGTCAAGCGGTCCAAAATTCTCCCTGAAGGAGGACAGTTCGACGCGGCGCATGAGCCCATGTTGATTCAGCGGCTCAAACAGGCGGTGACGTTTGGACGTGAGACCCACGAACTGAAGCGCGATGCAGACACCCGCGCGTTGTGGTGCAAGGTCTATGGGGAACTCTCCGAAGGGAAGCCCGGCTTGCTGGGAGCGGTGACATCACGCGCAGAGGCACAAGTCATGCGGCTGGCCTCGCTCTATGCGCTCCAAGATATGTCGTATGTCGTACAGCCAGACCATCTCACGGCAGCCTTGGCGTTGTGGGAGTATTGCGAAGCGAGCGCACGCTACATCTTCGGGCAGCGGCTAGGCGATCCAATTGCGGACTCCCTGCTCCCGGCCCTCCGGTCTCACCCGGACGGCATGACCAGAACGGAAATCCGGGACTGGTTTGGACGAAACCGCAAAGCTCATGAGATTGACCGGGGCTTGTTGCTGTTAGCCAAGCAAGGACTGGCACGCATGGAAGAGAGTCAACCAGGGGAGTTTGGCGGGCGACCGATCGAACGATGGTTTGCCGTCACGAGAGTGGCGACAGAAGTGACCCAGCCATCTCGGTGAGTATGCGGGCTAGGGCTACGACATATACGACAAAACGACCAAACCTCCTTGCCACGTGGTCCGGGAGGGCTGAGAGGGGATCCCAGTGAGGGGTTATGTCGTTATATCGTTAATGTCGTAAGGGAGGAGTCTATGGGGAAATACCTCGATCTGATCCGAAGCGCAGAGCCGAGAGGGAGTGAGGCACAACGGCCACACCGAGCCACACCGGATTGGTTGACCGCCTGGCGAGCCCTGGCCACTCTCACGGCAGGGCTGACCGCGCAGGACCCTCGGCTCCCCCTGATCATGGCAGAACTCGATCGGTGCGACGATGCCTATCTGAGCGGTGATTGGACCGCTTTTCACCAGGCGGCGGACCGGGTACGGTGCGCCATGCTCAACGGAGGCAGGCGGTAATGGATACGCAGCCACCTATCCCAGAAACCATCTCAGGAGGGAAACGACCCCGAAAGCCGTTCTTGCTGACTGGCAAGAGACTCGGCAACAAGGTGCAACTCGCTGAAGTTCTCCTGCGTAGCGGCGCTTCGCAGCTCAAGGTAGCCAAGGACTTGAGTATCTCGGTCCGCAGTGTGGGGGAGATTGCTAGGCGGATGGGGAAAGCGCCGTCGCAGACGATAACAGCCCTATCCGGAACTCCGGTGAATCCCACTGTGCCAGTGCCGGATAGCGTCCAAAGTGGGTTCGATGACTATGTGAAGGGCGACCTTCAGCGCGTGGCACGGCTGTCTCTCGGAAACATCACCGCTGAGAAGGCTAAGAAGGCAACCATACGAGACCTCGGGTTTGTAGCCGACAAGAGTCTGGCGCGGCTTGAGGCGATCGAATCCCGAAGCAGCAACATGCAGGCGTTCGCGCAAATCTACAGTTCCCTCGGAATCGCTCAGTCACACTCAGCCTCTCGCATGACGCTCGAACAAAAGATCACGGTGGAAACATCGCAGACAACATTCGTCCCACCCCCTGAGACCACGTAGGAGACTATTATGTTTGGAGGCATTGGGTCGGCGTTTGGGTCGTACTTTGGCGGGGCAGACCTGGAGGACCGCTTTGACGAGGCGATTGAATTCGGTTGGAAGCCGTGGGTCGAGAGACTACCGAGGTAGTCCGCATTGCTGTGGCGATGAGTGCAATGCTTGACTGAGCCATCTCTTTGCGCGTAGCATCATTCTTATGACGTTTCAGCCACGCTGACTGTCTCATCTCTCGCGCTTCTGTTTCCTTCCCAACGCGACCGATTCCCCAGTCTCCGCCGCTCCAACGCCGGGATCACACTCGGTACACGTTCTCAAGATCATGACATTCCATCGCGGCAAGGAGGTGTCCAGATGTCAACACAACGGCCAATTACCGATCGCATCCTCGAACTCCTCCGGGACTCCCAGGAATGCGCGTTCGATGCCTTGGTGGCTCGCTCTCCCGAGTTCAACGCGAGCGATATCTATAATGAGATCTCTCGCTTAAATCGAAACGGGAAGGTGACCATCACACGAGGTGTCGGGATCTTCACCATCAGACAAGTCGCAGGTGTCAGCTAAGCGTAGGGAATGAACATGGCCAGCTCCTCCTCCCACATACGGCGGAGATCTGGAAACACAAGACGGCAACGGATGCCAGGAGTAGTCGTCTCACTGCCCGATTACTTCTTGCCGCACGCAACTTTCCACAGAGCGTGATCAACGCTACGCGGCACAATTGGTTGCCACGGCTGTGCGATCGAATCGGTATAAACCACCTTGCCTTTCCCTAAATTGCCAGCATACTCCACCAGCGCAAGCAGCCGAAGGCGCTCCTCTGCGCAGTCGTACTCGCTTTGACCCTTTTTTGACAAGCTCGGTATACCCTCCACGTATTGCATGATCTGAAAGTCGAACAATGACCACATTATCACCATCTCCCCTTTACGGCGAATGGTGTCTGGATCGGCGTATGCCATCATCCCATCGTCGGTTGAACCGGCCACTACCCATTCCGCATACGCTGGACCACTACTCAGCACCAGGAGTGTTATCAGTGACACCAAACGAAAGAAGTGGGCCAGCGGCAAGCGATGGTGAGGGAGAATCGAGAATAGCATGGCAGCCTCGCAGGGAGGCGCATTATAGGAGGGAGATGAAGGAAGGGGCAAGGGTCTATGCTTGGCAGCCGTTTTCCTTCTTATCGAAGGCTCCCCTCTTTGTTAATCAGTTCGATATTCACTCGGCGCAGCTGGCTGAAGCAGTGTAGCGCGAAGCGACTGACCTCTTAGCCGAAGAATCAGAATTTCGGCCTGCACGATCTCCTAATAACACCCTCTTGGTGGGCGTCGCACAGCCCACGTCACGACCCCCTCACTGCTTGCAGACTGCAACATGCCCATATCATTGATCTATCGAGGTACATATTTATATTGCTTGACTCCCAGCCTGATTGCGCCCAGAGTGAACTGGCGAGGATGAAGCTCGCTGACTGTCCCATCTCTTACGCTTCCTACTCCTTCCTGGCGTGACCGATTCCCCAGTCTCCGTTCCTCCGGATGCCAGAGTTTCTCTGAACGGCTGCGTGTGTCCTGGTCTGCTGATCCATAGCGGCTAGGTCCAGGGCCATCCTTCAGAGAATGCTTACTCCACTTCCGAGTTTCTATGAAAGGAGGGTGAGATTGTGTACTACGCCATACTGTTTTTGGTCCTGGGAGTGATTGCCGGGGTTCTGCATTGGGCTGGGGTGGCCGTGGTCACGGCCCCCATGTCCTGGGTTCTGCTCGCGACTGGGATCTTGCTTGGAGCAATCTACGTGATCACGGAGCGCCCCGGTCGGGTCGTGTGACCGGGATGACGGGCTGCCGACAGGTTTTTGGCGTGACCCTAGGAAACGACGGTATCGATATTTCACACAAAGGAGGACAAGGCGATGAACACTGTACAACTCAATAGAAGGTGGGGCCACTTCAAAGGCACACTGAAACAGATTGAAGGGAACTACGAGAAACTGCTCGGGAATGTTCAAGCACGGTATGCCGGGAAAACGGTCGTGCTGCTGCAGCGGGTCGATGCGTGGCGGAAGAAGCCGCCAACGATAGGTGTGGAGAAGAAAGCCGACTGAAGGGGTGCTGGGCACGAAGGACAGTTGACAACGCATTTTTACATTCGGATAAGGAGAAGATCATGAATACACGCTCTATACTGACACTCTGCACAGCTCTGGTTCTTATCGGTGGGGCACTCATGACCGGATTGGTGTACGCGGTCAACAAAGCCGACGAGAAGACGCCGATCACTGACACATGGCTGACGTCGAAAACCAAGATTGCGTTGTTTGCCGATGCCCGAGTCAAAGGGAGCGAGATTACTGTCGAGACGTCGCAAGGATTGGTGATGATCCGTGGCAAGGTGGATTCAGAGGAGGCGAAGCAGGCGGCGGAAGGGATTGCCAAAGGAGTCGACGGCGTCAAGAGTGTGAAGAGCGAACTCCAAGTCGTCGCCCCGGCCAAACGCGAGGTGATCGATGATAAGGATGACGCGATTACGGCACGCGTCAATGCCCAGATTGCGAAAGACGCCTCTCTGAAGGATGCTGGTATCCATGCCCAGACCAATGCGGGCGTGGTGTCGCTAAGCGGCGAAGTGGCGAGCCTGATGACCAGTGCTCAAGCCTCTTGGACTGTCTGGCAGATTCCCGGCGTGAAGTCGGTGAAGAACGATCTGACAGTGAAAGAAAAAGCGTAAGCATTCACTCTCACGACACGCCCGCTTGACGTCCGTCGAGATCCGATCATCGTGGTGTCGACGGACGGGAAGGGTTAGCGACTATGAACATGATGATCTTCACGGCAACGATGTTTTTGGTTCCGGTGGGACTCGTCACGCTCTACCTCTATGTGTCCGGGGTGTTCAGCAAACACGCGTGATGTGGCCCCGGCGGATCAAATGATGTGCCGGCAGATGGTGGTTCAGTTATGAAAGGAGAACGAGATGTTAATGGCCAACGAGATGGTGAAATTCGAATTACCTGGGGTTCCGGCCGGCGGCTTACGCAGGGTCGGACAGATCAGAGGAACCAATACCCTGACCCTGCGAGCTGGCCAAAATGGAATGGTCGTGGCCTTGGAGTTACTGTCTTCCCATATGCACGGAGCGCCGGTGGTCAATGAGCGTGACGAAGTCATGGGCTTCATCAGCGAATTTGATGTCCTCCGGGCGTTGGAAGCGGGCAAAGATCTTTCCCTGCTGACGGCGGAAGACCTCATGGTGCACGATCGCATCGTCGCCACGCCCGAGACCACGATCGACAAAGCCGTGCAGATTATGGAGGAGAAACGCCTATTGAACCTTCCTGTCCAAAAGGATGGGAGAGTTGTCTATTGCGTGACCCGACACGATCTTCTGCGGGGGTGGATTGGCCTCGGCACGTCAGGGGAGGACCAAGAGGACACCTCAAAGCCTAGAATGTGAAGAATGGAAGCCGGCGTTCGAATTCGAACTTCGAAACGTCTGTTTCACGTAGGAGATGTCAGCCTTAACGGAGCGAACATGAAGGTATCAAGTGGTTGGGACACTAAACATCGAGTACGGGCCACTCGGAAACCAAAAGTCCG
>DATENE010000032.1:0-32576 GCA_035275205.1 Nitrospiraceae bacterium
GACGAAGATCTGGAGTTGTGGTGTCCTTGACAAGGTCTCTCTTGAAGTGTTTGAAGTAGCCGAATGCGCCCGTAGCTCAATGGATAGAGCATCGGACTTCGGATCCGAGGGTTGGGGGTTCAAGTCCCTCCGGGCGCACCATTTCATCTCAGCTTGAGAAAACTCAGAATGAAATACCTGAAGTATCAGTAGCGTATATCTGATCCTCCTGGCCCTTTCGAGCAGATTATCCCCCGCCAAAGTTGCATAGATTTCTTATATATCCAGCAGTATTCTTAGCAAAAGCAGCAGGATCCATGGGGTGCCTGAATGGTGCTATGCTATGGGCATGACGGAGTCAGACTTTCCAAGGGGAGGTTTCTAGACCGAGGACAGCGGCGCGCCTGGACGAGGCATTGCCCCTGTTGCGGACGGTGGTTGACAAAGCAGGATCCCACGGCACCCTGGGTCTGTTCTTGCGGATGGCTGAGTGGGTAAAAGTAAAGTCACAAAAAGGAGGGGCGCATCATGAGTCATGCAGTCCTCCATGAGGTCCGAGCTGGTTTTCTTCTGATGGTGGGCTTGGCCATGTTGGCTTTCATTTGTGCTGTCGCCGCGTTAAGCACCGTGATGCGTCCGGCTCGATGGGCTGATCGCAAACCAGCCCAATTCTAAACGGTTCCCTCGCTGGTCCCTCATTCGCGGTTAGTCACATAGGGGGGCCGCTCCCTTATCTACCCCTCCATCCTCAAGTGGATAGCCTTCTACAACTGCCTGACAATTCAAGCGAAATAGCTCTGAACCGCAAGAGAGCCTCATCTTTTCATTCAAGTGCTATATTTCATGTACACAGGCGAATTCTTTTTTCAAAATGGGAGAATAATCATGATCGGAAGTCCACTGAAAACAGGTATTGTGGCAGCGATGGGGCTCGTTCTGTTGGTCGGTCAGGGTTGTAGCATGAAATGGCTGCAGTCCGATGGAGAAACGGGAAAGAGTAGTCAAGAGAGAGGGCTAAGTGGTTTCTCTAAGAATCCCTCTGAAGAGCGGCTGGGGAAGGGCGGCGACATCGCATCACTTTCCTCCTCCGGCTCCGGGATGAGCGCCCGTCAGCGTGCGGAAATAACTAAAGAGGAAAAAGCGGCCATTGAAGCTGGTCTACAAGACGTGTTTTTCGGGTATGACCAATGGGCGCTATCAGATACCGGAATGGAGGCATTGAATCTCGACGCGCGATGGCTGAAGGATCATCCTGGAGCGGTGATGAAGGTCGAGGGTCATTGCGACGAACGGGGCACGGCCGACTACAACATTGTGTTAGGAGATAAGCGAGCTAAGGCTGCGCGTAGCTATCTGATCGAGTCGGGCGTGGCTCCCAAGCAGGTCGCGATCGTGTCGTATGGCAAAGCGCGCCCGTTCTGCTCGGATCCTAATGAATCTTGCTATCAACAGAACCGTCGCGGGCACGTACTATTGAATGTGAAGAAGTAACCTAGCGATTCACGGTTTCGAAGGAGCCCCGGTGCCTCTTAATAGAGCCTGGGGCTCATTGTTTGATGCGGGGGAAGTACGCATGAGTTTTGTGAAGAATCTGTTGGGCTCAAGTAAGAGGGATTCTCAGCCTCGCACGATTACAAAAGAGCCTCCAACGGAAAAACGCCAGCAGCCACGTTTCACATCGCAGTTCAGAAGCACCATTTCAGGTAGCCAAGGAGAAGGCCAAGGTCGGACATTGGACCTCTCTGCCGGCGGGTGTATGATCGAAACCGATTTTCCGGTCGTCGAAGGGGCGTCGTTTGAGTGCCGCATCTATGTCCCTGGGCTTGACTGGCCCTTGCGGATTGACGAAGCCGAAGTGCGGTGGGTCAAAGCCAATACATTTGGGATTCAGTTCAAGAAGATTCAGCCCGATGAGGAGGAAAAACTCAGACGAGTTATCGCCAGTCTCAACGAAGAACTTAAGGCGTAGCTATCTCATCCTCTCCTTCCTCCTTTTCGTCGACGGTTCAGATGCCAGCATACATATTAATTGTGAGGAGCCTGCGCTCATTCATGACCCTGTTAGCGGCCTCGTGTCCCTCCATGGTATAAAGCAGCATTCCTTTCTCAACGAGAATGTGGTCTGCTATGACTCGTGCGCTGTCCAAGTAATCAGACCTCTGCATTCATATGAGACAAACCGAATCTTCAGCGCAGACTGGATTCAGTATCGCAACCGTAGCCGGCGGTTGCTTTTGGTGCCTTGAAGCGGTCTATGACCAGATGAAAGGTGTGATCGCGGTCGAGTCCGGCTACATAGGCGGTCAGGTAGATCATCCGACATATGAAGCTGTGTGTAGCGGCAGGACTGGCCACGCAGAGGCGGTACGCATCACATTTGATCCCACCATTGTCAGCTATCGCGAGTTACTCGAAGTGTTGTTTGTCATCCACGATCCGACAACCTTTAATCGGCAGGGGCACGATGTTGGGACTCAATACCGGTCGGCAATCTTCTACCATGTACCTGAGCAGAAGCAGATCGCTGAAGAGGTGATCGCAGCCGTGACAAGAGAGAAGCTCTATGACAGTCCGATTGTGACGGAAATCGTTCCTGCCGGAACCTGGTACGAAGCCGAGCCCTACCACCAGGAGTATTTTGTCAGGAATCCATTCCAGGGTTACTGTACAGCCGTCGTCGGGCCAAAAGTGATCAAGTTCCGTAAGCGATTCGCGTCAAAGTTGAAGACGTGACCGCACCTGTGTGTTTCCCCACATCACGAACAATTCTTCAGGAGGAAGATCTATCCTTCGAGGAGAAGGTGTGCGAGATCGGGATGTACGGGATGGCGGGTGCCTACATTGGTTCCAGGCCGCACTATGTGGGCGGTTCTGAATCCGACCGACGCGGCAGCATCGAGTTCGCGTTCCGCGTCCGACAGAAAAAGAATGTGCTGGGGCGGGAGACCGATCTGTTCGCTGATCGTGCGGTAGCTGGAAGCCACCTTCTTCTCGCCTACGCTGGTATCGAAAAAATGCTCAAGCAACGAGGTCACATCTCCGGCGTTGGTGTGCGCAAAGAGGAGCCGCTGTGCCTGTTCTGAACCAGACGAGTAAATTCCCAGGCGGACGCCGCGCTCGCGCCATTGTGTTAATGCTGGCAGGACATCGCCGTACAGTTCCGGTGTAAACGCCCGTTGTCGATAACCCTCATCCCAGATCATTCCTTGCAATGCCTTGAGGCCGGCTAGCTTTCGGTCCTGATCTACCCATTCGGTCAATGTGACAGGCAGCTCTTCAAACGAAGGACGCGCACCTGTTTCGCGCTCAATGACGTCCTGGCAGACCTCTGTCCATCGGAGCACCTCTGGATCGTGCCGCCGCTCATGGAGGAAGGACGCGAGACGGTGTTTTGCGAACGGAAAGAGGATTTCGCGGACGAAGGCCACCGAAATGAGAGTGCCTTCTATGTCCATGAGGACGTATTGAACCATGCGATGGTTACCAGCGATACCGTTGATCGATTCCGGAGTTCGTATAGTGCGGGACCCAGCCGGCCTGATCGGTGAAGATACGAATCGCGCGTACTTTGGGGGGGGTGCCTAGGTCGAACCAGTGCCTTGTGTTGGCTGGGACAGAAATAAGATCACCTTGCTCGCATAATAGGGCGAAGACCTCTTCGTCGTGCCCTTCCTTGTGGAACCAAAAAAAGCCTTGGCCTTCAACAAAGACACGCACTTCATCTTCGCTGTGAGTGTGCTCCCGGATGAATTTTTCTCGAATCCCTTCCAGATTCGGCGTGTGTTCATCCACACAGATCACGTCCGCTGTCCGGTACCCGCCTTTTTCCATGAAGGGCTTAAGTAGGTAGTCGTAGGTGGCGAGGACGTGCTCGTTCGTGGCTCCGGAAGGTAGAACTCTATCCGCAGACCAACGTTCATGGACGATTCCACGCGTGTCGAGGAATTGCCGCACGGCTGATGGATCACGCAGGGTCAGATTCTTATCTGGTATTCGCAGAGTGGCCATGCCGTGTCATCTCTCGTTGGCATTGGAGAAGATATTCGAAGACTTCGAGATGTCGTTTCGCCTCGGATACATCCTTCCCCCACACATAGAGACCATGGCCTGCCAGCAAAAATCCATAGCAGGGCCGCTCTCTCGAAAGAGACTGTTCCACGCGCGCTGACAACGCCTGCATGTCCTGTGAGTTCGGAAAGACCGGCAAGGAGATTTCTACTTCGTGGGTGTCGATACCGCTCAATCCTTTCAGTAATTCCCACCCGGAGAGCAGGATGCGTCCCTCATCGCAGGCCAGCTGCGAGAGCAACGTTGCTGGGAGCGAGTGCGTGTGAAGCACGGCTCCGGCGCCCATTGTGCGATAGAGAAGCAGATGAAGGGGAGTTTCGGCTGAGGGTGTCAGTCCGTCTGCATCAATAGGCCTGCCATGCTGATCGATAGCGAGGATGTGCTCGGCCTCAATCGTGCCTTTGTCCACTCCGGAACTCGTAATCGCACAATAGGCAGGGGCGGCGTCGTCTGGTAACCGCACACTATAGTTTGTGCTTGTTGCAGGAGCCCAGCCCATACGAGACGCCCACCGGGCTATTTGGACCAGTTGTTCGGCAACCGTCTTGAAGTCAGGGTAATGTGTCATGGGCCACAACCTGCCAGTCAAAGTAGGAAGCCTTGTATAGCGAATTACGAAGTTTGACGCAACGGTTGAACGTGCTAAGGGTCTTGATCCAACCAGGCGTCTTCCTGCCCCTCTACTTGATCGAATGCGCGCAGACCCACGAAGTCGAACAACCGTCGGTCCAGGAGAAGCGACGGCGCCACGTTCGATAGGGCGGCAAACATACTGTCTGTACAGCCAGGCGACCGCCGCTCCCATTCGCGCAAAAATTCCTTTACCTGTTTTCGCTTGAGGCCCTCTTGTGAGCCACAGAGATCGCAGGGAATGATGGGAAACGCGCGGAGTTCCGCATACCGAGCGAGATCGCTCTCCCGTACGGCGGATAGCGGGCGAATAACCACGTGCCGGCCATCTTTCGAGCGTAGTTTTGGCGGCATTGTCTTGAGCTTGCCTGTATAGAACAAGTTCAGGAACAAGGTTTCAACAATGTCATCCCGGTGGTGACCCAATGCGATCTTGGTCGCGCCCAATTCCGTGGCGACGCGATAGAGGATGCCACGACGGAGCCGTGAGCAGAGTGAACAAGTGGTCTGCCCTTCAGGGATAAGTCGCTTGACGACTGAGTAGGTGTCTCGTTCCTCAATATGGAATGGCACCCCCATATGTGAAAGATAGTCGGGAAGCACATGGGCAGGAAACCCGGGCTGTTTTTGATCCAAGTTGACCGCGACAAGGTCGAAGTGAATTGGAGCATGCCGCTGCAAGACCAGCAATAAGTCGAGCAAGGCATAACTGTCTTTCCCGCCTGAAAGGCAAACCATGATCTTGTCGCCATCGTTGATGAGACCATACTCGCCGATGGTTTCCCCGACGAGGCGAAGCAGTTTGGTTTGCAGCTGTTCCGTGGCTTCGTCAAGTTTGAGACGAGCGTGTGAGGGACTTGCCGAATGTGACATAGGTTGGCATTCTAGGTGATTAGCTGAGAGGTTGTCGATCTTCAATCGAGGGCATCATGGGGGAAGATGAGAATCGATTAAACGGAAAGCCTCAGTCTGTACTGTTCGTGTGTACGGGGAACATCTTTCGGAGCGTGGCAGCCGAATATGCGCTCAAGGCAGGACTCGGCGTCGGCACATCCTGCATTGTCAGTTCAGCCGGGATTGCCGTCAAGCCTCAGTCGGTGCATGACTGGGTTCAGACCAGATTACGCGAGAAGGGAGCTAATCCCACCACACATGTCCAACGACAACTCACCAGGGATTTACTTGGGGCTGCCGATCTTGTCATTGCAATGGGGCGAGACCACCAAATCTTCGTTCGGGAACAATTTGGACGAGAGGTTCCTCTATTCAATCAGATCTGTCTCGGCCACGATCAGCCAATTCTGGATGTGCACGAAGTTATATCGGATTGGGAGACCGATCCCGAGCGAGCGCGGGCTTACGTGTGGTCGGTGATTGATGTCATCTGGGCTACGGCACCGGCCCTTCTTCCCCGCCTCCGTTAGCCCGACTTGGCAACATATATTGTCTGTGTCGGTTCATTCTTGGACTCGATCGGACGTTTTTTCTCCACTTATTTGGAGGCAGTCAACGAAACGGCCTCCTAAACTGGGGCAATGTTGAGGCACATGCTATATTTCCCACAGCACCTCTTACAGATTGACTGCGCGGAACAGGGCATCGATGCAACGATCACGAATACAGGAAGCAACAGAGTCTGACGGCCATGGTCACGAGCCGGAATGGGTCTCGTGGTCGAACGAGAAGCTCCTGAGCCTTCCCATGAGCCGACTCGGAGTCACCCTCGATGGGCCATTCCTGTCGGAACAGATTCAGCAACTCTATGCCGAACTCGAAGCCAGACAGCTTATATTCCGTCCTCATTTTTGGGTGTCAAATGAATGGTTTACTCCGGATGGGGTACCGGGGATTGCCGTGCCGTTTTATCTGGCCCATCCACGACTCGCGAAACTTGAAATGGAACAGATGCTCGAGGTCGAGGGCGGGACATCGGAATGGTGTATGCGCATTTTACGGCATGAGGTCGGCCACGCCATAGAGAATGCCTATCGCCTCCGCCGCCTCCGTCGTCGGCAACAGGTATTTGGTCGCTCGTCTGATCCCTATCCCAAATATTACAGTCCCCGGCCCTATAGTCGGAGCTTCGTACGGCATCTTGATGTGTGGTATGCGCAAAGCCATCCGGATGAAGACTTTGCGGAGACCTTCGCGGTCTGGCTTACACCCGATTCGACCTGGGCCGATCGCTACAAGGGATGGCCTGTGCTCAAGAAGCTGCAGTATGTCGATGGACTCATGCACGGGCTGGCTGCTGTACCGCCCAAGGTGGTCACGCGTGAGGAAATCGATCCCCTCTCAGAACTAAAGAAGACACTGCGCGAGCACTATGAGCGAAAGCGTAACCACTATGGGATTGAACGACCGTCATTTTACGATCCGGACTTGAAGCGGCTCTTTTCCGACGCTCCTGCCTACGCCGATAGACTGAGTGCCGCCACATTCTTAAACCGCTTCCGAAAAGAGGTCCGCCGCAAAGTCGCCGCCTGGACCGGTGAATATCAATATACGATCGATCAGGTCCTGGAGGACATGATTCAGCGCTGCCGTCAGCTCCATTTGCGATTGCCGCTCGCGGAAGAGCAGGCGAAACTGGATTTCACGATTTTGCTCACCGTTCACACGATGACCTACCTACGCAGCGGACGGCATAAGGTGGCGGTATGAAACGTCTCCGAATTCTTGTCCTGATGCACGAAGATCTGGTGCCGCCGGATGAGCCTCCAACCGGGCAAGATGTGACCAGCGCAGAGTGGAAGACGGAATACGATGTGGTCTCCACGCTCCGCAAACTCGGGCATGACGTCAAGCCGTTGGGGATCAAGAGCGATCTCGGGGTGCTTCGATCGGCCATAGAAGATTGGAAACCGCACATTGCCTTCAATCTGCTCGAAGAGTTCGACGGAGTTGCGGTGTACGATCAGAACGTCGTGTCGTACCTGGAACTGCTGCACGTGCCCTATACTGGCTGTAACCCTCGTGGATTGATGCTGGCGCGGGACAAAGTCCTTTCTAAGAAGCTGTTCTCGTTCCATCGCATTCCGTTCCCGGATTTCACGGTGGTGCCACAGGGGAGGACCCTCAAACGGCCCAAGTGGCTGTCGTTTCCACTCATTGTCAAATCGGTGACCGAGGAGGCGTCGCTTGGGATCTCGCAGGCGTCCATTGTTCAGGATGACGACAAACTCAAGGAACGAGTTGAATTCATCCACACGAGCGTAGGGACCGGCGCCCTCATCGAGCAGTACATCGAAGGACGCGAACTGTACGTCGGGGTGATGGGCAATGGGCATGTCCACATCTTGCCGGTGTGGGAGTTGATCATGGACAAGCTTCCGGATGACGCCCGCCGGATTGCGACAGAACGAGTCAAATGGAGTCGCACCTATCAAGACAAATATGGGATTCGGTCAGGCGAAGCCAGGAATCTGCCGGAAGGGAAAGCGGAGGAGATTCAGCATCTCGCGAAGCGTGTCTATCGCGCACTCGGCCTCAGCGGCTATGCCCGCATTGACGTGAGAATGGACAATGCGGGGAATGTATATGTGCTGGAGGCCAATCCGAATCCACAAATTGCGCACGACGAAGACTTTTCAGATTCGGCAGAGAAAGCCGGCTATACGTATAAAGATCTGTTGCAAGAACTGCTCAACATCGGGCTTCGCTGGCGCCCGGCCAAAGCCGCCTAGCTTCCATCCTCTTGCCTCCTCGGATACTTCATTGCGTGTCAGTGTGCCGCATCCCCACAGGGCTCCGCGAACGTGCCTATATTTGGTTGCTGTGACCCGCCACGAACTTCGAGGCAGGGGGTGGAGTATATGAACGAAGCGAGGGGCTTCCCCTATCGCACTCTAGGGGCCGAAGCGGAAACCAAAAAGCAGAGCCACGCTTGTTGTATCATTCTCCGGTAGCGACGGAGAAAGATTGATGTCATGGAGATTGACGATCAATGTCGAAGTCAAAGCGAGATTGTGGGTAGCCTGGTACTCTACTGAGACGCCAATAGGGATGTACCAGCTCGTGTCATTCCGGTCGATGCGCACAGGTCCCGCCGTTTTGTCTAGGTCTGCGTGGATCAATCCTATTCCGGTGAAAGGCACCAGGTTGATGCCGTTATTGAGGCGAAAGTAATAGCGGCCGACCCCAGCGAAGGAAATTTGGAAGAGATCGCCTATCGGGCTGATCTGCATCAACGGTCCGACAGAGAAATTTCGATCGAGAAAGTAGTCGGCACTGAATGCCAGATTGAATACCGTGTCATTGACCGTTCCGGCTGTGAATCCCAGGCCGCTTCCGAATCCCCACCGGTTGTCATCGGCGTGGGCCCGGGGTGCGAATACGGTGGCGCCAGCGACCAAGACAGCTAACAGAGTGGCGGTGCAGGTCAATCGTGAGAATGTGGTAGCAGTCTGCCGAATCATGGCGGCGGACTTTAGCACAGAGGGCAGGCATGGACAAGTTGTTTGAGTGCACTGGCCACAGTAGGGTATTCTTTGCCGGCTAGACGAGGAGAGGGTGAAACATGCCAGCCAACTCGATGACCCCAAGGCAAGCAGCGACTGCCCTGGTCGCCGCTATGCCGATCGGCCCGTCTGTCCAGCAACTGGAGGAATATGGGATCGAGGCAACGGTCGAGCAAGCTCAGGCTGTCACTCAGGAAGTGCTCTCACTCAATCTGTTTTGGATTTTTGCAGCCATCGAGGCGCACATCCCTCAGAAATATCAGCTGGCGCTGTCGGATCACATGTTGGCATCGATAGAAGCAGGATGGGGGACGACCATTCCAGT
The DNA here is from genome assembly GCA_035275205.1 of Nitrospiraceae bacterium. Lineage (GTDB taxonomy): Bacteria > Nitrospirota > Nitrospiria > Nitrospirales > Nitrospiraceae > Palsa-1315. Next base: position 9,463 of record DATENE010000032.1, read on the forward strand.
TGGTCCAGCATCCTGGACCGATTACCTCAACGAATGGCAGGAACGCCGTACTCGCTATAGCCGTTTGGTTGAAGAAGGGATGAGCCCACTCGGGGTAAGCGCGGAAGCCGCCGTGTTGATGGAGGAAAACCGATTGGTCAAAGAAGCGGAGAGGCGTAATCTCTTGACCCTGCTGATCGACTTTGTCCCAGTCGACACCTATGGGCGATTACTGGAAGATGTCGGATAATTTCGTAAACGACTGTGAGTTGTTAGAGGTAATGGTGATCGACGACCTTCCCCGTTTGGTCCAATTCATAGAGCAGTGGCGCACCCGTTGGGATGTTCAATTCTAGCACTTGTTCTCGGGAAAGCTGCTCCAGCTCCATAATCAACGCTCGTAAACTGTTTCCGTGCGCCGCAACGAGAATCGTGTCTCCCTTCAAGAGATAGGGCCTGATGGTCTGCTCATAGTAGGGCAATACACGCTCGGCGGTGTCTTTCAGGCTTTCTCCTCCCGGTGGTCGCACATCGTAACTTCGCCGCCAAATCTTGACCTGTTCATCGCCGTACTTCTTGGCGGTTTCCGCCTTGTTCAATCCTTGGAGCTCGCCGTACATCCGTTCGTTGAGCGCCTTGTCCTTCTCTATCGGGATGCCGGTTTGACCAACTGCCTCAAGCACCAGCCGCAGTGTCTCATTCGCGCGGGCCAACACGGAGGTAAAGGCCCGGTCGAATTTGAAGCTGCGCAGTTTTTCTCCCGCATCCTTCGCTTCCTGAATGCCGCGCGGAGAGAGGGGCACATCCACCCATCCCGTGAAGCGGTTCTCCAAATTCCATTGCGATTCGCCATGTCGAAGCAACACTAAGCGCGCCATTGTGAGTTCCTCTCAAGCTTGAAGGGATATGTTCGCGGACCAAAGCATACTGGAACAGGCGCTCAAGTCAAGCGGCTGTTTTTGACAGACCTGGCAGCGTTCCAATGCCCAATTCTCCCATGAATGAAGTATCCGATCCGGGTGGCGCAGCTCATGGTCAAGATTTCGTATGATTTGAGATGTAGATCTGCCGGCAGCGAGCGAAAGAGTTTCTGCTTTACGCGTGGCTTTGAGAAACTGGCTTTGCCGGTTTTCCCGGTGGGTATTCACCGTCCGGGAGTCCGGACTGAAGCATTTTGAACATGGTGATCGCGAACAGGATGTACAGGGCAACTCCGATCCAGATCACGTAAGACTGGACGCCTCCACTTTCTTTTAGTACCTCATCCAGTTTTGCCGGATCGCTCCCCGTGCTCCTCTTGATTTCGCCGATATGCTCACGGCAGTGCCAGTAGTACACATAATTCGCTGTAGCTCCGGCCATAATGCTCCAGACGAGGCCCACGGTCATGTCGCCGGTCAAGTATGTCGAAATCATCGGACCGACAGCGTAGACCAGCGCGTACGTATACATTTTCCGGTAGAGAAACCAGAGGAAAGAGACATACAGAAAGGCCGGCCAATTCCATGTCAGGGCGAACTTCGGCTGTTCCCCCAATCCAAACTTTTTAAAATGTTTGAGATAGCGATCGGCATAGGGGCCGATGAATTGGCGCCAGAGATGTTCATCGGGATGGATTTCGGATTGGATCCTGGGGGCGGCAATCGGCGGTTCTGGTTCTGCTGCAAGCGTGCTCCCACACTGGTAGCAAAACTTCGCGTCTTCCTGGTTCTGTTGCTGACACTGTGCGCAGGGTTTCATCTATCCGAGAGTATCACAATGGAGACGCCCCCTGGGTAAAGAAGCGCCGCGACGTTCCCATCCGTCTCCTACGGCTCCTTTCAAGTTGCTTCCAATGGCAGCCTATGCTACCTTCCCTTACTTTACAAAGGGATACGTCTGTCATGTCCGCGGAAGAACTGAAGCAGGACGCTGCACGGTATTTGATGCAGACCTATATGCGTCAGCCGCTCTCGATCGTGCGAGGGCGGGGGACGAAGGTGTACGACCTCGAGGGGCGAGAGTACCTCGATTTCGTCGGCGGGATTGCGGTAAACGTCCTGGGGCATGGCCACCCAGATTTGGTTCAGGCGATCCAGCGCCAAGCCGCGCAGCTGATCCATACCTCGAACCTGTACTACACTGAGCCGCAAGTTAAGCTGGCGCAAACGCTGGTGGATCACTCGTTCGCCGACAAGGTGTTCTTTTGCAACAGCGGGGCGGAGGCGAATGAAGCGGCAATCAAGCTGGCCCGTCGGTATTCCCATGACAAGTACGGAGCCGGGCGCTTCGAGATCGTGACGATGAAGAATTCATTTCACGGCCGGACGTTCGCGACATTGACGGCCACAGGCCAGGAAAAAGTACAGAAGGACTATGAACCGTTGCTCCCGGGCTTTCGCTATGTCGCCTTCAATAAACTGGAAGAACTGGAACGGGCCGTGACCGACCAGACCGCGGCGGTTTTGCTCGAACCGATCCAGGGTGAGGGGGGAGTCCATGCCGCGGACCGCGAGTACCTGAAGCAGGTCAGAGATCTGTGCTCGAAAAAAGATGTGCTGTTGATGTTCGACGAAATACAAACTGGGATGGGACGCACCGGGACGCTGTTCGCTTACGAGCAATTGGGGGTGCAGCCGGACATCATGACCTTGGCGAAAGGATTGGGGGGCGGTGTGCCGATCGGAGCTTGCCTCGCGACTGACTCTGTAGCAAAGGCCTTCTCCCCAGGCAGTCATGCCTCGACATTCGGGGGCAATCCGCTCGCTTGTGCGGCCGGGCTGGCCGTCTGCCATGCCTTGATGGAGGGCCAGGTGCTCGATCATGCGCGCCAGATGGGAGAGTATTTTGCGAAGGGTTTATCTGACTGCAAAGCGCGACACCGCGTGGTGCGAGAGGTGCGTGGTCTCGGGCTTTTGCAGGGGATGGAGATCGATATGGATGCGAAAGTCGTTGTGAGCGAATGTTTGGCACGAGGCATTCTGATCAATGGGGCCGGCGAGCATGTCCTGCGATTCGTGCCGCCCCTCATTATCACCCAGCTGGAAATCGATCGATTACTCGATACGCTTGGCCAGATTTTCAGCGAACAGGCGGCGTAAGGTGTACTCGCGCCGAATGGATGCAACAGGGATGACCACACGAGCGACAGGAATGCGTGTCGGCAAAAAAGATTATCTGGATGTTGCAGCCATCAGCAAGGCGGAGGTGGAGAGTTTACTCGCGTCAGCGGCCCTGTTGAAAGACAAACTGCGGCGCGGGGTTCCTCATCCGTTGCTTCCCGGGAAGACGTTGGGGCTTCTGTTCCAGAAACCGTCAACGAGGACACGGGTGTCGTTCGAGGCGGGCATGAACCAGTTGGGCGGCCATGCTCTGGTCCTGCCCATGGCCGACATCCAGCTCTCGCGCGGAGAAAGTGTCGCCGATACGGCGCGCGTGTTGTCGCGCTATCTCGACGCGATTGTCATCCGCACCTATGACCACTCGATCGTGGAGGAATGGGCGAGGGAAGCCACGATGCCGGTGATCAATGGGCTGACCGACCTGAGCCATCCTTGCCAGGCCCTCTCAGACCTCCTGACTATTCGCGAGAAGAAGGGCCGGTTGAAGGGGATCAAGATTGCGTATATCGGCGATGGCAACAATGTGGCGAATTCATTGATCGAAGCAGCGGCGAAGATGGGGATGACCATCACCCTCGGGTGTCCGGTAGGGTATCAGCCGGAGCAGCATGTTGTGGACAGGGCGAGGGTCGAGGCCGCGAAAACCGGTGCGGTGATCGAGATCGGGCACGATCCTCATATCGCAGCGAAGGAAGCGGATGTGATCTATACCGACGTCTGGATCAGCATGGGCCGCGAACGGGAACATGACCGACGATTGAAAGTCTTGACTCCGTATCAAGTGAACCGCCGCTTGTTGTCTCGCGCCAAACCCGATGCGATCGTCATGCATTGTTTGCCCGCTCACCGGGGTGAAGAAATCAGCGCCGAGGTACTGGATGGTCCGCAGTCGGTCATCATCGACCAAGCGGAGAATCGTCTCCATATGCAGAAAGCCATCTTAACGAACCTATTAGGCAAGAGGAGTCGAACGAGACGATGAGTCGTGACATGAAGAAAGTGGTGCTGGCTTATTCAGGCGGGCTCGATACCTCCGTGATTTTGAAGTGGCTACAAGAGACGTACAAGTGCGAGGTGATCGCGTTCTGTGCCGACCTCGGGCAAGGCGAAGATCTGCAAGCGATTAAGGCGAAAGCGCAAAAGCTCGGCGTGAAAAAGGTCTACGTCGAAGATCTGCGCGAGACCTTCGTCAAGGACTATGTGTTTCCGATGTTACGAGGCAACGCCATATACGAAGGCTGTTATCTGCTCGGGACCTCGATCGCGCGGCCCCTCATTGCGCGGCGTCAGGCCGAGATCGCCCTCAAAGAGGGCGCCGAGGCCGTGTCGCATGGCGCGACCGGAAAGGGAAACGACCAAGTGAGGTTCGAGCTGACCTACACGGCGCTGGCGCCGAACCTCAAGATCATCGCGCCCTGGCGTGAATGGGCGATGCGGTCGCGGCGCGAATTGATCGAGTATGCCGATCGGCACGGCATTCCCATCACGGTGACGAAAGCTAAACCCTATAGCATGGATCTCAATTTGTTCCATGTGAGCTATGAAGGCGGCATCTTGGAAGATCCCTGGGAATCACCGCCGGATGAAATTTTCCAGATGACGGTGTCGCCGGAGCAGGCGCCGGACAAGCCGCTCGAAGTCGAGATCGGCTACGAGGCCGGTAATCCGGTGTCCGTCGACGGGAAGAAGATGAGCCCGGCGACGTTGTTGGCGCACCTCAACAAGTTGGGCGGTGCGCATGGGATCGGGCGTGTCGATCTGGTGGAGAACCGCTATGTCGGGATGAAATCTCGAGGGGTCTATGAAACGCCTGGCGGGACGATCCTCCACGTGGCGCATCGCGGACTCGAGTCGTTGACGATGGATCGCGAGGTGTTGCACTTCAGGGACGAGTTGATCCCACGCTTCGCCGAGCTGATTTACAACGGCTATTGGTTCAGCCCTGAACGAGAGATGCTTCAAGCCTCGATCGATGCGGCGCAGAAGGATGTGACCGGCACGGCGCGGGTGAAGCTCTATAAGGGGAGTTGCACCCTGGCCGGGCGCAAGTCGAAGAATTCCCTCTATCGTCTCGACATCGCTACATTTGAAGAGGACGAAGTCTATAACCAGAAAGATGCCGAGGGTTTTATTCGGTTAAACGCGTTGCGGCTGAAAATCAGAGCCCAGAGAAAAAGGGCCTCTTCCTCATGACACGAGCAACGGGCCGCAGCTCTGCTTCGTCGGAAGGCGGAAAGGCCTGGGGCGGTCGGTTCAAACAAAAGACAAACCGGTTGGTAGAATCGTTCACCGTGTCAGTGGCGGTCGATCGCCGACTCTACGTCTATGATATCCAGGGCAGCATCGCCCATTGCAAGACGTTGAGGAAGGCGCGTGTGTTGACCGCCGCTGAAACCAAGACGATCGTGCAGGGCTTGGAATCAGTGAAGACAGAGCTGGATCGGGGACGCTTTCGCTTCACCCCTCAGGATGAAGATATTCACATGGCGATTGAGCGCCGACTGACCGAATTGATCGGCCCGCTCGGCGGGAAGTTGCACACGGGGCGGAGTCGGAACGACCAGGTTGCGCTGGATATTCGGCTCTATGTGCGGGATCAACTCAGTCAGCTCGTGGCGCAGCTGGAACTCTTTCAGCGAGTCTTGGTGGCGAAGGGAAAGGCGAATCGAACGGTCGCCATGCCGGGCTACACGCATCTCCAGCGTGCCCAGCCGGTGCTGTTTGCCCATCATCTCTTGGCGTACGTGGAAATGATCGAGCGGGATAAGGGGCGATTTCGCGATGCATCGGTGCGCATGAATATTATGCCGTTGGGGTCCGGTGCGTTGGCAGGGACCAACTACCCAGTCGACCGCCAGTTCACCGCCGGGTCGTTGGGTTTTCCCTCCGTGACGCAAAACAGTCTCGATGCTGTCTCTGATAGGGATTTCATGGTCGAGGTGGCCGCGGCGCTGTCGATCACGATGATGCACCTGTCCCGGCTCAGCGAAGAATTAATTCTCTGGTCATCCCAGGAGTTCCAATTCGTTGAGCTTCCCGATGCCTTCTGCACCGGGAGCAGCATGATGCCGCAGAAGAAGAATCCCGATGTGCCGGAATTGGTGCGAGGCAAGACGGGGCGGGTCTACGGCCATCTGGTCAATCTGCTGACGATGCTCAAGGCTCTTCCCTTGAGTTATAATCGAGATCTCCAAGAGGATAAGCCGGCGCTCTTCGATGCTCTCGATACCGTCGCGGCATCGGTGGAGGTCTTGACGGAACTGATGCGTCGACTTACCGTGAACCGGGACGTGCTCAAGCGAGCGGTTCAGGGTGGAGGGATGCTGGCTACGGAGATGGCAGACTATCTTGTGAGCAGAGGCGTGCCGTTTCGCGACGCGCATGCGATCACGGGCCGACTGGTGCGGGCTGCATCGGATCAAGGCCGTGAACTCACGGACTTCTCGCTCGAGGAGCTGCGGACATTTTCCGAGCGGATTGAGAAGGGCCTGTTCGCTCGATTGACGGTCACTGCCGCGATCGACCGAAAGTCTCAGGTAGGCGGAACTGCCCGAAGCCGGGTGGAGCGCCGGATTAATGATCTCGAACGGATGTTTTCATGAAGATACGGATGCCGAATGCGATGTCCGTCGTGGCGAGTGTGATAATGGGATCGATGGTAGCCTGCGGGGCCGTGGGGGCGCCGGTTCCTCCTGAAAGCATCGGTGTCACTCTGACCATTGAGCGGCAAAAGGCGTTGGAGGCGCTCGATGAGAAACAGCGTGCGGCCGCCGCGGCAGCCGAATCCACCAATCCACAACCGGACCCGATGCTGCAGGGACAGGATATCGATCTTCCCCCAGTGCAACCGGTGGGAACCCGGTAGTGTAGGGGCCCATCTCAAGGAAGATTTGCAGGATGCATAACTTTGAGTATCGACACGGTGAACTCTATTGCGAGCAGGTGCCGGTCAGCCGGATCGCCAAGGAGGTCGGCACGCCGTGTTATGTCTATAGCCACGCGACTCTCGTTCGTCACTTCCGGGCGTATGATGGGGCCTTCAAGAGCATACCCCATGTGATTGCCTTCGCCATGAAGGCTAATTCCAATATCGCGATTCTCCGCCTTATGGCAAAGGAAGGGAGCGGGGTGGACATCGTGTCAGGCGGGGAGCTCTTTCGGGCGCTCAAGGCGGGTGTTCCTCCCTCGAAGATCGTTTTTGCGGGCGTCGGCAAGAGCGCGGAGGAGATTCGCGAGGCCTTGAAGGCCGACGTACTCATGTTCAACGTCGAGTCCTCGGCCGAGCTGCAGGCACTTAATGAGGTGGCAGCTTCCATCGGGACCAAGGCGAGAGTCGCGCTCCGCATCAATCCCGACATCGATCCGAAAACGCACCCCTACATTTCAACTGGTCTCAAGAAGAGCAAGTTCGGGATTGCCGCCGATCGGGCGCTCGAAGAATTCACGCTGGCCTCTTCGCTCGCCAACATCGATGTCGTCGGGGTACATAAACATATCGGGTCACAGTTGACGGAGGTCACGCCATTTGTCGAGGCTGTCAAGAAGGTGGTGAAGCTGGTCGGAGCCTTGAAGGCTCAGGGGATCAACATCCGGTACGTCAATATCGGCGGCGGCCTCGGCATTACCTATTCGGATGAAACACCTCCGCTGCCACAGGATCTTGCGGACGCCGTGTCGCCTCTGCTGAAGGATTTGAATGTCACCCTCATCATGGAACCGGGCCGCGTCATCGTCGGCAACGCCGGCATTCTCGTAACGAAAGTACTGTATCGGAAGGACGGCGAAGCGAAACGGTTTATTATCGTCGATGCGGCGATGAACGATCTGATCAGGCCAAGCCTCTATGGGGCCTATCACGAGATTCGCCCCTTGTCACAGGCGCTGTTGCAGCGGCCCAAGCATCAGGTGGATGTTGTGGGTCCAGTCTGTGAGTCCGGCGATTTTCTTGCGAAGGACCGGTCACTGCCGGAGGTCAATCCGGGTGACATGCTGGCGGTGATGAGCGCAGGAGCCTATGGATTTGTGATGGCTTCCAATTACAACTCAAGACCACGGGTACCGGAAGTCCTGATCAAAGATGGGGAGATCCACGTCATCAAAACCAGAGAGACGTACGATGACTTGGTGAAGGGGGAAACGATTCCGGCATTCCTCGATTGAGGGGTGAGCGCTGCAGCGAAGGAGTGAGCATGTTTACGGGTGCATTGATAGCCATTGTGACCCCGTTCCGGGATGGCAAAGTCGATGAGCGGGCCTTCGGCGACCTGATAGAATGGCAAATTGCGAGCGGGACGAACGGAATTGTGCCTTGTGGCACCACCGGAGAATCTGCGACCCTCTCACACCAGGAACACCACCGCGTGATCGAATTGACCGTCGAGGTGGTCAATCGGCGCGTCCCCGTGATTGCCGGGGCCGGCTCCAACAGCACGGCAGAAGCGGTGTCACTGACAAAACACGCCAAGCAGGCGGGAGCCGATGGGGCGCTGCTCATTACGCCCTATTACAACAAACCGACGCAAGAGGGACTGTATCAGCATTACAAAGTGATCGCCGAGTCCGTGGATCTCCCTCAGATCCTGTATAACATTCCTGGACGGACTGGCGTGAACATGTTGCCATCCACTGTCGCAAGGCTTTGTGGGTTACAGAGCATCGTTGGGATCAAAGAGGGGAGCGGATCAGTCCAGCAGGCTTCCGAAATTGCAAGTACGTGCGGCGATCGGATGACGGTGCTTGCCGGCGATGATGCCCTGACATTGCCCATGATGGCAGTCGGAGGGAAAGGTGTTATTAGCGTCACGTCGAACATCGTCCCATCCGAGATGGCTCAATTGGTCAAGGCCTTTCTAGACGGACGCATTGAAGAGGCGCGTCGGATTCATTTCGCATTATCACCTCTTTTTACCGCGCTCTTTTACGAGACCAACCCGATTCCGGTGAAGACCGCGTTAGGTCTGATGGGGAAAATCGATCCGGAGCTGCGGTTGCCGCTCTGTGCTATGGCGACCGAAACAAAAGACCAACTGGCGCGGGCCTTGAAGAATGCAGGCCTCGTCTAGCGTGAGGTAAGGGGTAGAGTTTCAGATGATCAACGTCATTGTCGCAGGGGCAGCTGGTCGTATGGGCTGCCGGCTGATTGCCCTTATCAAGGATTCGACCACCCTGACGCTGGCCGGTGCCGTCGAAGGGAAGGGCCATCACGCCGTGGGTGATGATGCCGGGGAGACAGCGGGTTGTGGCCGTGCCGGCATACCGATCACCGACGATTTCTCAGCGCTCCTCGACAGAGGTGAAGTGGTCGTCGATTTTTCCGATCCTGAAGCGACCCTGCATCATTTACGCATGGTGGCGCAACGTCGACGGGCCATGGTGATCGGCACGACGGGATTTTCCGCTCCTCAGCTCGAAGAGCTGAAGTCTCTGGCCAGCCAAGTTCCCTGCGTGTTGTCCCCCAATATGAGCGTGGGCGTCAATCTCATCTACAAGGTCATCAGCGAGATGGCGAAAACATTGGGGGACGACTACGACATTGAGGTGATTGAGGCCCATCATCGTCTAAAGAAAGACGCGCCGAGCGGGACGGCGCTCAAGATTGCGGAAGTCTTGGCGAAGGCTGTGAACCGCGATCTGAATCAGGTCGGCGTCTATGCCAGAAAAGGTCTTATTGGGGAACGGAAGAAGGGTGAGATTGGGATTCAAACCATTCGTGCTGGCGATATTGTCGGCGACCACACCATTCTCTTTGGCGGGATGGGTGAACGCATCGAAGTGACGCATCGAGCGAGTAGCCGAGATACCTTCGCAGGAGGCGCTTTGCGTGCCGTTCGATGGGTGGTTCGGCAACCACCGGGCCTGTACGACATGATGGACGTGCTGAATCTCCGATAGTTCTTCCTTCCTGCTCCTGCTCCTCCATCGTGAATCTGACTAGCGACACATTGCGATCGTGATGGACCTTCTGCTGAAGCGAAGTCTGGTTCACATCAACCAAAGTCGTGTGAGAGATGCAAGTCCGACATTGTGTGGCGCGGGCGGGGGTGGCATCGCCATCCTAGATCACGCACGGGCGGTGGTTTGGTATTCCGGTGTCGTGCTGACCAAGCGATCGTGGAATGGAGAGTCGAGCAGGATGATCTCTGGAACTCCTGTCACGAGTTACCGACCGGCTTCTTCTAGCTTCTTCTTATTTGTGGAGTTGAGAGCATCGCCCAAAGATAGACAGGCATAAACTTTCTGGGCAGAGTCCGCCTAATCGGCATGAGGCAGATACCGACGGAAGGCGGCTTGAGCTGCCTTATGCTCGTCGTGCGTGAGCGATTTCGGTTCTGTCATAGCGCCGCCGGCTAATGTCTTGCGGTAATGGGTCGAGGTTCCTGGTCCGCTGATTTCCGGCGACCACAATTCAAACAAGCAAACACTGTGATCGCAAGCCCTGCGTTCAGATCCACTGCCCGTTCCGGTAACATCGCCCCGCGGCATTTATCGCAAATCATCATGATGGCGCACTGTACCATGCTAAAAAAAATAAGCATATCCACCTGAAGTACTGGGTCTTCCTGGCGAATAGGTCGATCTGCTCATAGCCAACTAGGCCATTTGAGTAGCGAGTAGAAATAAGAGGCCGGCGGCCTATTAGCTAGAACAGATTATGGAGTCCTTGACAGTGGTCATGCTGTCCCATAGGATTGTGGTATTGGAAAGAGCCCTACACTATGTATAGAATTGTCTTCATTCTTGGGCTACTTGTCGTGCTGTATTTTCTCGTCCGGCGTGCCCTTCGAGAGTTCAAAGACCAGGGCGAGCCGGAACTTCTCCCTCCTGGAAAGAATCACATGGTGCAAGATCCAGTCTGCAAGGTATTTGTTCCAAGGGGCACGGCGACAACGGAAGACATCGGGGGGCAGACATATTACTTCTGCAGCCGATCCTGCGCGGACAAGTTTCAGGAAAAGCTCGCTGGCTAACAGCCTGAGTAGCTGGAGTCGGAGAGCTTTTCTTCTTTGTCGAATTTGAGCGTGATCTGGCACTGATTGGGGGAGAAATTGAAGAACGGTGCGCTGGATTTGCCGCCGGCAATACGATAGTAGGTCCAGGTTTCGCCGCCAAAAAATCTCGTGGCTTTGCCGCTCGGCGGTCCCCAGTTCTTTTCAAACCAGGCCTTGTCTTTGCCTTGAAGCTCAGCAGGCTTGAGCGACTGGTCAAGATAGGGATTGTTACCGCCGCAGGCGGTCAAGATCAGACTGAAAAAGAGGACCCAGGCCGATCGTTGCATCGTGCACGCTCCTTGATCACATGGATACACGCAGAGACGAACCTGTGATGAATAAATGGATTCTAGCCGGTGGTCTGGAACCTGTCAAACAGGCGTATGCCGGCAGATGATTGCAGCCAGGTTGAGTTCTTCATAGAATAACCGATATCGAATTGAGCACAAAGATTTCTTATCCTGATATGAAAGGACACGCCCATGAAATTTTTTCTTGATACAGCCAACGTGAAGGAAATCCAGGAAGCGGCCAGCCTCGGATTGCTTGATGGAGTGACCACGAATCCGTCCCTCGTCGCCAAGGAAGGGCGCATCTTTAAGGAAATGCTCATCGAGATTTGCAAAATCGTGGATGGGCCGATCAGCGCAGAAGTCGTCAGCCTCGAAGCCAATGCCATGGTGAAAGAAGGGAAGGAACTCGCGAAGATCCATAAGAACATTGTGGTGAAAGTGCCTTTGATTGCGGAGGGCTTAAAAGCCACGAAGAAATTGGCCGCCGAGGGCATCAAGGTAAATGTGACACTGTGTTTTTCTCCGACTCAGGCGCTCCTTGCGGCAAAAGCCGGAGCCTGGTGTGTCTCACCCTTCATCGGCCGGCTTGACGACATCAGTTCAAACGGGATGGAACTGATCCGCCAGATTCTGACCATTTACCGTAACTACGACTATAAGACCCTGGTGTTGGTGGCCAGTGTGCGCCATCCTCAGCACGTCGTCGAGGCTGCGCTGGCTGGGGGGCATATCTGTACGATGCCCTTCTCAATTTTTCAGCAGATGGTAAAACATCCGCTGACGGATATCGGACTCAAGAAGTTCCTGGCGGATTGGGAGGCTCAGACCAAGAAGTAAGACCTATTGGCCTGTTCGTGTGAGCTCCGGCTCGGCAAGTTGTTGGCGAGCCGTTGCAAAGATATGGTGAAACATCGGCCTGGTCAATAATCCGGTGAAAGTATTTTGCTGGCTTGGATGGTATGACCCGATGAGTGTTGTGTTCCATGGAAGGACCTGCACCATTCCATGGGAAAATTTCGGAAGCGGTGAGGGAAGCTGCAATCCCTCATCTCGGCAGGCTTTCAAATAATGATCGAACGCGATCTTGCCCAGCGCCACCACTACTCGGATCTTCCGTAGCAACCGGAGCTCTTCCCGCAGGTAGGGCCGGCAAGCCGTGAATTCTTCAGGGGCCGGTTTGTTGTCGGGCGGCGCACAACGGACTGTGGCGCCGATGTAGCAATCCGATAGCTTCAGCCCGTCATCTCGGTGATGAGAGCCGGGTTGATTGGCGAAGCCGAAGCGATGCAAGGCGTCATACAGCCAGTCCCCACTACGATCGCCCGTAAAGACCCGCCCGGTTCGATTGCCGCCGTGGGCGGCCGGCGCCAGCCCGAGCACGTAGAGGCGGGCGTTGGGGTCCCCAAATCCGGGGACCGGACGTCCCCAATAGGTCCAGTCCTCAAACTGTTTCCGTTTCTCTGCGGCAATCGCTTCCCGATAGGTGACGAGCCGTGGACAGGCTGTGCAGCGGGTGATGCGATCGTTGAGGAGAGTCAGGGCACGCATAACTGCCGCAGTCTAGCACGAATCCGAAAGTCGATCGTGCTTGCCGGTCCCTCGCCCTGCTGTTAGCATACGTACTCGACTTCGGATCGTTCATCGCATAGAGGAGGCGGGTTGGCATGACGACATGGATTCGACGAGCACTGGTATTCAGCGGGTTGTGGATGATGGTCACGCTTCCGATTGCGACAGGAGCACAGACGCAACCTGAATATTCCGAGGCGAAGGAGAGCACGCCTCGATCTGGAGCCAATGGAGAACCAGAGCGAGAGGTGATTTTGGTCGATCCCCTTGAGAACCCCAACGATCCGGAAGATCGCCTCGTCATTCTTCCGGAAATCAAGCGAGACGGAGAGCGCTACTTTCTCAGCTCGTTCAAGCTGCCTGACAAGCTGACCTTTGCAGGCCAACCGGTCCCGCTCGATAACTGGCAGGTGCGTGAACGCATCGAGTATGAGTTCTATCAATTCTTAGAAGACCAGGGCGAAAGCATCATCCTTGCTAAACGGACCGGACGCTGTTTCCCTCCGGCCGAAAAACAGCTGGCCGATGCCGGGTTACCGGACGACCTCAAGTACATGTTGCTGGTGGAGAGCAAGTGCGTGGCCGCCGCCTATTCAAAGGCGAAAGCGTCGGGCCCGTGGCAGTTCATCCCTTCCACTGGGCGACGGTATCGTCTCAAGAGCGACGCAGTCCGCGATGATCGCCGAAATTTAGAGATGTCGACGGAAGCGGCGGTCAAATATCTGCGCTATCTCAAAGACTTCAAAGAAAACGATTGGTTCCTGGCGATGGCGTCGTACAATGCGGGCGAAGAGCGTATTCGCAAACTGATCAAAGAGCAGAAGATTACCGATTATTGGAAAATGCACGGTCCGAGGGAAACGATGCGCTATGTCCCGAGAATCATCGCCGCCAAGGAAATTTACTCTCAGCCGGAAAAGTACTTGGGGCTGAGCAAGAAAGACCTGTATATGCCGATGGAAACGGAAACGGTGACCGTCAACGTGAAAGATTCTCAGCGAGCCCTTACCTCGATCGCCGAAGAATTTGGCACCTACTTCTTGGAACTCAAAATGCTGAATCCTGAGTTCAAAAAGGACGTGCTCCCACGCGGGACCTATCAGATGAGAGTTCCACGGCAGACCTGTCCAAGCCGGTGCTTCGTTCAGGACAAAACTCCCTAGCAGAATGGTGGAGCCGTCTTCGACGTGCTCCAAACCGGTATTTCTCCAAGGTAAGACGAATAGTTTTTCAACACGCCGCTAGTCTATTGTACGCGTGATGCAGATTCCTCCCTCTCCTATCCGGCCACTTCTGAAGAAACTCATCGCTCGAGGACTGGATGCGGTCGACGCCAGGAGGGCGGTCGCTCGTGCTATCTCAAGAAACGGCGAAGAACTGGTCATCGGCAGGCGCCGGTATGATCTGCGTCGCTACGAGCGTGTGCTCGTGCTAGGCGCTGGGAAGGCCACGGCCTCCATGGCACAAGCAGTAGAACAGCGGTTGGGATCTCGGCTGCAGGGCGGATTCGTCGTCGTCAAGCACGGCCATGTTGCGCCGACGAAACGGATCGTCGTGGCCGAGGCCGGTCACCCAGTTCCCGATCGGTCCGGTCAACGCGCGGCCGCCAGACTCTGTGCCATGGCCGCGGAACTTGATCGACGCGACCTCTTAATCGTACTCCTGTCGGGTGGGGCGTCCAGTTTATTGCCTGCTCCTGTACCAGGGGTGACGCTTGCCGATAAGCAGCGGACCACACAGGAACTCTTGCGATGCGGAGCAAGCATCCGCGAGATCAATACTGTTCGAAAACATCTCTCGCGCATCAAGGGCGGGCGCCTCGCCGAGTTAACCAAGGCCACCGTTGTGACCGTGATTCTGTCCGATGTGTTGGGCGACGACCTCAGCGCTATCGCTTCAGGGCCGACAGCCCCAGATCCGACAACCTATCAAGGCGCTGTCGAGATTCTGAAACGCTATCGCATCTGGCAGACAGTCCCTCAACGAGTGCGTCGGCATCTCGACCATGGATGCCAGGGACTCGCAAGTGAGACTCCGAAGCCCGGCTCCTCTCTCTTTCGTCGCGTCCATCATTATATCGTCGGGAACAACGTCGCGGCCGTCACGGCTGTGACTCGCGCAGCCAGGGAAGCCGGCCTTCGAACTCTCGTGCATAGGCTGGCCTTAACCGGCGAAGCCCGAGACGAGGGCCAGAGATTTGGCGCGTTGGCGAGGAAGATCGCGCGTGAGGGCAAACCGCTGCAGAAGCCTTGTTGTGTGGTGGCCGGTGGGGAAACCACCGTGACCGTCACTGGAAAAGGCACGGGTGGGAGAGCGCAAGAGTTCGCCGCCGCCGCCGCTCCGGAAATTGCCGGTCTGGCCAAGGTGTGGGTGGTGGCGATCGGTACCGATGGCACCGATGGTCCGACTGATGCCGCCGGCGCCGTTGTCGACGGTCATACCGTGGCGCGTGCGAAGCGCCTCTCGGTGGATCTCAAGCGCGCGTTGACGCGCCACAACACCTACCCCGCATTGAAGCGCCTCCATCAGCTCATCGTCACCGGTCCTACCGGCACGAACGTGAACGATCTTTACCTCCTCCTCGTGCTGTAGGTACTATCCATTTCAATGGATCGTCTCCTCCTTCTTCCCTTGGTCTCCTGCACTCAGCCCTCGCTTGTGGGAGGGAAAGCCCTCGGCTTAGCGCGTTTGCTCGCAGGAGGATTCCCTGTCCCATCAGGATTCTGTGTCACGACGGAAGCCTACGATGACGCGCTTCGTGTGCCGGGTTTTTCTCCAGCGGAACAGTGGCAGGCAGGGCTGCACTCCTCCGGGGCCGAACGCCAGCGGATCCTGTCCCATTCTCATACGATCATTCGGAACCACGACATCGTTGCACTCACAGCTCAGATCCTCGAACAGGTGCGCCGGCAGGATCTGCCGTCGTCCGGATTGTGGGCTGTGAGATCGTCAGCAACAAATGAAGATGGAGCGCATGCGAGTTTTGCCGGAGTGTACAGGACGCGGCTCGGTATTCCGCTGGAGGAGATCGGCGCTGCAGTGAAGGACTTGTGGTTATCGATTTGGGATGAGCGAGTCTTGAATTATCACGTGACATCGGGATTGAGCGGAGCACCTCCTGCCATGGCCGTCGTGATTCAGCCGCTGCTGGAGGCGCAAGCCGCCGGCGTGGCCTATTCCGTCCATCCTCTCACAGGACGGGCGACCCAGGTGATGGTCAATGCAGTTGCGGGGCTTGCGGCAGCTCTTGTCGATGGGCGTGCGACGCCGGACCAGTATGTGGTTGAAATCGCCGAGAATGGTCAGCCCATCCGGATCAGCGAACGAACCATCGTCGGGCAAACTCAGGCGTTGCGGGTAACCAGCCAGGGTCTTCGCGACGTGCTGCTGTCGGAAGATGCCGTCATGCGCGCTGCGTTGTCGGACGACCGACTGTTTGAGCTGGCCCGCACGGCCAAGCAAATTGAAAAATCATTCAGTCATCCAGTGGACCTTGAGTGGCTCTACGATGCGCGTGGCCTGTGGCTGCTTCAAGCACGCCCCATCTCCGGTCTGGCGAGACCTCGGCAACTGACCAATGATGACTGCGAATGGTCGCGTACCAACTTCAAGGAGACCATGCCGGAACTGCCGAGTCCCCTCGGCCTGTCGTTTCTCGAACTGTTTATGGAACGCCACATTGTTTCACCCTATCGGCGCCTGGGCTGCGAGATTCCAGAAGGGGTCTCCTCGGTTCGTATCTTCCAGGGACGTCCCTACATCAACATGACGCTGTTCTATTCCCTCGTGGCACAACTGCGGGGAGATCCCTCCTTGTTGGTGGAGCAGATGGGAGGGGAACGTATCACGAGAGTGCCGGAGTCCCATCCGATTGGGTGGTTTGCGTTCGTCCGTGCCGGTGTTGTGATGATGGCCGAATTGAGAAAGGCGGCGCGCCATGGGCCGGCCTGGTTTGCAGACATGAAAGCGATGGCGGCCGAGCATCGCGCCGACCGGCTTCGGACTGTCCCAGGCGAACACATCGCTTCGCGCCTCGATGCCATCACGCAATGGCTCGATGAGCACGAACTCACGTTCGGCATCGCGGGAGGAGTGTCTCAGTGTTTGCAGGCGTTAGGCGGCTTGCTGCCTCGATGGTTAGGCGAAGACTGGAGAGCGTTGCTGAACGGAGCGCTACAGGGCCAGGCGTCGGTGATCAGCGCGCAACAGATTGTCCGGTTGGCGGAATTAGCAGACATGATTCGTGGCGATCCCAGAGCGGCTTCGTGGTTCAGCGCAGAGGGATGCACCCCGACTGACTTTCGCGGCAAGCTCGAGGGGACTGACGTGCTCCGTGCCTTCGACCGGTATCTCGAAGACTACGGCCATCGCGGAGTCGGTGAGTCGGACGTCATGTCGCCCCGGTTCGCAGATCGACCGGAGCTATTGCTGACGCTATTGCGAACACAAGTTCTGGCTCCAACCAGTGCCACCCCGGCGGACATTCTTCAGCGCCAAACAGCAATACGGGAACGGGCGCTTGCAGAGATCCGCGCCAGGTTTGGATGGCGATTCCACCGGTGGGTCATCTTTTCTTGGTGGTATCGACGGCTTTGCCGGTTCTTCGCCCTGCGAGAGGCGAACCGACATCATCTGATGTACTATTCGGCGGCGGCACGTAGTCTTCTGCTTCGCCTCGGTGAGTGGCTGGTCGAACAGGGGCGACTCTCGTCGAGGGAGGATATTTTTTACTTCAGGATCGAAGAACGCGCCGAATTGTTAACCGGGGGATTGAGTGATTGGCAAGGGGTGATTCGTGCACGCCGGGACGAGCGAGACCGGTATACCACGATGAGCGTTCCCGACACGATTCGAGATTGGAACGAAGTGGTTCGCGGCACGGACGCACCCTCCGTTGTGGCTTCGGATGGGGTCCTGCATGGTATTCCCATCAGCGCGGGGCGGGTCGTGGGACCGGTTCGCTTTGTCCGATCGATGGAGGACTGGAGCCGAGTTTGCCGTGGCGACATTCTCGTGGTCTCGGTGATCGACCCCGGCATGGCGCCGTTGTTTGGCGTGGCGGCGGGATTGGTCGCTGAGATGGGCGGGACACTATCACACGGGGCGATCATTGCTCGTGAATATGGATTGCCGGCAGTGGCGAATGTGCCTGGTGTGACCACCAGGCTCAAGGAAGGCAATCGAATCAGTTTGGATGCGGAGCGAGGAACAGTCACCGTCCAATAGCAGGCTGGAGACCGATCTCGTAATGCTAGCAAGGCTTGATGCATTCTTGTAGGGACGAATGACTCTAGTCGATTTGTGGTCTTGATCTTTCAAGGGAGGTTACGTATTGTTGAAACTCATTCTTTCCTCGTCGCAGTACCCAACAATTTGTCGAATATGGGTCGACGGCATGACGTGGACAATCACCCATGATTGACGGCGTGGTCTTTGGTGCAGGGGTTCTCGTCGGAAGCATCCTCGGCGCGCTGATCGTCGGATTCTGGATTGCGTCCCGCGTACGCGCCAGTTTTCAGGCACAACTGCTGGTTACCGGTGAACGGGCGCAGCGCGCGGAGTCGCTGTCAGACGAACTGCGTCGACAAGCTGAGCAAGATCGTCTTGATCTCGATCGGATCAGGCAGGATCTTTCGGAGGCCTCCCAAGCCCGTGCGGTGGCGGAAACCAGGGCTGCCGAGGCTGCGCTCCATCTCAACGAACAAAAGACTCTGCTCGGCCAAGCCCGACAGGAATTGGCCGAAACCTTCCAAGCGCTCTCCGGCGAAGCCCTCAAACAGAACAACGAAGCCTTTCTGAACCTTGCGCGCAGCTCATTCGAAACGCTCCAAGCCGAGGCCAAGGGCGATCTTGCCCACCAGCAACAGGCGATCGATAGTCTGGTCAAGCCCCTCCAAGATTCGCTGCATCGATACGACGACCAACTCCGACAGTTGGAGCAATCGAGGCAAGCGGCCTACGGAGGGCTCGATCAACATCTCAAGACTCTGGCCGAGTCGCAGCAGCGGTTGCAGTCGGAGACGGGCAACCTTGTGAAGGCATTGCGCGCGCCGGCCATCCGCGGCCAATGGGGCGAGATCACGCTCAAGCGCGTGGCCGAGTTGGCTGGTATGGTGGCGCATTGCGATTTTTTCGAGCAGGAGTCCATCACGGTCGATGGCGGCCGGCTCCGCCCTGACATGGTGGTCCAGTTGCCGGGTGGGCGGCAGATCATCGTGGATGCCAAAACCGTTTTGGCAGGCTATTTGGACGCGCATGAAGCCTCGACCGAGGAGCAGCGTCTCGAAGGCATGCGCCGCCATGCCGTACAAGTGCGGTCGCGCATGGATGAGTTGAGCCTGAAAGCCTACTGGAATCAATTCGCGCAAGCGCCGGAGTTTGTCGTGCTGTTCTTGCCGGGTGAACAATTTCTTGGCGCTGCGTTGGAGCATGATCCGCGACTCATTGAGGATGGATTCCTTCGAAGTGTCGTCCTTGCCACTCCGACAACACTCATGGCGCTCTTACGGGCGGTCGCCTATGGGTGGCGGCAGGAGCGATTGACTGAGCATGCCGAGGAAGCCGGGCGGTTGGGGAAGGATCTCTATGAACGGATGGCCGTGCTGACAGAGCATTTGAACGATGTCGGGCAGGCGCTCGGGAAAAGCGTTCTCGCTTACAACAAAGCGATCGGATCGCTCGAAACGAGAATTCTGCCGGCGGCCCGTCGGTTCAAAGAGCTCGGCGTCTCATCGGAAAAAGAGATCCCCATGTTGGATCCTGTGGAACTCGTTTCTCGCAAAGCATTGCCGTTTGACAGTGAATAAGGAGCCTCTGATGGCCGACGAACAGGAGATGGTCGAAGCGTTCCACCGGACGTTCGATATCGTGGTCAATCCAGTCCCAACGATCATCGACGAGCGGACTCGCGAACTACGCGTCAAACTCATTCAGGAAGAATTCGATGAGCTGAAAGAAGCCCTCGCGGTAAAAGATCTTTCATCGATTGCCAAGGAGATGGCCGATCTCCTGTACGTCGTCTACGGCACCGCGGTGTCCTATGGCATCGACATGGGTCCGGTATTTCGAGAAGTGCACCGGTCCAACATGAGCAAGGTTGGTGGCTATAAGCGTGAAGATGGGAAATGGGTGAAGCCGGCCACATACTCGCCGGCGCGCATTGAACCGATTGTGGCTGAGCAGGGGTTGGCGTAGCGCAAGGTCCTTTCGAGTTCATGAGAGAACTACACTGCCCAAATTGCGGAACTCCGTTCGTCCGTGTGACCTATCAGGAGGGGCGGGTAGAGAATCTGCTGAGCCGCGTCAACGTATTTCCGTTTCGATGCCAGCTGTGCACGAATCGTTTTCGCGCGTTCTATTCCAGTGCGCGCCACAATACGCAGGCGTTCGATCGGCGTCAGTACACACGCCTGGCGGCCTCCATTGAGGCCCAGGTTCTTGACTACAAGCAGCCGGCCGTGACCAACCGAATCACCGACATCTCAATGGATGGCTGTACCCTGCAAGTGACGGGGTTTCCGAAGGGGGCCTTTATCGAATTGGTCTTGAAGCCGATGGAGGAGGATCAATCAATCCGTATTGAAACGGCGATGGTCTGCTCCGTTCGCCCGTTGTCGATGGGGATCCGCTTCCTGGAGATTCCACCGGAACATTACCGCCGACTGGCTCAGGTCGTCCTCGGGCTCTTGGTCGGTCAAGGCCTAGATCCCACCCTCAATTCGTAGCTCGACTCCTTTTACCCGGCATGTTCGCCAGTAGATTATCGATCAAGCGGATCGATCCGATCCGGACTGCGCCCAAGAGTACCGCACGAGCGACGACGATGGGTAACGGCTCCAGACTGTCCGGATCGCAGACAGCCAGGTACTCGACATGAATGGTGGGTGCCTGTTCGATGGTCTGCCGCATGATCCGCTCGATCGAAGCCACGTCGCCCATTCCACCGATAATCGTCTGTCTACCGACTCTGAGCGCTTGTGAAAGCAAGGGGGCAATCCGACGTTCGTCGGCGCTGAGATAGACGTTGCGCGAACTCATAGCCAGCCCATCCCGCTCTCTGACTGTCGGGCGCACCAGAATCGTCACGCCGAGATTGAGATCGTTCGCAAGTTGCCGAACCAGCGCAGCCTGTTGGTAATCTTTCTGGCCGAACAACGCCAGATGGGGTCGCACGATTCCGAAGAGCTTCGTCACCACCGTGGCGACGCCGGCGAAGTGATGAGGGCGGGCCTCGCCTTCCCATCGGCTCGCGAGCGACGGCACCGTCACGATGGTTTGAAAGCCTTCTGGATACATGGTTTGGGCTGTCGGTTCAAAACAGACATCCACCCCTTCCTCGCGGCATAGTGCCCGATCGCGGGCGATCGGACGTGGATATTTGGATAAGTCTTCGGTCTGGCTGAACTGTGTCGGGTTCACGAAGATGCTCACGATGAGCGCATCACATCGTAATCGTGCGGCTCGAATGAGGGAGCGATGGCCGTCATGCAGCGCACCCATCGTGGGAACGAAGCCAATGGTCACACCTTCCCGGCGTAGTCGTTCGCTCCATACAGTCATGGAGTGTTCGGTTCGGATAATTTTCATGAGCCTGGAGGTGGGATGCATGAAGGGCGAGACCCATAGCGGGTCGAAGGCTGGGGAAACAGGAGACGGACCTCCGGTTGTTTCCCGGCTTCGGCGAGCAACTGGCTGATCGTGCGCTGGAGCAATGGATGCACGAAGAGTGGGTCGAGTTCGCTCAACGGCATGAGAACGAACCGGCGTTGGTGCATACGAGGATGCGGTACCACGAGATCCGGCTCGTTGATCACCCGTTGGCCATAGAACAAGATATCCAGATCGATGGTCCTAGGGCCTGACCGGTTCTCCTCGTCACGGTCGAGCGAGCGCTCGATCTCCCGCAGAACGGCCAAGAGGCTTTTCGGCGTGACATCCGTCTCAAGTTGCACGACCCCGTTCAAGAACCAGCCATCGCCAGGTTGGGCATGATCCTTCACGGGCTCGGTCTCATAGAGCAGCGACACGCCTGTGACTTTCGAGTGTGGAAGCAGGCTCAGTAGGGTTACAGCACGGTCGCAGAAGTCGATTCGATCGCCGACGTTCGAACCGAATCCTATGAAGACAGTCTCCATTAAGAAGCCACGTTAGACGTGAAACGTGAGTCGTGAAATGATTTCGGATCTATCTCTGTTTCCTTCACCTTTCACGTTTCACAGTTCTAGAATCCCGCCTTCTTTAAACGCTCCACCGCCTCAGCCAATCGCTCTTTCGACGTACACACGGTCATCCTGATATATCCTTCGCCCGGCGCACCGAATCCATTGCCTGGTGTCGTCACAATGCCGGCTTTTTCCAGCAAGTGGGCAGTGAAGGACGCTGAGGTATATCCCTTCGGGACCGTCACCCAGACGTAGAACGCCGCGGGAGGGGGATCGACCTCCAGGCCGAGTTTTTTGAGGCCCGGGACCAGCGTGTCGCGCCGTTCCTGATAGATCTTGCGCAAACCATCCGTCACAGAATCATCCAGGCTGAGCGCGGTAATACCGGCTTCCTGAATGGCCTGGAAACAGCCGGAGTCGAGGTTGCTCTTTACCTTGCCGAGTCCTGCGAGAACCTGCTTGTGCCCGACGGCAAACCCGATGCGCCAGCCGGTCATGTTGTAGGTTTTCGACAGCGAGTGGAACTCGATCCCCACGTCTTTCGCGCCATCGACTTCCATGAAGCTCGCAGGGGGCTTGCCGTCGTAGAAAATTTCCGAATAGGCTGCGTCGTGGCAGACGATGATCTGGTTCTCCTGAGCAAAGTCCACCACTCGTTTGAAGTAGTCTTTGCTCATGATGACCGACGTCGGATTGTTCGGCGAATTGAGGAACATGAGCTTGGCTTTCTTCGCCACGTCCTTGGGAATAGCCTTCAAGTCCGGCAAAAAACCGTTTTGTTTCGTGAGCGGCATGAGATGCGACACGCCCCCCGCGAAGCTGGTACCGACGGGATACACCGGATAGCCAGGGCTTGGAACAAGCACGATATCGCCTGGATCAACAAATGCGATCGGAATATGTCCGATCCCTTCCTTCGAGCCGATCAGCGTAAGAACTTCGTTCGCCGGGTCGAGCGTGACATGAAAGCGGCGTGCATACCAATCGGCAACCGCTTTGCGGAACGATAACATGCCCTCATAC
>DATENE010000033.1:0-11508 GCA_035275205.1 Nitrospiraceae bacterium
TCTCACCAAACGACGCGTGTCAACCTTCTTTGAGGGAGGGATTGTCGCTCATGTGGCATTCGGCGATCCGGTCTGCGCCTCGCTCGGGACGGCATTGTTGGATGCGGCCCGTGCGGTCGGCGCGACGGTCCATCAGGGTGGGGTCTATCTCTGCATCGAAGGGCCGCAGTTTTCGACCAAGGGGGAGTCTCGGTTGTACCGACAGTGGGGTGCGAGTGTGATCGGGATGACGAATCTCCCTGAGGCCAAGCTCGCACGCGAGGCGGAACTCTGTTACGCCACGGTGGCTTTGGCAACCGATTACGACTGTTGGCATGAGACGGAAGAGGCGGTGACTGTCGAGGCGATCTTGACCACGCTCCGTCAGAATGTCACGCTGGCCAAGCGACTATTGCGGACGGCGATGCCTGCAGTGGCCGACGTCAAGACCTGTCGCTGTCACAGTGCGTTGCAGAGCGCCATCATTACGACGCCGGATCGGATGCCGGCCTCGCTCCGACGCAAGCTGGCCTTGTTGATCGATCGGGTCGTTCCCGGGAAGAAAGGAAATCGGTAAGCCATGGGGAAGTTGCTTGTCGTCGGATCGGTTGCATTGGATACGGTGAAAACACCCTTTGGGGAGGTCAATGAGGTCCTTGGAGGTTCTGCGACATTTTTTTCAACTGCGGCCAGCTATTTTACCAGTGTGAATCTCATTGCCGTGGTGGGGGAAGATTTTCCTCCGCAACACCTGGCCTTCCTCAAGAGCCGAGACATCGATTTGACCGGGTTGGAGCGGAGGCCTGGGGAGACGTTTCGGTGGAAAGGGGAGTATACGCATCAGTTGAACGAAGCGCACACGCTCGATACGAAACTTAACGTGTTCGAAACCTTTCGGCCCAAGATACCCGAGGCTTACCGATCCCCAGATCTCTTGTTCTTGGGTAATATCGATCCAGAGCTTCAGTTGGATGTGCTGCAGAAGCTTCCGCGTCCGCCGTTGGTCGCCTGTGACACGATGAACTTTTGGATCAACGGCAAGCGGGATGCATTGTGGCGGGTGTTGGAGCAAGTCGATATTCTGATCGTGAACGATGGAGAGGCTCGGGCGCTTGGTGAAGATACGAATCTGGTGAAGGTTGCGCAAAAAATACTCGCGCGTGGGCCCAAGCACCTCATCATCAAGCGTGGGGAGTACGGGGTCTTGATGTTCAACGAGAAGCAGGTGTTTGGGGCTCCGGCCTTTCCGCTTGAAGATGTGCGTGATCCAACCGGTGCGGGGGATACCTTCGCCGGCGGTTTCCTGGGCTACCTGACGGCTACCGGCAATCGTTCGGTCGAGGCATTCAAGCAAGCGATTATCTTTGGGAGCGTCATGGCGTCATTTGCTGTAGAAGCCTTTAGTCTTGACCGTTTGCGAATCCTGGACTACAAAGAGATTCAAGAACGGTTTCGAGCCTTTAAGCAATTGACTCATTTCGAGGACATTTCGTAATGCAGCACCTTTTTGCCGGTTCGATTGTTCGAACATTTGCGCGCCTGTTACTGGTGTCGGCCCTATTGATCGGAGGGCTGTCCGGCTGTGCCACATCTGCAGGTACGGCGCAGAAGTCGAAGGGGTACTACCAGGAAGGCCTCGCGAGCCTGGAGCATGATCAGCAGAAGGCCTTTGTGTCGTTCCAGAAGGCCGTGAAGCTCGATCCGAATAACAAAGAAGCACGATATGCGCTCGGCCATATTCTGGCGATGCAGGGTAAGTTTCCCCAAGCCGAGGAGGAATTTGTCGCCGCGACAAAGCTCGATGAAAATTATTCGGAAGCGTACACCTATCTGGGCCAGGTCTTGGAGAAACAGGAGCGGTGGAAGGAAGCGCTCGCCGCATTCCGTAAGGCGCTGACCAATCCTTTGTATGCCACGCCGGACCTAGCCCGATTCCATCTCGGTAGAGCATTGGTTCACGAGGGTGATTACCAGGGTGCCATGGAAGCGTTTGAAGATGCGTTAGTGGTGAATCCACCCAACGTGCCTCCGGCATTGTTGCACTTGGAGCTGGGGCGTGTGTATTACAAACTGGGGTTCGAACGACGCTCAAGGGACACGTTGACCAAGGTGGTGGCGCTCGATAAGGGCGGCGAGTATGCCGCATCCGCGAAGGAACTACTGGCACGGCTCAAGCCGTAGAGAGACATGCATGGAATCGATCGGCGAATTTTTCAAGCAGGTGCGAGAGACTAAAGGGCTCACCATCGACGAAGTCGCATCCAAAACGCGCATTCGAACTGATTTTGTGAAGGCGCTGGAGGATGGGAACTTCGCCAAATTGCCCGATCAAGTGTTTGCGCGAGGCTTTGTCCGGTCCTATGCCCGGTCTCTTGGACTCGATGAAGAGGATGCGATCCACCGGTTCGCCCAATCGGCCGGCGCCTATTACGACAAGCAGGTCGAGCGGGAACGGTTGAAAGTCAGACAGGCGGAAGAAGAGCGGAAGCGTCAAGCCAATCGAAAGGCTGTCGCGATTGCGATTGGGATCGCGATTCTCACGCTCATCTTCTTGCTAAGCCGGGAACAGTCGTCACTCTTGGTCCGTAAGTCGAGCTCAGATGTTCCGGTTTCTGCATCCAAGCGGTCCGTTCCACCGAGTCCAGAACCTCAGGAGGCACCGCCGAGTCAGCCAGCAAGCCAGCAAGCCGAGGTCGTCCCGCCGGCTTCTCAATCGACAACCCCTAAGACCAAACCGAGCGAGTCCCCAGCCGTACCGGCCAAGGCAGCAGAAGGAAGTACGACCGCGGCAGCAACCACCCCATCGCCTGCGACTTCGGTTGCGACGGAGCCGGCGACAACTCCGTCCCCCTCGTCGCTTGGGAGCGACGGGCCGCTGGGAGGGATTTCACTCGAAGGATCTGGAGCTCCGGAGGGGCAGTTGGCACTCGATCTTGAGGCGACAGAGCTGAGTTGGGTTGTTGTTCAAATCGATGGCGGCAGTCCCCAAGAGGCCTTGCTTCGTCCTGGAGAAAAAGCCAGATATAAAGGTCAGGACCAGTTTACCGTGACGCTCGGCAACGCCGGGGGCGTCAAGGCCGAACTCAACGGCAAACCTCAAAAAGCCTTCGGCCCGAGCGGCAAAGTCGCACGGGATATAGTCATCAAACGCTAACCAATCTCCAGCATCGTCCATCCGGTCACAACACGAGTTCTTCGTCACCCGTTTCGGTGGTCTCTCTGCATTCACATCCTAACAGGCTCCGGTTCTGTGACCGACTGTCTTGGCTCGTTGTACCTAGTGCGCGGTACCGTGAGATGAGGCGCCGCAGCAAGGACTGAGGCGAAATGGCGCCACGCTCTTCAGACTCCCGAGATTGATTGAATTGTAGGGGTCTCTAACTAGCCGAAATATCTTGTCTCGCTGTGAGGCTCTTCTGGCACGAGCCTTGATAGTTATCTGGTAGGATTGAGCGAAAGTCGGCGGACTGGGAATGAGTATGCGGCTGGGAGCGAGAGCAAAGTGAAGGAGTCGTAGACCAGGAAGCCCTCTCGAGAGCGCCCTGGATTGCTTGACATGAGTGGAAGGCCATTGTTATATTCGCCCGCGTTTTGACGCTTTGACATGAATCTCATGAGCCAGTGGCTCGATACCGAATTCACGTGCGGTGGTTAAACACAAAGGAGGAAATCTGATGGGGTATTTTGCTAAGTTTCTGGGAATTAGCGCAGCGCTGATGCTGCTGTCGGTCTCGGTGGTCGGAGCCGAGGAGAAGGATCCGACCAAGGCCCGCGTTCCGGCTGATCAGATTGCCGATGCAAAGGCCAACAAGAATCCGGTTGCCGCGACCCCGGAGAACATTGCCAAAGGAAAGGCGCTGTACGAGGGTAAGGGCACCTGCTTCAATTGTCATGGGAAAGAGGGGAACGGCCAGGGCGAGGCCGGGAAGGTGCTGAATCCGAGCCCTCGGGATTTCACGAACTGCAAGTTCCATAAGAAGCGGAAAGATGGGGAGCTCTTCTGGGTAATCAAGAACGGGAGTGCAGGCACAGGGATGATCTCCTTGACCCCGGCAATTATCACTGAAGAGGAAGCCTGGACGATCATCAACTACGAGCGGACTTTCTGCAAGGGCGAGTAGTTTCTTCGAAGCTATAGGTTCAAGAGGGTGGAGGACCGAATCTTCCACCCTCTTTTTTTGTCTCCCGATCCTGTGGTTCTGCCTGCTAATGGGCTTCGGTGCCCAGGATCGCAGCGACTCTGGTCAATATCAAGGCAGCGGAAGGATCGGTTGGGCTGACCGCCGGAACAGCGAACGGGCGTTGCTCCTGGTTCATATAGGTCTTGGAGGCCCAACGCACTTTTTGGCTGAGATATGTCACCGTTTCGCCGAGTGTCACGCTGCCATCTCGGTTGGTGTCGGCTTCACCGCGCATGGCCCGCAGCAGATAGTATGTGAACAGGCCGTGCCGATGGTGGTCGTCCTCCAACCCCTGCCCGATGCCGCTGGTCCCGATGACATGGAGCGTCGAGCCTCCTGTGGGATTCCATTGGGGAAGGACGGTCTTGGTTCGGTTATCCGGTCCCATACGCGACACAGTGCCATCGAACAGAAACAGCGTCTGTTTCGCTTTCAAGCGAGACAGCGCTGCATCGAGATCCTTGAGTGGGTATGCCCGTGAAGTGGTCGCGGAGGTCCCATCGTAGGGCACCAGGAACGTCTCTCCCGTCGAAGAGACTGAAGCCAGACCGGCAAAATATACAATAACGACGGCGTCCTTATTCATGTGAGGCGGCAACCAGTCCAGCAACGCTTCGTCAATATCCGAGCGGATAGCTTTCCAGTCTTGCAGTAGAAGAATATTGGAGGCGGGTAAGCCACCGAGGGCCTGAAAATAGTTCGAGACCATCCGGGCATCCGAGGGAGCGAACTTGCGAGACGGGAGCTGCCGGTCTCGATACGATCCGATCCCAATTGAGATCAAGTATGTGTGGGGCTGCCGAAATTCGGTGACGACAGCAGGGATTTGGTCCACGTCATCGGCATTGATGCCGGTCGGTTGAATCGACAGGGCCAGGGTTTGAGTCGGCGGCTGAGTCGGGATTTCTGAATCAGAGATCGTCACATGGATCTCAGCCGTCTGTTGTTGCATGGACTGTGGTACGGTTGCCGAAAATTCGATCGCGCGGGATTGGCCCGGTTGTAGTCGTCCGATAGCCAGCCTGGTGGTCGGAAATTGTGCAAGCAGTGAGGCAGTTCCCGTCAAGGTGGCTATGACGCTCTGAAGGTCTTGCTCTCCTCCATTCACGAGGTCGATGCGCACTCGAATGCGCTCGCCTCCTTCAAATACCAGATTGCTGTTCTCGTCCAGCACAGTGGCCTTAAACAAGAGTGCCGATGTAGTGCCTATGGCTGGTATGGTCGCTGCGGCCACTGGTGCGGGAGCGGTTCCACCCGTCGCTGCCAGTTGAGCCCGGACGGTGTGTATGAATTGCGTTGAGAGCGCGATCCCGGCGTCATGCACGAACTCCTTGATATTGCCGTAATCGCATCGACGCAGGGAGGGTTCCAGAATAAGGCGTTGGGTGTGTGTGATGGAAATGGTCTGCCGGCCAAGCTCCTTCCCAGCTGCATCTTTCAGGGTTACGAGTGTCTCGATGATCATGTCTGCAGGCACCCGATCATAGACATTATCTGCCCATAGTTTGAGGCCCGAGCGTTGGAGAGTGATCATGATCTCCTTGTCAGGCAGGATCTGTGCTGGGACTCCACCGGTCACGGTCACAGCCGCAAAGTTCTGAGAAGCCGCGTCAATCATTACCGACTCGACGACTTCTCCCACGTTGAGCTCGTGGGGGCTGTTGCATCCATCGATATACTGCATCTTGAGGTTGGTGAAGGAGGGGTCGAACGTCAGCTTGACAGAGTTGGCCAGGCGCGGACCCATGTCCGGTAAGGGGGCTCGGTGGAACAAGGATGTCACCTTCTCACATCCCCACAGCCCACCGATCGAGATGAGCAAGCACGTGAGCATGGCCCAGTGCATCGTGAGTCTTTGAGATACGCCTGTCGGGTGTCGTTCGACGACTATGGCCTGAGGAAGGTGTCCGTCGTGACTGGTTTGGTTACTGGAATTCAAGCTGGGCACCGTACCGAAATGTCAGACTGAATGCAACAGGACGCGGGGTCCGCTGGACTTGACAGATCCGCTGATGGGGAGCGAACGTAGAAAAGTGGAGAGTGCGGCGACGGGCGAACCTGCATATCCGAGAGGTGGGGGATGTATCGTCTGTTCAATCAAATATGCCTCGCGCTCAGCGCAGTATTCTTGGTTTCTTGTGCCTCCACCATTCCGCCTGCACGGATCAGCGATTATGTTTCTTCAGGGCGCCAGATCGGCGACAACATGTTCATGAGGATCGATCAGCGACCACTTCAGGCAGGGCTTGTCGTGGTGTCGGATACGGCAGCGCCTGGTGCGGCTCCAAATCTACCGGAAGAGGCGCTGGTACGTCTCGGAGAAATCCTGCAACGGGACCTTGGTCGAGCGATTCCTGTTGCGCTCACAGAGATGATTTCAGCCGACCGCATCAGGCCGCAGCCGGATGGAGACTGGACCCAGTTCGCTGAACTGGGGCGGCAACACGGGCTTGAATATCTGGCCGTTGTGGTGATCTCCAGCACTGAGCAGGAATACCCCATGACGTTTCATCTGGGATTGACGACACATGCGCAGCCTGGATTTCGTCGAGACAACTGGTCGCTGCTGGAATTTGCTTTGTTGGACTTGAAGCACAATCAGATCGTAATACAGGCCGAGGGACGAGGCTGGGCCATGCTGGATCGTCCGAGTGCACCAGGGATCAATCAATGGTATCCGGCTATCTACCTGCCCCCTCAGGATGAGCGGCGTATCTGGCCTCCGACGTACGGGAGTGCGCCGAATACGCTCCGGGTCGTGTCTTTTGAGCAAGCGGCCAAGCGGCTGGTGCTGAAGCTACAGAACTCTTGGCTCGGGGTATAGGAATCGGAGGCGACAGCTAGGGAAAGTCGCTGCAGAATAGCTGCCCATATCGTGCTTCTCGCGGCACGGTTCTCCATCTTCCTTCCCCGCTGGCTTTGTTTGCAAGAGTCAGCCGGAAACTATTAGTCTTTGAAGCCCTTGGAAGGGATAGTGTACAATGTACCGTTCAGCTCATGCAGTTGCGTCGGTTAACCCTTTGGAGGAATGCTGATATGGTCACGCCGAGTAAAGGGGGGAATGTCCGAGGGCTCGTCGCAGGTATCGGTCTGATTATGAGCGCCTTCGCGGTTGCTGTCCTGCCGAGTGAACCTACAGCCGTTGCCGCCGGGGTTCCAGCCGGGATGACACAAGGATTTTCAGAGATCGTTAAAAAGGTCACGCCGGCGGTGGTGAACATTGCGGTAACTGGAGGTGGAGAAGGCAGGGGACGAGGCCGGAAGGCGCCGGTGCCGCCAGGTCCCTTTGGTGGGCCTCCTGGTGAAGAAGCGCCTGAGGGGGAACTCCCGACTCCTCCGCCGATGCCGCCTGGCGGAGGGCATGGACGCCCTGAGCAAAGCGCCGGATCCGGCGTCATTTTTGATCCGAACGGATTTATCGTGACCAACAATCATGTCGTCGAAGGCGCCACGCAGATTACCGTCACGCTTAGTGATCGGCGTGAGTTCAGTGCGAAAGTGGTGGGAACCGATCCAAAGACGGACTTGGCAGTGGTCAAGATCGAAGCGAAGGACCTTCCATCCATGAAATGGGCTGAGTATGAGAAATTACAGGTCGGCGATCTTGTGTTGGCAGTCGGCAGTCCGTTTGGACTCAGTTCCACTGTGACTCTGGGCATCATCAGCGCCTTGGGTCGCGGCAATGTCGGGATTGCGGACTACGAAGATTTCATCCAGACCGACGCTGCGATTAATCCCGGTAATTCCGGTGGAGCATTGGTCAATCTGAACGGCGAGCTCATCGGAATCAATACGGCCATCTTCTCAAGGACCGGTGGGTCCGAAGGGATTGGATTTGCCATTCCCAGCAGCATCGCATTGGACATTGTCGACAGCCTACAAAAAACCGGCAAGGTTGTGCGCGGCTGGATGGGTGTTGCCATTCAAGAAATCACGCCGGCCTTGGCAAAGTCGTTCAAGTTGCCTGAACAGCGCAAAGGCGTGTTGATCAGCGATGTGAACGAAAATGGCCCCTCCCAAGCCGCCGGGATCCGTCGCGGCGATGTGGTGATCGCGTTCAACGGAAAAGAAGTTCAAAATGTGAGTCAGTTACGCAACCTCGTCGCGCGCACGATGGTCGGCAAGGATGCGCAGGTGAAGGTGTTGCGAGACGGCAAGGAACAGACCATTACCGTGAAGGTGGCGGAGCGACCGACGGATGAAATGCTGGCGAAGAAGGAGCCGTCAACTCCCAAGGAACCGGTCGAGACAGTAAAGCCGCCGGATAATGTCCTGGCCTCTCTCCGCGTGCAGGGGTTGGATGCGGGCACGATGAGTCAATTGAACATCCCCGCGAAGATGACCGGTGTCGTTGTGACGTCGGTCGAGAACGGCGGTCCTGCGGAAGCGGCGGGTCTGCAGCGCGGTGACGTGATTCAAGAGGTAAACCACGAAGTCGTGAAGACGCTAGAAGACTACCAGAAAGCCTCGATCAAGTTGAAGAAGGACGAGTTAGCCGTCCTGCTTCTGAGCCGGCAGGGGAACAACTTGTTTGTCGCGGTCAATCCCAAGTAACACATATGACGCTGGCCGCAACCGCTCGATATCCGAGCGGTCGCGGCTAGCCATCGGATGACGGATCGTATGTCCAACGGCCCGAACTCAATCAATCAGTGGCTGCAGGACACGATCTTCAAGCCGCTGGAAGATAAGAAAATGCCGGTCATGGAGCACCTTGCGGAGCTTCAGGTCCGGCTGACGCGCACGGTGATCGTTACCGCCGTGGTGTTTATCGCCACGTTTTTCTATGCCGATGTACTGGTCAAGTGGCTTCGCATTCCCCTGCAAAACATGTTTATGCCGCGCACCCTGTCGTGGGTGCCGACCGATCTGCCGACCGTTCCGTTCGTCTTCCTCGCGCCGGCGGAAGCCTTATGGCAAAACGTCAAGGTAGCCGGGCTCTTTGCTCTCGTCGCCGCGACCCCGTACATTCTGCTGGAAGTCTGGCAATTTGTCGTGCCGGGCCTCCATGCCCAGGAACGGCGCTTCGTCGCTCCGTTTGTGGTGTTGACCGCGGTGGCGTTTTACACAGGGGTGGGCTTTGCCTTTTTCTTCGTGCTGCCATTCGCGCTGAATTTTTTGATCTCCTATGGCGTCAACGCCGGCTTCGTTCCCCAGATCTCCATTGCGCAGTACGTCGGATTTGCCCTCTGGTTTTTGATGGTGTTCGGGCTAATTTTCGAAGTCCCGCTCGCGATCACGCTCATGGCGAAGTTTGGATGGGTCGATGCGCCATTCCTGATTCGGTACTGGAAGTGGGCGTTGCTGGGATCCTTTGTGATCGCAGCGGTCCTGACACCGACTCCAGACCCATTCAATCAGACGCTCATGGCGGGCCCCATGTTCCTTCTGTATTGGATTGGAGTGTTCAGCGCCAAGTTTTTCGGGAAGAAAAAACCCGCGGAGGACCAGGCAGGGCTTCCGGCGGTCGCTATGGCCGCGGCAGGAGCCGGCACAACGGCTTCCGGTGCGATGCCGAAGTCTTCGGAGGGAGACTATGTCGGTGTGCCTACGGATCGACGACGCTGACGAGGACCGGTAGTTCGGATATAAGGTTTAAGAGAAGGAACAGACATGGCTCGTGAATTGAACGTCATTCAACCACCCAGTTCCGGCGGCAGCGATGCCTGTGTCTACATGTGGGCCTGCGCGATCTGTGATGAAAACGAATCCTGTCAGAAGGACAAGGAGGGGCACAGTCGCTGGCTGGTGGCCAAACGGATGGAGCGGATCGAATACAAAGTGCTCATCATGAGCAACAAGGGTGGGGTCGGAAAGAGTACCTGTACGACGAACCTTGCCGTGAGTCTCGCGCTTAAGGGATGGCATGTCGGTATTTGCGACATGGACATCCATGGCCCGAATATTCCCAAAATGGTCGGGGCCGAAGGGCAGAAGCTGAAGATCAGCAGCTCAGGCGGGATTATCCCGTTTCAGGCGTATAACCTTAAAATTGCCTCGATGTCCTTCTTGTTGCAGAATTCGGACGATCCGATTATCTGGCGCGATGCGTACAAGTATGAGTTCATCAACCAACTCTTAGGCGGTGTCGAGTGGCAGGATCTCAATTTCTTGTTTGTCGACTTGCCTCCAGGAACCGGCAACGAATCGGTGACCACCATCGATCTGCTCGGCAATGTCAGCGGCGCGGTGATCGTGACGACGCCGCAGGAAGTGGCCTTGCTGGATTCACGCAAGTCGGTCACGTTCTGCAAAGACAGCGAAGTCCCGATCATCGGGATTGTCGAAAACATGAGCGGGCTAGAGTGCCCCCATTGTCACAATCACATCGAAGTGTTTCGTAAAGGCGGTGGGGAAGCCTCCGCGATGGACATGGGCGTGCCCTTCCTCGGGCGCATTCCGCTCGATCCCGATGTCGTAATCCAGTCCGATGCCGGTGAGCCGTTTGCGGTGTTCAATTCGGACACGGCTACGGCTGAGTGTTATCACGAGATTGCGAATAAGGTCGAAGCGTTCTGCAAAAAGCGAGGGTCCCTCGTGAACATCGGGTCCCGGCAGGCACACTGATGAAGGAGAGACTGTGAAGGCCACAGATGCGATAGAAGGGCTCACGCAGTTGCAGGAGGCGCAACGAATTGTGTTGGAGTCTACGCCGATTTTGGGCGCAGAGAAAATCTCGATCCTCGATGCCCTTGGCCGCGTCCTCGGCGAGGACATTGTGGCGGAACGGGATAATCCACCCTGGGACAACAGTGCGATGGATGGATTTGCCGTGCGGTGGGACGATATCAAGTGGGAGCATGCCATTCAGAAAACGGTGACGCTCACGGTCATAGAGGACGTTCCTGCTGGCAAGATGCCGTCAAAGTCCGTCGGCGCAGGACAGGCGATTCGTATCATGACCGGGGCTCCGATCCCGAAGGGTGCGGATACGGTCTTGAAGGTCGAAGACACGGAGCATACACCGGACTCCGTTCGTGTTTTCAAGCCGGAGCAACAAGGCGCCAACATTCGGCCTCAAGGCGAAGACGTCAAGAAGGGCGAGCGCATTATCGGCAAGGGGACCCAGATCCGTCCGGGTGAAGCGGGAATGCTGGCGATCCTCGCCAAGTCGTTCATCTTTGCCTATCAGCGGCCCCGGGTGGCGATCCTTTCGACCGGTGATGAGTTAGCGGATCTGGATGAGCGGTTCAGCGAAGATAAAATTATCAACTCCAACAGCTATGGGATTGCGGCTGCGGTGCAGGAGGCGGGTGGCATTCCCGTGCTGCTGGGGATTGCGAGGGATACCACCGCTGCGTTGAAGGAAAAGATTTCGCACGGATTGACGGCGGATATTCTGGTGCTG
>DATENE010000034.1:0-21189 GCA_035275205.1 Nitrospiraceae bacterium
CAGACCTTTCAGATTGGTCATTTGACCATTTCCTACAACGGGGCGGACATCTCCGGGATGCCGAATCCGACCGTCACTGTTTGGAATGGCCTCCCAGTCCATCTGTTTGGCGATCAATTTTCCTTGACCACCCCCGGCCAGCCCGACGGACATCTGCACGCGACCTCAGTGGCGCCGGAATCGTTCGGGGTTCAAGAAAACACACTGGCGGAAATCGAAGGGTTCATCAGCCAGATAGTCTCTCCGAACAGTTTCCTCGTCGGTCATATTCTGGTGCAATTCGATACCCAAACCGTCTTTGAGGGCGGGACCGCGACCGATCTCGGTCCCGGTGTTCGCGTAGAAGTCGAGGGCGAGGTCAGCGGCAATATCCTGTTCGCAAGAATGATAGAGTTGAGCAGCCCCGTCAAACTTGAAGCTGATCTTGCCACCATAAATACCCTGGACGGAATATCCGGCACATTGACGCTCACGGGATTAACCAGCACCGTGGTCCATGTTACTGCCCAAACTCAATTCAAAGGTCAGGGCGCGCCGCTACATATGGGTGACCTCTCGGTGGGGGACCATCTGACCGTTCGCGGCGAGCCGTTCGGTAACGAAGCCCTCGCGACGGAAATTACCCGACAACCGGCAAGTAGCGCTGTCGTGCTTCAAGGTCCGGTGAACACAACGAGTCCTCCTTCAATCGTTATTCTAGGGACATCGGTTAATACCACCCCGCTGCCCGAGTCGGCCTTCAGACAGGCAGACGATTCCCCCATTGGTCGCACCGCATTCTTCGCCGCGGCGCTGCCGGGGGTGATCGTGGAGGTGGAGGGCATGCGGATGGGAGGCTCAATAGAGTGGCAAGAAATTGAACTACAGCACTAGGCGATGAAGAACGTGCCTACATTGAGAACTGATGGTGTCCTACTTATGAACGGAGTAGTAAGGCGGCCGGGTTCCAGTTGAGGATTGTGACGAACCGAGAACGATGCCCAGGGAAAGCGCGTCTTGGCGCGCAGCGGTTTAGACGGGTGAGAAAGCCGCTTTTTCAGCATCCTGCTAGGCTTGTTCGACTGGTTCGTCGAGAAGCGTCCCGATGGCTTCTCCCTCGAAAGCCATCGCAGCCTCGCCTTCCGCAGAATCATTTATGGAAGAGAACCCCTCGGAAGAGGACATTTCGGAGGTCTCGACTATTTCCAGTGACTCTTCCTCGATCGGCAGTAGAGCCTGCTCGGACTCACCGAGCTCCTTGAACTCGCGCAACGGCGGGAGTTGGCTCAAGTCTTGTAACCCGAAATGCTCGAGAAAAAACTTGGTCGTCCCATACATGATCGGCCGGCCAGGCACGTCTTTTCTCCCGACGATCCGCACCAACTTACGCTCGCACAACGTGCGCAGGACACCGGATGTTTCGACGCCACGAATCTCTTCGATCTCAGACCGCACAAGCGGCTGTTTGTAGGCAATGATGGCGAGGGATTCGAGCGCGGAGCGGGAGAGCTTTTGCGCCGCCTTGGCCTTATCCATCCGTTTCAGCCACAGTCCATACTCCTGCTTCGTCACCAGCCGATACCCGCCTGCAACCTGTACAAGCTGAATACCTCGCCCATCCTGATCTAAATCGTGCGTGAGAATTCCCAGGGCCTGCACCACTTCGGCTTTTGAGACTGTCCCCAGGATAGACACCAGCCGAGCGACCGGCACCGGTTCAGGCGACACAAACAAGATCGCTTCGAGTATGGCTTTGAGTTCCCGCGCGTCGATAGCCTCCGCCTGGCTGTTCACCGCCTCGACGGGGACATCCTTCGCCGAATTGCCAGGCGTCCCTTTGCTCTCAAGAGCCGACGCTGTCTCTGCGAGAGCGATATCGTCTGTTTCCTGTTCCACAGTTGAGTTCATGCTCCCCTCCATTCAGCATCGTCCAGCTCTGCCGGATCTGGCACGAGCGAAAACGCGCGCGACACGAGAATCGGCCCAAAATGATCCGGCTGGAATACCCGAGCCGTTCGAAGCCGCATCAGTTCCAGCAACGCCAAAAATGTGACGATGATGACAAGACGATGGCAGGCCGGCTCGAACAGCTCGACAAAGTTCACCGATTCCTGCCCCTCCAACATTTCCAAGATCGCGTTCATCCGATCCCGAACCGTCAAGTTGTCCGGCAAAATCTCCATCAGCTTCTTGCCGGGATTGCGATCGAGAATTCCTTGTAGCACATCCACTAAATCAAACAGGCTGACATTGTCCAGCAGTATCTCATCCGATTCCAATTCGACCGCCGGACTCTGTGCACGACTATAAATCTCCCGCCACAAGCGCTCATGTTCGTCCAACTGTCGGGCTGCCTCTTTGAACTGCTTGTATTCGAGCAGCCGCCGTACCAATTCCTCACGGGGATCAGGTCCGTCTTCCTCATCAGCAACCGCCTCATCGGTGGGAAGCAGCATCTTGGATTTGATCTGAAGCAAGGTCGCCGCCATCACGAGAAACTCCCCCGCGACAGTCAGATTCAGGCCTTCCATTGCCTCAATATAGGTGAGGTATTGCTGCGCAATAAGATGGATGGGAATGTCATAGATGTTGATCTCGCTCTTCTTTATGAGATGGAGCAAAAGATCGAGAGGCCCTTCAAAGTTCTCGATGCGAACCTGATAGGTCAATGCGGTTTGTTCGATAGCGTCGGTGTGGTCATCCACGAGGGGATTTATACCAGCTTTGGGGGATGCGGGGCAAGCCTCCATCTATTAGTAGTGGTATGGTGTGGGAGGCCTCCCCCGTCATCGCAACCGAATCAGGTAGGCGATCACCAATCCACCGCCCACCACAAGGGAGAGGATGAGTGCGTACTGTATCGTCTGATTTTCGGATTCCTGGGGTGTCTGTGCGGTCATTGATCTGGCCGCTCTGTCAAACTGAGAACCCTTTTCGAACGAGGCTTTGGAAAAATCGTCCCGTCGCTTGAACGACGCATCGGAAAAGTCTGCTGTCGATCGGAATGTGGCACCGCGAAAGTCCGCGTCCCCTTCGAATTGGCTAAAGGTGAAAAACGCATCGCCGGCGAACGAGGCTGCAGAGAAATCCGCCAGGCCTTGAAAGCGGCTTCCGGAAAACCCGGTGCCCAATTTGAAGTAGGCGCCCGACAGATTTACGTCCTTCTCGAAGACCACCTCCAAAAACTCCGCCAGTCCGTTGAATCTCGACTGCTGGAATGTGACCGGCCCCTGAAAGACAGACCGGTGGAATCTCGTATGCGGACCGAACGCCGCGTGATCAGCAAACAGGTCGTGCAGAAATCGCCCCTGTACAAAATAGGACTCCCGCAAGAACCGCGCGCCTGACAACGTGACCGGCTGAGTAAACACAGCCCGTGAGAGATCCACCAGCTGTTCAAACGTTGTTCCGCTGAACGTCACAGGCCCCCGCACCACCAGAAATCCTTGTGGCGATCCATGCCTGATCGCTCCGCGCACAACCGAATCGACGATCGTGACGGAGCCGGAAATCACGCGCACCTCGCGTCCCTGCAGCTCCTTCATCCCCTCAAGCTCCGGCGGCAACTGACCCACGGGCAACATATTTAAAGACAGATCGCCGCGAATGACCACCCCTGAGAGATCGATCCCCTTCCCTTCTTTGAAGACTTGCATCAATTGCGCAGCATCCACCGCTCGCGCCTCTCGCTCTTGTTCTGTGCAGCTGGCGCTCAGATGACGCGTCAACGCCACTCCCGGCCCGGAAGCAATCGACTCCACCTGACAGTTCGAAGCAGCGGCGCCGAGCGGCAGACAAAGAAACGCCAACCCTCCCAGCATGATCCAATTAAATACCCGACTCATCATCCACGCCCTTATACGGAATGTCATGGTCCAACGCAAGGCAAAGACTGTCAAATTTCTATACTGTCCAAACGGATTTGATACACTTTCGCGAGCGGTGAGACGTGAAAGATTTCGGAAAATGCATATTTGGCAGTCCTGCGTTTCACCTTTCACTTGTTACTTTTCACGTTCTTAGGTAAGAGGCCCACGATGCTACGCTACCTTGCTCATATCGTACTGATTGCCACCCTCCTGTGTGGAGTTCCCGTCTCGGTTTCGGCAGACAATGTCATTGAGCTCCCAGTCCTGGCAGCCATCCGGCAAAACAATCTCGGCGTGTTTGAAATCCTGATGATGTGGTGGGACAAGAAACCCGAACCGAACCCCGTTCAACTGCGATGGCTCCTTGCCGGCGTACTACTGGGTAATGATCATTTAGGCTCCATGGCTCAGGCCTTCGCCTATGCAGTCGAGCACACGCCCTCGGTTCAGCATAGTGGGACGGTCTCTGTGCAAGGTGTGGCCTATCGACCCACAGGCAGCGACGGACCAAGCGCCGGCGCGGCGATGGCCGTGGGATTCATTGCCATGTTTAAGGGGGAGCACATTCAGCGGGGCATTGCCCTGACCGGAACGATTGAACCAGATGGACAGATCGGTCCAGTGGGCAGCATCCCGGATAAAATTCGCGCCGCCGCGCGAGAAGGCTATCGTACCGTGCTGGTTCCACACGGACAAATGCATGACGCACGGTGGAATTTGAATGAACTGGGGCTTCAGCTTAATGTGACGGTGAAGGAAGTGGCCACGATCGACGAGGCGTATGTGCTCATGACAGGCCAACGAATCTAGCAGGATGCTGAAAATGACCCCCAGCGTCGTTCTCAGTCGCCCGTCTCCTTGCAACGTACCCCAAGGGTACGCTTCAGTCGCCGAGCTCCCTGCGGCCTTGCCGGGATGTCATTTTGAGCATCCTGCCGGCAACCCAGCACTCTGGAAGGTTGAGGCTCAGGTCGAGGTTGCCGTGACCCCCTGCATGATTGCGTCGTACTCTGGTTGCGTCAACCGATGCATGCCCAGCCTCAATCGCCGCGTGAGTTCTGCCTGGTCGGCAATCTGCAACACGTTGAGCAGCAACGCTTGACTCGCAGCAGACGAACAGGCCAATCGGCGTACTCCGTCGATTCGTACAAAGCCAAATCTGGCTTCGGTTCTCAACTCATCCCTGAGGAATGCATCCAAGGCGGAGAAGTCCAAGACAGGCGGCACGATCTGAAACTCGGCGCAGAGCCCGGCCTTCAGCACATACACGAGTCCACAGGATTTATCATCAAGATAGGTTTGAAGATTCGTCCGGATCAGCTCCGTGCAGAGTCCCCAGAGGCCGTGCCCAAATTGCAGTTCGGCACTTTCCTCCGAGGTGCGCTCTCGCAAGGCCCCGGCCACGAACAAAAAATGACTCATTGGAAATTCATCGCGGAGAATTCAGCAGGAGCAGGAAACACATGCGGAACGAATACCGGAGCACCGGGGCAGACTCATATCGTCATCTCGCCGGACGACTCAGGCGAGTCGTCCAGAACAGGCATCTCGTGCGAGTGTCAGTGGGTGTGGTAATCGTCTGTGTCGTCTAACAGGCCTTCTCGTTTTTCAGGGAAATCAGTGTCTTCATCTTCCCCATCAAGCGTAAGTTCCTCTTCCACATCCTCATCGACCTCAACGGCGATATCTACATCGTCCTCGCCCAGTTCCTCGTCAAGATCGGAATCTTTCGGCATCGACGACCCGATCGGCTGCGATAACAAGGGTTTCTGATGCTCCTCACTCGCAAATGGCTTCACAGATTTCTTGTCGAAGGCTGGAGCCGCCGGTTTAGATGTGGCGGCTGAACTCTTCATCGTCGCAGGTTTCTTCTGACCCGCCTTGGATGCAGCAGCGCTCGGCTTCTTGGCAATCTTCTTGGGAGCTTTCTTGACAGATTTCTTAGCAGCCGGTTTCTTGGCGACCTTCTTGACAGTTTTCTTGGCGACCTTCTTTCTAGCGGATTTCTTGGCTGCTTTCTTCGCTCTGGGCTTGGCTTTGGCTTTCGCCTTCACAGATGTCTTCTTCGCCGGCTTCTTCTTGTTCTTCGCCATCGATATTCTCCTCCCTCATCCATGGATGTCTGACATGACCTCCATCTAGCACAACTTATAAGATCTTGCAACTCAGACTTCTACAACCTCTTTCAAGATGCCGAAAGCTCTCTCTTCTCACCCCGTCAGACCCTACCCCTGTCCATCATCGTACGCGCATTACGACCGGAGGGGCAAAGAGGGAGGTCATTGTCGGCCTGCCACACCGACTTCCCGGGTTGACGTCCAACGGATGAGAGAATCCTACAAACAAGCCACGACGTCAAGAGGGAGGGTAAGAATCTTGTTGAGTGGACACCACTTCACCCATGAGCCGACATGGTAAAATGAACACGGCGTACAAGAATGCGCATGAAAACACAAATGATCATCGCCCTCATATCGCTGGGATTCTTCGCAGCCTGGCCAGCCATTGCCACACCGCCGTACACTGCTATCATCATCGACAGCGGATCACCCTATTTCGTCCCCAAGTCAGCCACCGTATCCAGCGGCGCCCCCATCAAATGGGACAACCCCACAGCCACCGAACACACAATCACCCACTTGAGCTGTTTGGAAAATGGAACCGCCTGCGCATTCGATTCCGGGATCGTCCTGCCGAACCACAGCTTTACACTTCCAGGGTTGGCTCCCGGTCACTACCCCTATCTCTGCCGCATCCATCCCATCATGTACGGCGTCATTACCGTAACCGATACGGCCACATTCCCCTCCCAGCTATAACACTCGTCGTTCGTATCTCGTCCCTCGTCATTCGCGAACGACGCTTCACGAGAAACGTTTCACGCTTCTTGAGGTCTTGCGAGAATCACGGCCCGTCGTGTAGGCTGCGGCGCTCAACATTGTGTGCCCACCATGAAACCAGCCGTCGTTGTCCATGAACCGCTCGCACTGACAGGAGAGACGCGCGCGCTCCTGGCATGGCATATCCCCGATCTCGTCGCGTATCAACACACCGACGATGAGTGGTGGTTCGCCCCCCTCGACGACAACCTGCCGATCATACGACTGAATCGCACCGGCCTGGAGATGCTACAGGCAATGAACGGCCACACGGCAGTGGGTACGCTGGTGGAAAAATACGGGACACGGATTTGCGGACCCGACGGACAGCCGGGACAATGGCACTTGGAACATTGGGCTCTACCCACATACTCCCTCTGTTACTACGGCACAGAGCCCCCTGGAGGCCACCGCCACAAGGCCAAATGGGATCTGCTCCTCCAGCAAATCCGGGAAGGCTGGTCAGGACAGGACGGGTTCGAAGGAGAAGAACATCTTGAAGACTTTCATCACCACGAGCTGACCGACGGCGGCGAAGACGACGGCCACTTCGACCTGATCGAAACCACCGTCTCACATCTCTTCCGGGAACCGAACGACACGCTCAACGGCTTGACCTATGGCCGGCTGCTCATGCGGCAATTGAGGAAGCTGGGCTGGTTCACGCCAAAACCCCGCGTCATCGTGGAAGTGGGAGGCGGACTCGGATACCTCGCCCGTGAGTTGGGCAAGGAACTCTTGCCCTTTGAAAAGCAAACCATTCGATATATCTCCCTCGATATCACACAGCCCTTCCTCACACTGCAAGTCACCCGCGCCAAGGCCGGAGGCTGGGGCGGCATCGGCACCCGCGCCAACGGCGAATGGCTCCCCTTTAAAGACAGCTCCGTCGATCTCGTCATCGATAATGAAAACATGGCCGACATGACGCCGGTAAAATTGACCAGGAAAGAACTTCTCGATGGGAAGGGCGACACGACACAGCATCAGGAAGCCCTGGATTGGATCAGGCGCGTGCGGCTGCCGCTGGGCACGGACCTGCCCAAGGACGTGATCTTCAACCTCGGCCCCTTTCGATTCCTGGCAGAACTGTGGCGGGTGTTGAAGCCGGGAGGCAGAGCATTCCTCACTGAATTCGGAATCGAAGAAGGCTGGCCTGCGCCAGTCAAGTTGCCAGGCCACACGGAGTACGAGGTCCAATACAGTCACCTGCGCCAGGCGGCCCGCTGGCTGGGCTTTCAGGAGCGCTATCTCCCGCTGCCCCAGTTCCTCGCCATCAAACCGGACAGCAAAGTGCTCTGTACCGGCGCGACCTATACCATTCAGCGATTTTGCCAGGCCATGAACAAGCCGTTCATCG
Organism: Nitrospiraceae bacterium; assembly: GCA_035275205.1. Classification (GTDB taxonomy): domain Bacteria; phylum Nitrospirota; class Nitrospiria; order Nitrospirales; family Nitrospiraceae; genus Palsa-1315. The sequence continues at coordinate 8,088 of DATENE010000034.1, forward strand.
TGCGCGCTTACTCGGAAAAGGAGTTACAGCAGGCCCTAGGCGACATACTCCCGAAACTCCACGGCTGCCACTATCACGACGTGACAGATCCTGCCTGGTTCGGCCTCATCGATTTCAAAGTCTTGCTATTGGAGAAGCCCGGTGGAGCCCCTAAAGCCAGTTTCTCGGAGAACAAGGGCTATCGGTGGTATTCGCAGCGGTGAATGAGAAGCTGTCAGCACAGATTCAGGGCTGACCATTCAAAGCTGATGGCTGAGAGCTGATTGCTTCTTTGCTACAACTAGTCGACGCACACAGTAAGTACAATCTGGCCACCCTGCTGAAAAGAGAAATCCGAGACCCAGCATCCACGCACTACGGAGTCTTCGCGCACCGGAACCCGGTACCGAAACCCTGGAAAGACGGCAAACGGGTCTCTCGTTCCGCGGAGCGCAGCCCCTCAGGACCGCTACCCCAGGAGCCGCCACGGACTACTTTGTGACTGCCCGTTGGCGGTCCTGTCGGGTTCCGCAGCGTGGCGGTGCTGTAATAGTTCGGGTCATACCAGTCGCTGACCCACTCCCAGACATTCCCAGCCATATCATTGATGCCATAGGGGCTCTTGCCATCTTCATACATCCCCACCGGTGTTAAGCCCATGTGGTTGTTCCATAGCTCTTTCTTCATGTTCCCATGAAACTTCGACGGTGGCTCATTCCCCCAAGGATAGGTCCGGCCATCCGTCCCCCGCGCTGCCTTCTCCCACTCCGCCTCGGTGGGCTGGCGCTTGCCGGCCCATGCGCAGTACGCAGCCGCATCCGCCCAATCCACATTCACGACGGGACGGTTCTTGTGCATCGCGCGGCTCATGATATTCCATTCCGGCGGTACGTTATGAGACGTGGCTTCCAAGAACTTCGCATATTGCCCCACTGTCAGGTGGTCTTTATCAAAGAAATAGGCATCCAGATAGACTCGACGCATCGGTTGTTCGTCTAAGTCTCCCCTCAAACTCCCCATCAGAAACTCTCCCGCCGGCACCAGCACCATCGACCGTTCGTCCTGCTTGGCCAACGGCGGGTTGATGTGATTCACTTTCTGCCTCTGCTGAATTTTCTCGTGCAACTGTTGGTAGACAGCTCTTTGTTCGTCGTCGAGACCCAGCTTGTGCGCAATCTCCAGGGTGTCCTTGGCCTGGGCAACCTGCTCGGGTAGGGCATTTGGCTGGTTGATGGCCTGCTTCCCTTCGTCCAGCAAGCGCCACACTTTGGCCTTGCGCCCCCGTTGCTTGGCCAAACCGGCCACCGAAGATTTCGCATCAAGCTGCAGCGAGGTCTCGTAATGTGATTCCGCGCAGGCCCAGGCTTTTAATCCCTGGCAGGCATCGCCGAGATAGAAGTGCGCCAAGGCATTGGCAGGGTATTGTTGGAGGCCGGCTTCAAAGGCCGTGCGTGCTTCCTGGTACTTTTGTTGTTTCAGGAATTCGTACCCAGCGGTGAATTTCTTGGCGCGCTCATCGAAGAGTGCCGCAGCCATCGTCGGGTCAATATCGAGCCCGAGCACCACGACGAGAGCAAGGACCTTTCTCATACACGACCTCCTGGTTCGGTAGAAGAAACGATGCCCCCCTGTCCTCATATTGTCTGATAGCTGGGAAAACCATATACCTCGCGCATAAAAAGCACAACCGCACGGTTCCTACATATGCTCCCTCTCAAACACACACTCTCAACTCCTTTGTTTCAATGATCGTGTCCGCGTCACCTGATCGATCACCACTCCTTCCCGCAACCCTAGATCGCTGACCAGCACCGCCGACACTCCCAACGTCTCCATGATCGTCCGGATGATGATGGCTCCAGCGGCGATGACTTCTTCACGGCCTTTTTCTAGGCCAGGCAGGCCGGTACGGTCGGCTTTCTTGCGGCTCAAGAGTGTCTGTTCGAGTTCTTGAATTGTGGTGAGCTGCAAGCGATAGTTGTGGATCCTGGCCGGTTCGTAGGTAGTAAGTTTCTGGGCCATAGCGGCTAGGCTGGTGATAGTTCCCGCCGTGCCGACGAAGGTGGCCGCCTGAAAATTACCCATGTCGGCAACGGCTGCAGTGGTTTCTCTCGCGACCCACTCGCGTGCTTGGTGTACTTCGTCGTCGGTCGGCGGGTCGTGGTGTAGGGTTCTCTCGCAGAGACGCACGACGCCGATATCGATCGATCTGACGATTGGCGGCTGACCTGGCCGATCTAGAATGAACTCGATGCTGCCACCGCCAATATCTAGGGCTAGCACGTCCGTCACGCTATAAGGTAGGCCGGAGCGAATACCTAACAATGTCCGCCTGGCCTCTTCTTCTCCGGAGATCAATTCGATCTCGAACCCCGCCTCGAGTTTCACGCGATTGAGAAACTCGTCACGGTTCGTTGCGTCACGCACAGCGCTGGTCGCAACGACCACCATAGCATCGACATGAACGGCATCAACAAGCTCCCTCCACTCCTTGAGGCACTGAATCACTCGATCCATCGCCGCCACACTTAGCTGCTTGGTCTGATCGACTCCTTCGCCTAGCCGAAGAATCCGCCGCTCCGACCGCAATTCGGTCAACCGCCCGTCGGTTGGTACATCTGCGATGAGAAGTCGGCAGGTGAGCGTCCCGATATCGACGCCGGCAAGACGCAACGGCTGCGTTCGGTCCGGCGTCATTCGTGCTCTCGAATCTCGGCCATGTCCAACTCAAGTTTTTCTCGATCATCCTTGAGCTGCTGAATTTCTTTTACAAGACGGGTGATTTCCGTATCGTACAGGATTCGTTCGGCCGGTTCTCCGGCCTCGCGCAGACTGACGGCCCGTTCCCCAACGTCGCGATAGTGTTCTTCCAATTGCTGGTCGAGCTTGCGGATTTCGAGTCGGACCCGCAGCAGTTCCGTTTCTTCCAAGGCACGGTTCGCCGCCTGCGCCGTGCCAAGACGCAACGTCACCAACCCCGTCTTCAAATCATGTTTCAAACGTTGAAAGAGTCCCATCTTCTCCTTCCTCTGCCTTTACTTCACTCCATCCGGCGGGGAATGCGAGGACCGTGCGGCTCCCTTGCTGAAAGAGCGGGAACCCACTGAGAGTTGACCGGAAAGGAAAGCGGAAACTGGCCGAGTCTGCGAGGGAATTTCCGAAGGTTCCATCCGGTCGACTCCGGAAGTCGGTCGCTCTGAGAAGCAGGGAGGCACATGGTCCACGCATCCCCCGCTCAACTCACCGACCCCAAATCCAACTTCGCTTCCCACCGTCGCAACATCGTCTCTCGCAAGGCGCGGTGCATCGGAGCCTTGAGCTGCGGGTCCTGTTTCAACAATGCAAACGCCTCCTGTCGCGCCTGCTGAAGTATATCCGCATCCCGCACCAGATTCGCGGCGCGAAACTCCGGCATGCCCCACTGCCGGAACCCGAAAAACTCGCCAGGTCCGCGAATACGGAGATCTTCCTCGGCAATCACAAACCCATCGGTCGATCGTACGAGTGCGTCCAGCCGCTCCCGAGCCGCCGATGGCGGTTCGCCGGCCGCCTTGGGCTTCGCCGATCGAAACAGCACGCCGCCTGAAGCCATCAGCAGACAATAGGACTGACGTTCGCTTCGCCCGACGCGTCCACGTAATTGGTGCAACTGCGCCAACCCGAACCGCTCGGCATGCTCAATCATCATGACCGTGGCATTGGGTACATCAACCCCGACCTCCACCACGGTCGTCGAGACCAGGACTTGGATCTCCCCCTTCTTATACGCCTCCATAACCTGTTCTTTCTCCTCCGACTTCATCCGGCCATGCACGAGCCCGACGCGAAACCCGGCCAACTCATCTGCTTGCAGCTGCTCAGCGCCTTGGAGGGCCGCTTGTAGATCCGTCTTCTCCGATTCCTCGACGAGAGGGTACACCACGTAGGCCTGCCGGCCGCTCCGCAATTCGTCTCGTAGAATCTGATAGGCCCGCCCTCGCTGGCTGTCGCTCAAGAGAAACGTGCGCACCGGCTTTCGCCCCGGGGGCATCTGGTCGATCACCGACACGTCCAGATCCCCATACACCGTCATAGCCAACGTGCGTGGAATTGGTGTCGCGGTCAACACCAGCACATCAGGCTTGTACCCTTTTTCGATGAGCGTCTTCCGTTGGAGGACGCCGAATCGATGTTGCTCATCCACCACGGCCAGTCCGAGCTTCGCGAAAATGACGCCTTGCTGGATGACTGCATGGGTCCCGATCACGACCTGCGCGGCCCCGGACGCCACTTGTGCGCGGACGGCTTTACGGGCTGTTGCACGGCCACCACCACTCACGAGCACCACGGAAAGCCCGAGTGGTTCCAAGAGCCTCTTCATCGTCCGATAGTGTTGCTCGGCAAGGATTTCCGTCGGCGCCATCAGCGCCGCCTGGTAGCCCGATCCGCAGGCCAGCACCATCGCCTGTGCCGCCACGATGGTTTTGCCGCACCCGACATCGCCCTGCACCAGGCGGTTCATTGGTTTACGCGATGTCATATCCGATAGAATCTCGCGAATCACCCGCTCTTGCGCCGCGGTCAATCGAAAGGACAGCGCCCGATCCAGCTTACCGAGGAGCGGCGTCTTCGGATTAAACGACACGTGCTTCACCTCTTCCTTCATGACTCGTTGCCGTGAGGCCAAAGCAAGTTGGAGCACGAACAGCTCTTCGAACGCCAAACGGCGGCGCGCCGGCGTGAGGCCTCGATCGAGCTGTTTCTCATCCGTCCCTGGCTGAGGGAAATGCACATCCTGAATGGCTTGTTGAAAGGGGGGCAATCGATAGCGGGCGCGAAGCGGAACCGGTAACACTTCCTGCGCCTCAGCAGCATGCTCATCCAACAAGCCTTTCAAGAGCACACGCATCTGCCGGGAGGTCCACCCCTTGGTTTCGTGGTACACCGGAACGATACGCCCCACGTGCAGCGGTGCTTCGGACTCTGCGCCCACCACCTCGTACTGCGCAACCTCCATCTTCATCGCCACCCACCCTTGCGCGCCAGCCACCACCCGCCCGGTCAGCATCACGCTCGTTCCGACAGTGAAGAGTGATTCAAGAAACGGCTGGTTAAAGAACACCGCCTGGAGGCGCCCGGTTGAATCTTCCACCACAATGTCGAGAATAGCGAGGCGGCGACTGCGGGCGCGCTTTGCCTCGCTTCGGACGATTGTGCCGCAGATTGAGGCCTGCACACCCGGCACGAGTTGCCCGATCGGGGTCATGACCGAACGATCTTCATAGCGCCAAGGCAGAGTCCAAAGGGCATCCTCAACCGTCTCGATCCCGAATCGTTGGAGAAACGATGTTCGTTTCGGGCCAACCCCCTTTGCGAAACGGATGGGCTGTGCCCACCAAGGCTTCGGTGGGGTGGTAGGCAATACAGGTTCACGCACCACGACAGGCTCCGGTTCGTGCCAAGCCCTGGCCGGATCACCGGCTGCCTTGCGCAAGACCTCCAGAATGGTCGCGGCTTCCTGTAACCGACGCTGTTGATCCTCCGCCGATAGACGCTGTTGGTCTTCAAGAAACAGCTCACGCAGCTGGAGTAACGCCGCTTCAATCGTTCGTGGATAGACACGATCGGATAGGGCTTGCATCACCTGTGAGGAGACAAACCGATTCAGATTCTTGACGGTGGGCAGATGGGCGAATGCATCGCGTGTCGCGAATTCGATCGGACGCGCGACACGATCCAGCCATTGCTGAAACTGTTCGGAGGGGTTGGGCTCGGAAGAGCGCCGTATCACAGCGGCAGATCGTATCATAGCCTCGCCCCCTCCTCAACGAGCCTTGTCAGTTTACTGACAATCCTTTGTCGAGCCTGCCCGGAGTGATACATTGAATTTCACCCGAATAGGGCCTGTATGTATCGTCGCAACATTTTTCACATCTTGTTTCCTGCCGCCTGCCTCATCGGGCTGTTCGTCGTCTATCAGTCCTGGTTAAAACCGACTTATCTACCTACTCCACCACCTGATCAGCCCGCTGCCGTCGTGGAAGACTCACAAGCCTTACCGCCAAAACCACGTCACGTGGAACCTGAGTCTACACAGACTCGCCTGATTGATCCCAGCGTCGTCCCGAAGACAACCCATCACGATGTGCTGGAGATGATCCGCGACGAAATCGAGAAAGGCAATATCAAAATCGCGGAAACGAAACTGACCGATCTACCGGCAAGTATCACAAACGACAACACCACGCGCCCCTATGTCTCCATCCTCTGGAACAATCTGGGCATTCAACAGGAAAAACACGGCGGGACTGCAGTGTCAATCAAGGCTTTCAGGAAGGCGGCGGCGCTGGATGCCAAAAATCCCGTCGTCCAACTGAACCTTGCCCATGCCTACTGGGAATTACGCGACCCGGCTATGACGCAGGACTTTCTGGAGCAGCTGGTTGCCCTGGCTCCAAACGAGCCCTTCCCCCACCTGGCGCTGGCTGATCTCTTTCAAGAGCAGGATCAGCTCGGCGAAGCGGCTCGCCATCTCGATCAAGCCACTGCCCTCACAGGCAAAGACCCGGTGGTGCAATCCTATCTGCGAACCGTCACGGCCAAAATCCGCGGAACAGAAAAAAGCGAAGCGCAACTTACCAGCCGAGGCAGCGCGCACTTTACCGCAAAATTCGATGGGGAAACCGATCAAGCGACCTGGGCCGCTGTATTGGAGATTCTTGAAGAGGCTTATCGAGAGATCGGCCAAAAGTTTGGGCACTTTCCATCGAAGACCATCGTCGTCGTCCTGCATACCAAGTCCAAGTTTCAAAGCGCGACCGGCAGCCCGATGTGGGCTGATGGGCTCTTCGATCCCGTGCTCGGGCGCATCCAGGTTCCTGCGCAAGAAGCCTTGGTAGATCATGCCTGGCTCACACGCGTGCTGCGACACGAATTCGTACACGCCCTTCTGCACGACCAACTCGGCCCAGCGGGCAGCGCCATCCCAACCTGGCTCAATGAAGGTTTAGCCATGGAGTTGTCCGGGGACCACTGGTCGGATCTCGATCAAATTATGAAGCAGGAGTTTACCTTGATCCCGTTGTCGGCCTTGGAGGGGGGATGGGGAGGACTATCCAGCGATGCCGCAACTGTGGCCTACCTGGAAGCGAACTCCGCCGTGCACTATCTGATCGACCGCTTCGGCATGCCTCGTGTGCGAGAACTTCTCACACACCTCAAAGCAAGGCAGACGGTCTCTGCCGCCATGCAATCGCAACTCTCGATATCGTACGAACAGTTCCAGTCCAGGTGGGTGGATCAGTTACAGGGGCACGAAAAGAAAAGCTAACTTGCAGTAGTCTTGCTGCCGGTAGGTCAAACTCTCTTACTTCTATTCAAATCGCTTCCTGTTTCATTTCCTCGGAATCCGCGCCACGCCAGGCCGGTAGGATCTCAGCCGCATCATTGTGCCCGGCTATGACGTCTGTCTCATCTACGGTCGGCTCAATCGTGTCTTCCCACAATATATTCCGGCCCTGATCATCCGTCATTCGGATGCGAAATTCGATCTGCTGAGATGGTGCCACCAACCCCTCTGTCTGGCCAACGGCGGCTCTGCCGACTCGTTCTGGACGGGCAAGCCTGCCGGTCTCAGCTGAGAAATGGTCGGTCCACATAAGCTGTCCGGTTGTCGCATCGACGGCGCGAAGGGAAAACTGGGGTTGACCATCGATGGCGCTCCGGCTGTGGACCTGAGTCACCTTTGCCTGTGGCGCAACAAGATGGGCTACGACTCGGTGGGTGGAACCGGGCTCTTCATCGCCGGCATTGAGATTCAGGAGGCCCTCCCACAGAAACCGGCCTGTGGCTGCGTCGTAGACACGGAGCGTAAACGCTGAAAGTCCGTCGGTTCCTGGACCGACTCCGCCCGCAAAAATCCGCTCACGCGGTTGATCGTCCGCCGACGCTACGTCTTCTCTCACATTCAGCTCATAGGTTTCATCGGAGAGGATCGCGCCATTCTCGGCATCGTAGGTTTTCACAGTAATCGTCGATGTTTCAGCATTCTCATACCCAACACCAGCCGCCACAACCGTCCGAGGACTCACCGGCGAGAGAGACGACAGATCTGCAGTCCACGCTGTCAGCGGAAGGCCAGGACCGATCATGGCACAGGCGATTAACGCGGCGTAGAATCCCTCTCCGATCCGTCGTTCATGATATACCGGCGCCAACTCAAGCCTGCTCGGCCTGAACCGCTCCCTCACTTCGCCTATCGCCTGCAACAGCCGCTGGATGATCGTCATGTGCGGTCCCCCCTCGCTTGGTTGGAGTCTCGCATTGACGGCCGACGGCGTAAATTCCCCACTGTGGGGAGAAAACCCTTCGAAAGAGGGGGTACTGATCCAGAGTACGCTAACCAGGCTGGATAGTGGGAAGGGCCAGACGGCCGAGGGTTCGAGGTCAAAAATTTAAGTTATGGGGAAAATCAAAACTCGTACTGCGGTGGGGAAAAACCTTATTTGTGAACGATTTGTCGACTCGGCGTACTCGAACTCTCGTAAGACCCCTCTAGCGGGACCTTGCCGAACACGGCATAGCGATACCGAGCCACAAACCAATACAGTAGATAACCAAAGGGTTTAACCAGTGGAACGCTCAAGAAAACTGAGAGGACCCGCCCACCTTTAAGGCCTGGCAGTAGGGCCAAAAATGCATCGAGCCCGCGGGCGATCTGGCCGTTAGGACGGACCAGGAATGCGGCGTTGGGACGGCCTGGCTGGTAGCTCTCCCCCAAAGCTTGTTTGGCCTCTTCGCTCTGATAGGGAACCATCCGTACTGGGGTGGCATCCGCATGAGTCTCCAGTCGCTCAAGACCCTTCTTAGCAGTGACACAGAGACGGCATTGACCGTCGTAGACGAGAAGACAGGCCTGAGACGTTCCCTCGGACGGACGTGCCATCGTCGTAATTCCTCGCGATCTCCCATTCCCCGCTATCAGCATTCTATCAGGCTGCGAAAAGACTCGGTCGCGGGACAGGCGAGCGGGGCGGAAAAAGATAGAGATCCAATTCGTTCACGTCGCGCCTTTCTCGCATGTCTCGCGTTTCGCGCGCCACAGCCTGTGATGCTGGCGGACTTTTTAAGCATCCTGATAGACCTGTTGCTGTGCATGGCAGACAGAAGCTATCATCCCCTACATGCGACACACCTGGACACTTATCGGTCTGCTCGCGGGCCTCTGCCTTATAGGAGCCAATACCGTCCGGCTCATACCGGCTTCGACGGAGGCCGTCCGAGTCGGATGGATGCTCTATCTCCTCGCATTTCCTATTGTGCTCGCGGGGCTCGTTCGGATCGGATGGAGTTGGACCGCCATGGTTTGCGTCATGTATGGAACGGTGGGATTGGCCTTGGACCTTGCCACAGTCACGAGCATCCTTGGCGGACAAGATGAAATCGGCGCCCTGTTCCTCTTCAGTGCGACGAGCGCGATCGTGAACTTCTTATTGATCCTGTTCGGCGGGCACGCGTTTTTTCATTCGTTCCAGGAAGCCGGGCATCCAGTATCCCGCCCTCCCAGTCCTCCGTCCCCTTCTTCATCCGCAAGACCTTGATCCGTTCGAATCCGGCATCCGTCAGCCAGCCTTTTGTATCGGCTGCCCCATAGGTATTCCCTCTCTCGGTGAACAATAGCATCGAGACTGCGAAGAGACTCGCCTCTTCGGGAAACAAGCCATCCCGGTCGTGAAGAAACGCGTCTTGAATCAGTAGTCGGCCTCCAGGATTCAATGCCGCCGCCGCACGCCGAAATACCGCCTGATTCTCTTGCGGCGAATAGATGTGGAGCACGTTCGAATACCAGATCGCATCGTAGCCGCCGGGGATGTCCTCCGTCATCATGTCCAACGGCAGATAGGAGAGTCGCGCACCAGCCTTATGAGTCGACGCAATCTCCTTCGCGACATCGAGGGCTGCAGGACGGTCACACACCGTGGCTCGAAGCCCGGAATTTTTTGCGAGGAAAGCCATGGCATAGGTGCCGGGGCCGCCTCCAAGATCGAGCAACGCCCGCACACCGCGCAGGTCGATCTGCGCCGCAATCTTCGGAGCCGTCTCCAAGGTTCGGTGATGCATGGCCCATGTGAACCGACGACGATGGTCCGGCTCATCCGGCTCGTCGTGATCGAGCGGCAATCCACTTTTCATCGATTCCGGAAGCCGTCCCCAATCAGCCCAATGGCTTATAATCAGCCGGAGATAATCCCCCCGATAGGCCGGATGGTGTGCGTTCAACGCTGTGGCGGCCAACCTGCTGTTCCTGTAGGTCTCACCCTGTTTCTTCAGCAAACCGACCATCGCGAGATTCCGGCAGAGAATGGCCAACCCTCGCTCACTCAGCTTCATCTCACGAGCCAGATCAGGAATCGTCCATGTGTCAGTCCCGACTCCCGTAAAGAGGTCCAACTCAATAGCGGCAATCAAGACCCTCGGCAACCGGTATGTCGTAATCGCATCGCGAAAGTCATCGAAGGTTGCGATCCGCCTGTTCACCGAGCTACACCGATTGTCCGCACGCACCAGCGCATCAAGTCCTGCACGGCCGGAGGATTCGCCGCGTCCACCGCTCGCTCGAAGCGCACGGCCACATACGCATCGTTGATCTCGGTCTGTTCGGAAAATCCGGATTTCAACAGCAGCGCACGATACTTTGAGACGGCCGGTTGGATAAAATACTTGGCCTGCTTTGCAATCTCGTCGGTACCCAGATCTTCCGGTGTCCCATCGGACAGCAGGGTCATCACATCTTCGATCGCTACACCATACTGGCAGAACAACTGTCCGTCAGGCGTGAGTTCCAACATCCATCCATCGGAGCCAAGATCCATCGTCAATGGGCCGCCGGGCTCCAATTCGAGTAGTTGTGGAAAAGCCGGGGTCAGAGCGGTTTTGAGAGCGGTCCACGCAGGCAAGTCTTCATCACTCATACGTCCCTCTTTCAATTGAGCGGCTCACCATCCTGCCTTGCGAGTCTGGCACGCAGAGCCGCCAAACGTTGTATATTCTCATCAAGTTTCGGCAGCTGATATTTGCGATCCATATGCACCACCAGTTCAAGGAGGTCCGCCGCTTCACGCAACTTACCGGTCTCTTCATAACATTGGACCAGGGCATAACGAGCGCCGCCTGTCCTCAGCTCATCATGCGCTCGCTCGGCAATGGACTGGCTGGTTTGGAAACAGGCAGTGGCATCGTCATAGCGCTGCTGAAGCAAAAACGTCCGGCCGATCATGCGCCAGGCATCGGCCACCCCACCCTCATTTCCTAATCGCCTCATCAGAACCAGCGACTGTTCATAGTATCCAATTGCCTGTTCGTACGCTTTCGTCTCCCGTGCGACCAGACCAAGATCCGAAAATAGCACCGCCTTGCCGGCATCATCCTGCGTCTTGCACATCAGATCCAGCGCTTCGAGATAGTACGCCTTGGCGCGATCCCATTCGCCTGCATCGGCTCTGAGATTACCCAAATTGCCCAACGTCGTCCCGATACCCTTCTCATCACCAAGGATCTTCTGGAGCTCCAACACCTCTTGATAGTAAGTCTGTGCCGATTCCCGACGCCCACTGACCGCACAAATGTTCCCAAGATTTCCCAGCGTGGCGGCCAACGCTCGTTGATCACCGGTCAGCCGGTCACATTCCAATGCCTTCGCATAGCAGGTATAGGCATCGCTATAGAGCCCGCGCGAAAAATGCTCGTTTCCCTGACGGTTGAGTTCTTCGGACAGTCCGTTACGTAGTGTCATGACGATGGTTGGAGCACCCGTTCAACCGTCTGCTTCGCGCCGGTGAGGATCGAAGCCCCGTCGCCGACCAACAGACTGTCGAAATTGTACTTGAGAAGACGACGCAGCCCCTCTCGGGCTTTCCCTGCATTGGCATACTTTTCGGCAGGCAGCAGACTGACCGAGCCGGGCGGCTTCCCGATCAACGCGTCGCCGACGATCAGCACACCCTTCCCCTGCTGAATGAACAAAGCCGATTCACCGGGAGACTTCTGGTCTTTCAACTGAATCGCCCAAATCCCGCCCGTGAGCAACTCCCCATCTTTGAACGTTTTGGTCGGCGTGAGATCCATCTGCGGCGCATCGGCCTCCGGCACGTGCAACTGGCAGCGAAACTCGCCTTGGTATTTCACCGCTTCGCGCGCATGGTCGCGATTCGTCACGATGATGTAATCGACGGGTCCGTTGCGGAGGATCATCGAACTCGCTTCGCCTGTCATTGGCGGAGGATCGACGAGAATCTTGTGTTCCCCGACCGTCAGAAAGAGCCCGTTGAAATCGAGCTGCTTCTCCTCGGAGAACCAGGACCATTGCCAGATGCCAGGAAGCAGGTTTTTCATGATATCACCGCGCGACGTGCGGGACTTGCGAGAGATGCGAGACTCGTCGGAACATTCTTTTCGTCTTGTATCTGTTCGCTTTTCGCACCTTTCGCGCCTATCCCGCTCATCGCGCTGTCTCAGAGAGTGGCAATGGCGTCTTTCACCGTTTTTGTCACCTTCGCCAGAATACCGGCTTCGTTAGGCAGATCGAGGATGTCGTCTTCTGAGACCGTAATGAACTTTCGATTCAGCCCCTTCGTGAGGGAAATCAGAAACATGCTATTAGACGGTGTCACAGGCATAACCACCTGCACAGCGGCATCAGCCCCCTTCACCACTTCCAAAAACTTCTGCTTCCCCTCTTCCATCTCATTCATACGCTCCACCTTCCTCTTTCCCAGGCGACGATTCTCTTCGCGGTGGTGGTCGGGTTGTCTCCTATTGCGCGCATCGACCGATCACCCTCTGAGGCGAGGGGTCTGTGAGCAGGGAGACGGCCCGACCGCCGCCGCTCTTACATTTTATTTCCGCCCGCCAACAACTTTTCGACTTCCGCGACAATCACCTGTTCGCCGGCCAGATCCATATCACCGACTCGCTGCCACCGAATCACACCCTGTTGATCGATGACATATACGTTGGGAATAAACTTCCCTCCCCCGTACAATTTGTCCGTCACCAGGTTCGGATCCAGCAGGTAGGTGTACGTGACTTTCACCGGAAAGGCAGACAGAAACTCACTGACATTCTTCTTGGAGTCGCCGGAAGAGTT
>DATENE010000035.1:0-21494 GCA_035275205.1 Nitrospiraceae bacterium
CAGCGAGATAGGGTTACGAGTTAACATAATTATTCTTATCAGACGTAATAGATTTTTCATCTATGTCGCTTGAACTGCTCGGTCGTATACAGCAGGAACTCTCGATCACCGGCAGCGCAATCTATGAAACTGTCCTTGCGCTTGCCGAACGTGCCAACCGTAAAGTCCAGGTGCTTCGTTTACACAGTCACGCATCGAGCTTACTGAGCCAGATCGAACAGGGTCACGGCGACCTCGGACGTCAACTTGCCACCCTCTGTGCAAAGCGCCCACCGTTCAGTCATGAGTCAACTCCGCAACCCGATCAATTGGAAAGTTTCCTCGGGCAGGCCGGCGATCACATTCAGCATCTGAAACAAACCCTCCTCAGCGTCGACAGCCAAATCCGCGATCTCAAGCTGGAAACGATTCACCACGATCTCCTGACCCTGCAACAGGACCTGAGCCTTCGCGCGGCGGCCATCGAACGGTTCCCTGTCGTCAAGGGATCACCGTTCGCTGGCCGGACACTCACTGAGGCGGCGCTCCCTACCTCAGTTCGTCTCGTCACGGTCTTGCGTGGACCATTTCTCGTGCCGCCCGATGATGCCCTGGTACTCCGCGTCGGCGATGTCTTGATCATGATCGGACTGCAGGCCGAACTCGCCCAGGTAGCCGCTGAGATCACTCAAGATCGGAACACGAAGTCGGCGTAAGTCATCAGCGAGACCTGCGCGACAAGCGCGACTCGAAGTTCGAAGCTCCGGGTTTGACGTTCCGAACATCTCGAATTTCGGACCTCAAACTATTATCCCTATCGCCCGTCCCGCTTTTCTCGCAAGTCCCGCGCGAATATATGTACAATACTGCGAGGGGTTACAAGATGACTCGCATACCACAAATCTTCATCAGCCTCGTGTTCGCAGTTCTGTTCGGCACGTTCGCTGCAGCTGAGCCCACCATACCAAAATCAGGCGACTCGCCGGGGCTCCGCGCACTGGAAGAGATGCAAACAGTCATCACCGATTTAGCCGAATCGGCAAAACCCTCTGTGGTGAACCTCATTCCCCTCTCCGCACTAGGACGAGGGCGTGATCTGCCTCAAGAACGAACCCCCAATGCCTCAGGATCAGGATCCGGTGTCATCATTGATCCTGATGGGCACATCGTCACGAACAACCACGTCATCGGCGACGCAACGGAAATCGAGGTCCGCTTTTCCGATAAGTCCAAGCTGATTGCGAAGGTTGTCGGCAGGGATCAGGATACCGACTTAGCCCTCCTCAAGGTCACCGCCGATCATTCCCTGCCTAGTGCGCGATTCGGAGATTCGTCAGGCGTGCGCGTCGGGCAATGGGTGCTCGCCGTGGGAAATCCGTTCGGACTCGATCGGACAGTTACGCTCGGCGTAGTCAGCGGGATCGGCCGGGAAAATATCAATCTCTCACGCTACGAAAATTTCATTCAAACGGACGCGTCAATCAATCCCGGTAACTCGGGCGGCCCGCTCTTCAATCTGCGCGGCGAGATCATCGGCATTAATACCGCCATCATTAACTTCGCCCAAGGAATCGGCTTCGCGATTCCCTCCAACATGGCCAAGCAAGTGATTCAGCAATTACTGACGCAGGGGCGGGTGACACGAGGCTGGCTGGGCGTCGGCATCCAACCGCTCACGGCGGAATTGGCACGCAAGTTCGGGGTTCACGAAGGCGAAGGGGTACTGGTCAACGAGGTCTTCGAAAAGAACCCGGCTGCAGCAGCCGGCATCAAACCCGGCGACATCGTGACCCGTATTGACGGCATTGTGATCGACACACCAAACCGGCTCTCGCGCGTCGTGGCGGGATTGCCCCCGGGCTCAACGGCAAAAGTTGAGATTGTCCGCGATCAGCAACGCTTCGTGTTGGACGTCGCTCTCGTTGAACGCCGAGACCACGCCGTCATCACGTCGCTTCCCCCTCAGGCACGCGCTGACGTCACGCTCGGCCTCGATGTGCAAGATCTCACACCGAGCCTCGCTGACAAATTTAAGTTGCAGGAAAGCCGGGGCGTGCTCATCAGCAAAGTGGAGGCCGGAAGCCTCGCCCAATTGGAAGGCCTTCACGAAGGCGATCTCATCAAGGAAGTGAACCGTGTTGATGTCGGGTCGGTCGGAGAATTCAACAGCGCAGTCTCCAGGATCCGGCAAGGCGAATCCATTTTACTTCGCGTCGTGAGAGAAAGCCGCGCATTCTATGTGGTGCTCAAATCAACCGACCCCTAACAGGCTGCGGAACAATCATGTAGGCGGAGCAGACCTTCGAGAGCACATTGCGCCTTTTGCGCATGTCTCGCGAGTCGCGCACCACGGGCTAATGCGCCGCCGCATGCGTCTCTACTTTGTGGGCCTCAACAATTCGAACCACAAGCTCACGTGGCACTTCATCGTACCGCGCAAACTCCATCGCATAACTGCCACGTCCTGCGGTGAACGAGTTCAGCGCCGTGGCATACGTGAGCAGCTCGGCCATTGGAACAAGGGCCGTAATCAATTCCGTCTGGTCTTTCGCCTCGACGTGGAGAATCCGCCCGCGGCGCGCATTCAAGTCCCCGATCACGCCTCCGATGTGATCCGCCGGCGCCTCGACCTCCACCGTCATGATGGGCTCTAACAAGACCGCATGGGCCGTCTCCAAGGCCTTCTTGAACCCCATCGACCCGGCGATCTTGAATGCCATCTCAGATGAATCGACCGCATGGTACGACCCGTCGTACACCGCAACTCGGCAATCGACGACAGGAAACCCCGCCAGGCTGCCGTGATGCATGGCTTCGACCACTCCCTTCTCTACCGCCGGAATGAAGTTGCGCGGAATGGCGCCGCCGACGACCTTGTTCTCAAATTTGAATCCCTCACCGCGCGGCAGAGGTGCGATTTCAAGCCAGCAATCACCGTATTGGCCGTGCCCGCCGGTTTGCTTCTTGTATTTTCCTTGTGCCTGTGCAGCGGCGCGAATGGTTTCACGGTACGGAATCTTCGGCATATGAACCACCACTTCAGCCCCGTACTTGCGGCGCAATTTTTCGAGCGCAAGATCGATATGCACCTGGCCCATCCCGCTCAACACCATTTCCTTCGTGTCAGCGTGCCGTGAAAACTCGAGCGTCGGATCCTCTTCGATCAATTTATGCAGCCCGAGACTGATTTTTTCGATATCGGCGCTGGACTTCGGCTCAATCGCAAAGGACACGACAGGCCGAGGCAGCACCGTTTTCGGGTAACAGGTAGGAGCATGTTCATCAGAGAGCGTGTCGCCGGTTTGCGTATCTTTCAGTTTCCCGATTGCCACGATCTCCCCCGCTCCGGCCGAAGGCACAGCTGTATGTTTTTTTCCCAATAACGTATAGAGATGGCCGCTTTTCTCCTTGCTCCCTCGAGAACTGTTGAAGACCGTCGAGTCTGCGTGAAGGGTCCCGGACAAAACCCGTAGATAGGACAGTCGTCCGACAAACGGGTCTATCAGGGTCTTGAAGACGATCCCTGAAAATGGATCTTCGGGAACGGCGCGGCGCTTCACGGCCTCACCTGTATCAGGATGCAGACCTTCCAACGGGGCTCTCGCGGCCCGCTCCATCGGTGACGGCAGGAAATCGACAATGGCATTGAGGAGTGGAACGATCCCGATATTCTTGACTGCAGAACCGCAGTAGAGCGGGACAATCGCACCACCCTGGACGCCAAGACGAAGTCCATCGATCAGCTCCTCCTGCGCCAGCTCACCCAGGGCGAGATACTGCTCCAATAATCGATCATCCTGCTCGGCCACTCCCTCCTGAACGCGCTTCCGCGCCTCGGTGACCATCGTCCGCTCATGCTCAGGTATCGCTAACTGCTGAACTGTGGCGGTCTCTGTGCGCGACGTGATCACGCGCTGCTGAAGGAGATCCAGTACCCCTTCAAGCTGGGCGCCCCTGCCGAATGGCAGAGACATCGGCAATGGCATGATCCCAAGATCACGTTGACACAATGTGGCAACCTCATCGAGGGAAACACCGTCTTTATCCAATTCGTTGAGGAACAGGAGACAGGGCAAGCCGAGTGTTTTAATGCGCGACCAGATTCTGACGAGTTCGCTCCGAATCCCCGACGAGGCGCCCATGACCACGATCACGGCATCCACCGCTCGCAATGCCATGATCGGCTCCCCGAGTAGGTTCAACGCACCGGGGGGATCGACGAGATTAATGATGGTGTGATTCCAGGAATAACGAAGGAGACTGGTACTGACGGAACTGCGCCGGTGCAGTTCTTCCGGCTCAAAGTCAGAGGCCGTCGTGCCTTGTGCGATCGACCCGAGGTGGGGAACAGCGCCGGCGGTAAAGAGCAGGGCTTCAGCCAGCGAGGTCTTCCCGGCGCCGGCACTGGAGATCAGGACCACATTTCTGAGTGACTCCCTGACTTGCTCGCTCATGGGACCCTCCTCCCGCAATGATATGGTTAGATCGCTGCGACTCCCCTTTCGTTCACACGTCGGCACCATGGTCTGTCAGCCAGCCTTGATCGGCGAAGCTGACATACCGTCCATCGCCGACGACGAGATGGTCTAGGACCCGAATGCCCAATACTTCTCCCGCAGATACCAGTCGCGCCGTGAGGACACGATCTTCCTGGCTTGGCGTCGGATCGCCGCTGGGGTGGTTATGCAGGAAGATCACCGCCGCCGCGGATTCTTTTACCGCGAGTGTGAACACTTCGCGTGGATGGACAATGCTGAGCGTCAAGCTGCCTTCCGACACCGTGGTGTCACGCATGATGGCATGCTTCGCATCCAGTAACACAACTTTGAAGATTTCGTGGCGCAGGTCGCGCAAGGCCGGATGGTAATGGGTGAAGAGGTCGCGACTGGATGTGATTTTTGTTCCCTTGACCAGCGGACCGGCAAGAGCGCGCTTCCCTAATTCAATGGCCGCCTTCAGTTGAGCTGCTTTGGCTTCCCCTACACCTGGAACTGCGCAGAGTTCTTCGATTCCGCATTGTGCAAGTCCAGCCATACCCCCGAGTCGATCCAGGATATCCATCCCGACTTGCACCGCTGAAGACCCGTGACGACCGACTCTGAGAAGGATCGCCAAGAGTTGGGCATTGGTGAGCATCTGCGGGCCCTGAGCCAGCAACCGTTCGCGCGGCCGCTCTGTTTCAGGCCATTGAGCGATACCGTGCCCTCCTTTCATGCCGGCCATTCATGCTCCTTGGACAAAATAAGACACTCTGAACGTTTTTGTGCTAGCGACAACCCCTTCGACAGCCCCCTGGTAACAAATACGTATCCCCTAAACTGTTGAAATTACGTACAGAGACAATTTGGTGCAGTAATTGCTTTGGAACGCCTCCAGCAGTGCACAACAACCCTGGGAGGATTCGATGGAATGTCCGAAGTGCAAAGGTCTCATGATGCTCGAGCGGTTCTCCGACTTCTTCTTAATTTTCTACGCTTGGAAATGCATCAATTGCGGCGCCATCATCGATCGCACGATTTCAAACAATCGGCAAAAGAGCTTGGCCGCTCGCAAGCCCCAGACAGTGACGACTCCCTAGAACAGTTAGATTCGTCTCGATGCTGGTCGACTCTCTCGATCGCCACGGATGGTCGACATTGCCGCACTGATGCCTCGTCGCTCACGTCTTATAAGCTGCTAGATTATTCGGCGGCATTATAATCCCAGCCTCCAAGGTCGTCAAAATACTTCTATTCCTCTCGGTCCAATCTTCCTCGCGCTACGCCGGTCCCACACCAGCATTCCACGCCTCGTTTCAGCTGCACTTATCTTGACCCCTTCAAAAACGCTGTGTTACAGTCATGCGCTCCAGAAATGACTCTTACCTAATTGTATGCGCGTTATTGCCGGATCCCACCGAGGTCGCCGTTTGAGTGGGCCGCAAGGAACTGCGCTGCGCCCCACATCCGACAAGGTTCGTGGGGCCATTTTTTCAATTCTGGGAACCCAAGTGTTAGGCGGGCGCTTTCTAGATTTATATGCAGGTACGGGAGCCGTCGGGATTGAAGCACTGAGCCGCGGAGCGTCAGCCGTCACCTTTGTCGAGTCCGACCCCAGGGCCGTGCAGTTGCTACAGAAAAATCTACGGACTTGTCAGCTGCTCGACCGGGCGCAGATACGTGTGGGACAGGCAGCCGCCTTCCTCGAGCGGAAAGACTGGTGGGATGGCCCCTACGACGTACTCTTTGCAGATCCGCCGTATGCCGCTGCAGATGAGTTAGATGTCCTGATCAAGGCCTGGAGGCCCGGGCTGTTGTCGGAGCATGCTGCCATGATGATCGAGCAAGACTCGCGAACCGAACTGCCTGTATCGATCAACCACGCCGCGCTTGTGCGGCGATACCTGTATGGCGATACGGCACTCTATTTGTACGGTGTGACCACGTCAGCTGCAGTTGCATTATGAAGATCGGCATCTATCCGGGAACGTTCGATCCCATTACCCACGGACACACTGATATCATCACCAGAAGCTTACGTGTGTTTGATAAAGTGGTCGTCGCCGTTGCGCCCAATCCATCCAAACACCCCCTCTTCACCCTCACCGAACGGCTGGAGATGATCCGGATTGTGATGAACGAGATGACACAGGTCGAAGTGACCCACTTCGACGGCTTGCTCGTGGACTTTGTCCAACAATACGGCGGCCATGCGATTATCCGCGGCTTGCGCGCGATTTCTGATTTCGAACATGAGTTTCAGATGGCCCTTATGAATCGCAAGATCGCAAAACGGGTTGAAACCGTGTTCATGATGCCCAGCGAAGAATATTCGTATTTATCCTCCACTATTATCAAAGACGTGGCGAAACACGGGGGCTCACTGACGGAGTTTCTGCACCCTGAAGTCGCGCGCCAACTACAGGAACGGATCAGGAGTTTGAAATCATGAAGCTTGCTGCACGAGCGGGGCGAATTGCCCCCTCCCCCACTTTGGCGATGGCCGCAACGGCGAAAGCGATGACGGCACGCGGAATCGATGTCGCCGACTTCTCGTCCGGAGAGCCAGACTTCGATACACCGGAACCGGTCAAAGCCGCGGCAGAAGCCGCCATTCGCGCAGGATTTACAAAATACACACCCTCATCCGGCATCGATGAACTGCGCCAAGCGATTATCGACAAGCTGCAAGCAGAGCAAGGGCTCCGGTACGAGAAATCTCAGGTGCTGGTTTCGTGTGGCGCCAAACATTCGCTGTACAACCTTGCCGAGGCGCT
This sequence comes from Nitrospiraceae bacterium, assembly GCA_035275205.1. Classification (GTDB taxonomy): domain Bacteria; phylum Nitrospirota; class Nitrospiria; order Nitrospirales; family Nitrospiraceae; genus Palsa-1315. Next base: position 7,235 of record DATENE010000035.1, read on the forward strand.
CCTCGAAGCAGGCGACGAAGTCATCATTCCCGTTCCCTATTGGGTCTCCTATGCCGACCAAACCCTGCTGAACGACGCCACGCCGGTGTTCTTGTCGACCCGTGAAGAGGACGGATACACCATAGACACCCACAAATTGGAACGGCTCATCACCGCACGCACCAAGGCAATTATCATCAATAGCCCCAGCAATCCAACTGGGGCAACCTACGATCGGGCAACGCTCGAACGCCTTGCTGAGCTGGCTCTTCGTCGGGATCTCCTTCTGATTTCAGATGAGATTTACGAAAAAATCCTCTACGACGGAGCGACACACACGAGCATTGCCTCGCTAGGACCGGAGGTCGCAGCCCGTACCGTCGTGATCAACGGCGTATCCAAAGCCTATGCGATGACCGGCTGGCGGATCGGCTATGCGGCTGGCCCAAAAGACCTGTTGACCGCCATGGCGAACATTCAAAGCCAGAGCACGTCCAACCCCTGTTCCATTTCGCAAAAAGCTGCCGTCGTGGCCTTGCGCGAAGGTGATGCATTCACAATGAAGATGGTAACTGAGTTCGATCGGCGACGGCGCGTCATGGCCGAGCGGCTGAATGCGATGCCCGGCGTTTCCTGCCGAATGCCCACCGGAGCATTTTATGCGTTTCCGAACGTGAGTGGGTTGCTCGGAAAACAAGGTCCAAGCGGAATCATTCCCACTCCGACAGATCTTGCAAACTACCTGTTGCAGGAATTCAAGGTCGCAGTGGTTCCCGGTGAACCGTTTGGGAGCATCCAGCATATTCGACTGTCGTATGCGACCAGCATGGAGACGATCGTTCGTGGGATGGATCGCCTTGATGCGGCGTTCAAGCAGCTCACCTAGCTAAAGAAGACCGTTATTGGGTTTATTTGATTCGTCTCGTTTGTTTCGTGAGACAAGACCGCCATCGGCTTGTGAGTGGGAGGAAATGACTCGTGCCAATCTACGAATATCAGTGTGAAAGCTGTGCGGATAGGTTTGAAGTCAAACAGAGTATGAAAGACGATCCCATCACCGCCTGCCCACAATGCGGGAAACGCGTACAGCGCCTTATTTCATCGCCGGCCATTATGTTCAAAGGCAGCGGATGGTATGTAACGGACTACTCCGACAAAATGAAGCCTTCCTCAGGCAGTGACGCACCCACACCCGCGACTACGGAGAAGAAAGAAACGGCGCCAAGCACGTCCGACCAGACTACGTCCACGACTCCCTCTACTCCAGCTGCTTCACCCTCATCTGCGCCGGCGAGCGCCCCGTCGAGCACAGCCTCAAACACTCCGACACCCACACCCTCGCCTTCCACGGCCAAGTAGATTGCGGAGACCAGCCGCGCTAGCGCTTCACTGTAGCCTTAGCCGATGTTTTCTTCTTGACCGGAGTCTTCTGCGCGACCTTTGTGGCCGGCTTGACTGCGCCGGTCTTCGGCGGTGCAACTTTCGCTGACTTCGCCAATCGCCCCTGTGCTGCTGTCAGACCATTTTGCAAACTGGCAATCATGGTCGACTTATCTTGATTCGCTTTGGAAAGATCATTCACTTGCGCCTGCAAATCGTCTTTCACCTTCGCAATGGAGGCCAGCTGATTCTGTAACTGAGTCTTTTCCAGTGTTGCACTCTGGAGCTCAGAGCGAAGTTGTTCAATTTGTGTTTGGAGTGCCGGGGGCCAAAAATCGCACCCGGATAGACCCACCGAGACGAGCATTATGGCGGCCACCGCAACAAGGTTACGCACCATCACTGTTCGAGTCATCGGCATTCTCCTTTCAGTGTGAACGAGCCAATCGACTTCACCGACTATCAGTGTCGAGATGCAGGCCGTGAGCGGCCAACTGCGCCACGATGGCGCTTCGTTCGATCGCTCCATCGCGGATAATTCGGATCGGACCCCGTACGTCGATGACGGTGGACGGTCGCCCGCCGGGAGTCGGTCCAGCATCAATGATCAAATCGAGCGCGTCACCAAGGGTCTCCAGAACTTCTTCAGCCGTCGTGGGCGGCGGCAAACCTTCACGATTTGCACTCGTGCCGGTTACAGGTCCGAGTCCGCGCAAGAGATCACGCAGCGGCGGCCAGGCGCTGAGACGGATGCCGACAGAGCCGGTCCCTGCAGTCACCGCATCGGAGAGTCCGACCGCTGCGGGAAAGACGATGGTGAGAGGGCCGGGCCAGAAGGCGTGCATGAGTACGTGTGCTGCATGGGGAATGCGTCGAACGAACGGCCCCAACTGAGACTCGTCGCCGATCAGCACGAGAATCGGTTTTCCCTCCGACCGGCCTTTGACCCGCCACAATCTGGCGAGTGCCTGTTCGTCGAACGGAGCCGCGGCAAGTCCATAGAAGCTCTCCGTCGGCAGGGCGATCAGCCCGCTCTCTCCGAGCACACGATGCGCCCGATCAGCAAGCCCCGGAATGGTGGATGCCTTATAGCGCTCGATCGTTGCCATGGCAGGAACCATCCGTCTCCTTCTACGCTATACGTGGCGTGAGAACGCACGATGCGCAATATCCGTCCGATAGTGAGCGCCTTCAAACGCAATTGACTTCGTCACGCGATAGGCTTCCACTTGCGCGACTTCCAAGGTCGTTCCACGTCCCGTAATTCCCAACACCCGGCCCCCGGCTGTCGTCACCTCAGTACCAGTTCGTATCGTACCTGCATGAAACACCATAGTTCTCTCATCGGTCGTAGATGGTAATCCTTGAATCACACGGCCGGTCTGATAAGCCCCTGGATAGCCCCCCGACGTCATGACGACACACACTGCGGTTTCATTATGCCAGTCTACCCTAAGTTGGTCGAGCCGATGTTCAATTACAGCCTCCATCACATCCAGCAAATCAGTCTTGAGCAACGGGAGCACGACCTGCGTTTCCGGATCACCCATTCGAGCATTGAACTCCAGCACGTAGGGTGTCCCTTTCACAATCATGAGCCCGGCATACACAACGCCTTGAAACGGACAGCCCATGCGAGATAAGGCTTCGACAGCGGGATAGAGGACCTGTCGCGTGACCTGCTCACGCAGCGCCATAGTCCCGAGCGGCGCAGGACAATAGGCGCCCATGCCCCCGGTGTTAGGACCCGTATCGCCATCTCCGACTCGTTTGTGATCTTGCGCCGGCAACATCGGCACCACCGTCCGGCCGTCCGTGAAGGCCATGATCGTCAATTCCTCGCCGTCTAAAAACTGTTCGATCAACACGCGCTGGCCGGCCTGACCGAATACCGCATGCTCCATCGAGTCGCGGACAGCCTGTTTCGCCTCTTCACGCGTCGCCGCGACCACCACACCTTTCCCCTGCGCCAGTCCATCAGCCTTCACGACCACGGGAACCTCGTGCTGATCGAGATAGGCCAAGGCCGAAGCAACCCGGTCGAAACTTTGCGCTCTCGCCGTGAGAATCTTCGCGCTGTTCATGATCTCTTTGGAAAAGACTTTACTGGCTTCAATGCGGGCGGCGCCCTTCGTCGGTCCAAATATCTTGAGTTTGGATTTGCGAAACTCATCGACAATACCCAACGCCAGCGGGGCTTCAGGTCCGACGACCGTCAGATCGATCTTCTCCGACTGTACAAATGCTTTCAGCCCGGCAATATCGTCTGCCTTGATAGGCACACAGGTTGCGTGCGATTCAATCCCCGCGTTGCCAGGCGCACAATAGAGCGTCGGCTTACGGGGACTTTGCGCAAGCTTCCACACCATGGCATGCTCGCGTCCCCCACTGCCCACAACGAGAATTTTCACGGAATAGCCTTTAGCTTGAAGTACTTCTTCGGAGGATGTTCAAACGGCTTTCCAGCAAGGCCGCAGGCGAAGGTAAAACCGGAGGCGTAGCCTCTTGGCTACGTTGAGGATTTTTCCGAGCCGAGAACGATGCTGGAGAGTCGTTTCAACATCCGTTAGTGGCGGAAGTGGCGCATGCCGGTGAGAATCATCGCCACCCCCTGCTCATCTGCGGCTTTGATGATTTCGGCATCGCGGATTGAGCCGCCGGGCTGAATGACCGTCGTGATCCCCGCCTGTATAGCAGCGTCTAAGCCATCTCGGAACGGAAAGAACGCATCCGACGCCATCACACACCCCTTAATCGGCATCTGAGCTTTCATCGCCGCAAGCTTCACTGAATCGACCCGGCTCATCTGTCCGGCGCCGATTCCCACCGTCTGCCCCGGCTTGGCATAAATGATCGCATTCGACTTTACGTGTTTGCAGACCTTCCAGGCAAACGCGCAGGCCGCATATTCCTCGTCCGTCGGTTTGCGCATGGTCGGTACAGCGAGCGCTTTCAGATCGGTTAGAGCGCCGAGATCCCGATCCTGTACGATCAATCCACCGACCAATTTTTTGAGATCGAAGCCCTCTTGCTTCACCTTCGTGAGTGGTCCGACATCGAGCAAACGCAGATCCTTCTTGCGCTTCAACTCAGCAAGGGCATCATCTGCAAAGCCCGGCGCAATGACCACTTCTACGAACGTAGAGGTAATTTCCTTTGCCGCGGCCAAATCCACGGGACGATTGAATGCAATCACGCCGCCGAATGCCGAGATGGGATCGGTCTCCCTGGCCTTCACATAGGCTTCGAGGGGCGTCACACCCAATGCCACGCCGCAGGGGTTATTGTGCTTGATAATGGCCACGGCGGTCTCGTCGTACTCCTTCGCCAACTCGAGCGCCGAATTGGCATCGAGGAAATTATTATACGACATCGCCTTGCCGTGAAGGATCTTTCCACGGGACACCGATGGTTCGGTCGAATGCAGCTCTCGATAGAAGGCCCCTTGCTGATGCGGGTTCTCTCCATAGCGAAGCATCTCTGCCCGTTCGAACTGCAAAGACAATATTTTGGGAAACTTGACCTCAGCGCCTTCTACCTGCTTCTCAAGATATCCGGCGATCAGACTGTCGTAGCGCGCCGTGTGTTGAAAGACTTTCATGGCCAACTCGCGACGCAGTTCCCGCGACACTGTCCCTGCCTTCGCGGCATCGAGCACACGCTGGTAATCAGCCGGGTCTACAACCACCAAGACATCTTCGTGGTTTTTGGCTGCGGAGCGCAGCATCGACGGCCCGCCGATATCGATATTTTCAATGGCTTCTTCAAAGGGACAGTGGGGCTTCGCAATCGTCGCCTCGAACGGATAGAGATTAACCACGACCACATCGATGGGTCCGATCCCTTGCTGTTTCATCTGCTCGACATGCGCAGGCACCGAACGGCGTCCGAGCAGGCCGCCATGAATCTTGGGGTGCAGTGTCTTGACGCGGCCGTCGAGAATTTCCGGTGAGCCAGTGTAGGCCGCCACATCCGTCACCTGTACAGCGGCATCGCGAAGCGCCTTTGCCGTGCCTCCGGTGGAAAGGACCTCCGCACCGAGGGCCGCCAACCCCTTGGCCATCTCGACGACCCCAGTCTTATCAGAAACGCTGATCAGCGCCCGCGTGATGCCGGCCATAATAAACTCCTACAACTTGTTTGTGAGTCAAAAAAGGATGACCACTCCGTGAAAAGCGGGCGAAGAATAACAGATGGATTAGGCAAGTTCAAGGCAAGGAAGATTGGTAAACACTCACATGGATTCTCTCGTGGAAAAGAGAGGGGGGCGTGCCGCCACAAATGCCGGAGTCAGGGCCACCAATGCCCACGCCGGGACTCTCTGTTCATGACGGGGTCTTGTTTCGTGCGTGTCTCGCGAAAACCGGAGCAGTCTCGCGCCAACCTCAACGGCAGGAGGAATCACCGTCAGTTGGACGCTATGGGGACGACACCAGGGAATCCCACCAAGCCTGCACTGGAGGCTGATATTAGCGCTAGTACGCCTTTAGCGAATATGATACGGTAATTTGTCCCACCGCAATGACAACCAGAGAGTCGACGTATGATGCGCAGAGCGATTCTAGGCGCAGGCGCTGTCGCACTTACTCTTGTTGCCGTGGTCTGCATTCCGCGCCATCTTCCAACATCAACCGCATCAAGCTTCCTCACCCCTGCCATCTTGCATGCGCGGTTAGAGCACGGGACCCTGACCCTCCGTGGCTCGCTTCCCAGTGAGACCAGCAAGGCCGCAATTCTTCAACGAGCCCAGGAACTCTATGGAAAAGCACCAGGCCGTGTCGTCGATGAGTTGGCGGTGGATCCGAAAGTGGGTCCTGCAGCGTGGGCCGGCTACGTTCCTCAGGCTCTCCCCATGTTAGGACGCATGACGGAACACGGCTCTATCATTATCGACGGTCGCACGATTGTCCTCAGCGGCCAGGTCAATAACGATAGGACCAAAACCGCCGTGCTCCAAGATATTGCTCCTCTCACTCAGGCGGGGCTTCAACTGGAAGATCACATTCTGGCAGTTCAGTTTCCGGCGTCCTCTACCTCGCTCCAGAAGAAATTGAATGAGATTCTTTCGCACAGCTCCATCGAATTTGATTCGAACGCCACCACGATGACTCCACGGAGTTACGCCACGCTGGACCAGCTAATCGCCCAGTTACGTCATGCCCCTCGCACCGCCGTTGAGATCAGTGGGCATACAGACAAATACGGCGCGCCGGACTATAACCTTCAACTCAGCCGCCACCGCGCTGAAGCCGTGCGGCACTACTTTACCAGCCACGGCCTGACCAACCAGTTCACCGCCGTCGGCTATGGCGCCTCACGACCGCTGTCGGTCGCGCAGACCCGAACCGGTCTCCAGCATGACCGGCGCATCGAATTGCGCGTGAAAGGAGTGAGTGACCAATGATCGTATTCATCGGCCAGATCGTGGGATGTCTTCTCATTGCGGCAGGAATCGGCGGCGTGGTCGGATGGCTGCTGCGCCAACTCTCCACCGGCGAACTTACACAACAGTTCATAGACGTCACCGCCACCCTGCGCCAGAAAGAGCAGACGCTGGAGAAGGCGCAGTATGAGCTGAAATTCCAAGCCACTGAGATGCAAATTCTCAAAAGCAAGATCGTCGAATCGGATGAACTCAACCAATCCACTCGGCAGGAACTCTCGACGCAACACGACCGCCTCCAGGCGCTTCAAAAAGAGTTGGCCGTTCGCACGCAGCGACTGACGGTCCTAGAAGCGGAAGAAGCCTCGGTTCGCCGCCGCGCAAGCGAATATGATGCGACCGCCGCTGCGCAGTCGGAAGAAGTCCAGCAACTCCAGCTCACGAGCCAGGCGGCCCAGCAGGCACTCGCGTCGAACGCGGAAGAGCGGCGAGAGCTTCAACACCGCATCGCCGAGTTGGAAGACGCCGCCGCTGAAGCCGATCGGCTGCGCGCTCGCATGGATGAACTCGAACCGGCCCAAGGACGGGTCCATTGGTTGGAAGTACAACTCTCCGATCAAGAGGTTGAACATCGAGCCGCGCTACACCAACTCAACAGCCAACTGGCTGAACGGGACAAGCGTATCGGCCGGATGGAATCCCTCTCCCAACGGCTTCAGGAGCACGAGGCGGCACTGGCACAGTGGGAAACGAAATATGCCCATACCCTCACGCAACACGACACCCAGATCTCCAAGCTACAACAACAGCTTGAGGCGCAAGACCGACTTAAGGCTCAGCTCCTGCTCGATAAACAACTCCTCGATGAGCGAGCCGAACGGATTAACGGCCTGAAGTACCGGATTCAAGAACTCGAAGCGCAACAGCAAGGCCTGGCGGATCAAGTACACACGGCGGCAGAAAAACAAGAGGAGATCGACCGCCTCCGCAAACGCTTGGTCGAGGTGCGGGCTGCCCTCCGCATCAAAACCGATGGGGGAACTGTGGCTCCTCGCCAGAAAACGCGCCAGAGTGGAAGTCAACTGAGCCTGGAGATGGAACAGGCAAAAGCGGCAAAGAACGGACCGAAAGATGATCTGAGCAAGATTCACGGGATCGGTCCTGTTTTTGCGCGGACCCTGAACAAGATGGGGCTGACTACGTTTGTCCAGATCGCGCGCTGGAAGCCGGAAGACATCAACAAAGTCGCAAAAAAGCTCTATACCGCCCCCGAACGAATCAAGCGGGACAAGTGGATCGACGAAGCTAAAAAAGAGCATTACCGCAAGTACGGCGAGCGACTCTAGCAGGGTGCATTCCCATCTGAAGCATTTCTCGCACACAACGTGTATCGGTCACTCGTGCAATTGAGTTCGAACTGGGACCGGAGGGTGCCAGCACCTGTCTCCACTATCGCAACCATTTGAAAATACAGACAATACACTATTGTTAGGACTTGAGTTCTCCTATCCATACCGATCCTGCCGAGCTTCCCCGTAAGACAGCGCTGCCTCGAAGTGCGTGAATTCATGGCTTTCGAAGCCAGTTGAGCCTCCAGTGCAAATCCAGACATTCCGAGCACAGGCTGTCCAAGACTCAAACACCGGAGAAGTTATTGTGACCGGGAGTGGCTCCTGGCGCCATTTTTTTCACTTATCTGCTAGGTTTTACTGAGGCATACAGACGGCTTTCGGTCCGAGAGGTGAACCGTGAAAAGTGCAGCGATTGTCGCAGCTGGAATTGTTGCACTTGCCCTCCTTGCCGCTCTCTGCCTTCCACGCCACGTTCCTCCGTCAACCGCATCGGGCCCAGCCGCCCCTGCTAACTTTCATGCACGTGTCGAATATGGAATGTTGATACTCCGTGGCTCACTTCCCAGTGAGACTAGCAAGACCGCAATCCTTCAGCGGGCCCAAGAACTCTATGGAGCCACGCCAGGCCACGTCGTCGATGAGCTGGCGGTAGATCCAAGAGTTGGACCTGTCGCCTGGGCCGACAATGTCTCTCAGGTCCTCCCCGTCTTAGGGCACATGACAGAACGAGGCTCCATCATCATCGATGGTCACACGATTGTCGTCAGCGGTCACGTCGGCGACAATCGTACCAAGGCAGCCGTGCTACAAGTTATTGCCCCTCTGACACAGACAGGGCTGGAACTGGAAGATCGGATTCTGGCAGGTTCATCCAAGGCGGGCCGCGTCACGAAGGCTACTTCTCCAACAACTCCATCCCATAAAGCTCCAGCTCTACAGATTCCCGCACAGGTGGCATCCTCATCTCCGAATGTGCCATTTACCACAGGACCATCCCAGAAGGTTCTCTCCCTAAAGACACCTTCCCCTGCGGCAGTCGAAGCCTCGAAGGTTCCCTCGCCCGCTACTCCATCCCCGAAGACTCACTCCCTGGTGGCGACCCTTACTCCAAAGGCTCCATTCCCGCCAGCAGCTCCATCAGTGACTGAAGTTTCTCCTGCCTTGCTCCAAAAGAGATTGAATGAGATCCTCGCTCGTTCGTCCATCGAGTTTGAATCAAATAGCACAACGATGACTCCCGCCAGTCTTGCCACACTGGATCAGCTGATTGCCGAATTACGCCAGTCCCCTCGCACAGCCATAGAGATCGGTGGGCATACGGACAAGTACGGCGAGCCAGAATACAATCTTCAACTCAGCCAGCGCCGTGCTGATGCCGTGCGGCGCTACTTTGCCAAGCACGGCCTGCCCAAGCAGTTCACAGCCGTAGGCTATGGCGCCTCACGACCACTGTCGGTGGCAGAGAATCGGGCCGGTCTCCAACGCAACCGACGAATCGAACTACACGTGAAAGGACAGACCGATCTATGACCATGTTCCTCAACCAAATGCTGGGGTGCCTCATCATCGCGGCTGGAATCGGCGGCGCAGTCGGATGGCTGCTGCGACATGTATCTGCCGGCACAGTCGCCCAACAACTCGCGAACGTCACCGCCATGATGCGCCTCAAAGAGCAGATGCTGGAGAAAGCGCGACAGCAATTGAGAGACTCCGCCTTGAAGATGCCGCCGCTAGAAGGTGCGACGATGGCACCGCCCACGCTCAGCCATTCCAATCAAGAAGAGCGCTCTCCTCTAGAGCGTTCCGCGATCATTGCAAATCAGTGTGTCGATTCCGATCGCCTCCTCGCGCGACTCCAGGAATCGGAGTCGGCGGGAGGTTGGGTTGAGTGGCTAGACGTACAACTTACTGAACGGGATGAGCAGCATCGAATCGCACTCCATGAAGTTGAGCAGCAGTTAGCCGAACGAGATCGGCGTCTCCGCGAATTCGAGTATCTCCATGAGCAACTGATGAAGCAGGCAGAGGACAACGAGGCCCTCAAAGCCGCATATACCCAAGCTGTCGCGCAACAGATCGACAAAGCAGCCTGAGCTTACCCCGCCTTGCAGGCTAGGGCTGGTTCCCCTTCATCAGGGCAATCACACTCGCCATTGTGACCTGGTCGTCGTCGAATCCGCCATGCGTCGTGCTTTTTGATTCTCTACCCGGTGCAGCCCAGGTAGAGACGTTTGGCAGATTCTTTGATGCAATCTCGTCGTTGAAATACTTCTCCAGGCCGAGTATCGGTGTCTTCTCTCCTCGCTCGAGCGATTGCGACACCAGATAGAGCAGGGAACGGCTGTAGCCAAGAATCGGTTTGCAGGTTGGATCCTTCTGCTCCATGTCATCGGATAGATGGAATTGATTGAAGTGTTTGACCTGGCCGCTTGTGATCGCGGGAACGACGGTCTTTTTGAAGAGATCGACCCGTACCGCCGGCGCCATGAAATTTACACTTTCGAATATCCAGCCTTTTCCTCCCAGGCGATCGACGACATGACTGTGCAGAATAGCCCCGGCCGAATGACCGACTAGATGCAGGCGCACCTTGGACAGATCGGCAAAGTACGGCGATTGTCGGCACGCCTGGTAAAGTTTCATTCCTCCGCCCTCAGCGGTATTGGAAATCGCGTCCGCATTCTGTTTCATCTCGCTCCAGATCGCCGTCCCCGGCTTGGCCAGCAGTTTTTCAAGGCGTTCGTTCCACCAATTCTTGACGCCGTCGAACAACCCGCCGGTCGGACGCTGTTGGCCGGCTAAGACGTCTGCCAGGCGTCCCTTGAGTGTGGACCAGAGATCGGTTTCCCACATCAGGAAGATAGGAAAGATTTTGTGTTCGTACAATGCCGGTATCCATTTCGCCGCGGTTTCCCCCGCAGTATCCTCGGACGTGAGGCCGCCATGCGCGTAGATGGCGATATCCACCGGATCATTCTTACTTAATCCCCATGTTGTCCGTGCCTTGCCGAGATGGTGCGTGACAAGTGCCGTAATGTCGGACTCCTGCGTGCGGAAGTCACCGGTGTTACTCAGCCGGCCGTTGTTCTCCATATTGATGATAAATGGGCTGATTTCACGTGTCCGTAGCGAAGATTCGCTGGCGAGTTGCACTTTGCCTGCTTTCACACGCAACGTCGTTGATCGTGCGATCTCCAGATGAAGGTCGGTGACCACGCCCAGTTGTGCCACCCAACAGTCCATCGCATTGTCGAGCCAGTCTTCATACGGTAACACTGCGCGGCCCTTCGTACCCCAACCCGTGCCCCACGAGTTTTGAATGAGGTACCCGTCTTGGTTATAGCCGATGATCGCAAAGGCATGGCCACCGTCGCTGATGCTTGCTTTCCGCCGTGGAATCATCCAATACCCGCTTTTGATGCGTGATGTGTTCGAGAATCCTTCATCCCAGCCGGAGTGGCAGACCGCGCTGGCATAGAGAATGCCGATCTCGTTAAGTGCAACGTGCATATCCGTAACCGACCGCGTGTCCACGCGGTAGTACGCCCCGAGGGGACGCTGAACGGCATCGAGCCACCAGTCATCGGAAGACTTCGTCACTTGGGCTGTCGGCATGACTTCAGAGGTCCACAATCTATCCGAGCAGGCGCCGTGTTTGTACCAGGCTTTCATCGCACCGCGCAGACTTGATCCAGTATCGGCATTCGGGTCGCCGGGGAATTCGTCATAGCGTCGCGCCATCGAATACAACATGAATGGAGACACGCAACAGTCCATCCGCTTGCGCTTCGCGCTGTGCTGCAACTGGTATACGACGCTTGCCAGAGCGAATCCTGTGCAGGCGTTGGTCTGTCCTTGATCGAGCACAGGAATATTGGTCTTTAGAGCAAACACCAAGTCCGGCACCACTGCCACCGGCGGCTGATACAGCCTGTCACGCAGATCGAGACGATCAGGAACCGCGCTGCGTTTGGGAATAGCCACAGCGTCAAGTTTCTTCTTTTTTCCTGCTGTACCCTTGCTCCTCGCCATGAAACGCTCCTTTCAACATGTGTACAGACACCGATCGAGTCTAAGCCATTTGATGCTCACAATTGGAGAAAACCCGTGCCGCATTTTCAGCTGATTCGTGAATTCCGTCAAGCCGCAAGTGGCCGAACTGCCTTGTAAATACTGGCATTTCGAGACACTGAAGGCGATCCCCAAAAATTCTCTTACGGAGTCGCTGGTCAAGAGTACTCGCGTGTGGTCGGGTACAGGCCTACTAAGTGGCGCGAGTCCCCTTATCCGTGTGACTTCCCTTGAGGTGGAGTTTAACTAGGAAGGAAACTGGAACAGGAACTTCGCTCTGTCACAAGCGGCCTGGATTTTGAGGATACCTTGACAGTGACCGATCGTGAAGTATCGTTCACTCGCTAGGCTAAACATAGCCCCTCGGTGAGCCTGCCGGCTGAAATCGCATCGAAGGAGCGCTCATGAATTAGATCATGCGGGCTAAGTCAGCCACGCCGATGGCAGAGGCACGAGCTGACCTATAACAGAAGTCTGCCTGAGATCACGGGGTTGGAATTCATCACTCGGCAACACTTCCAACTCCCGTGATCTCGCCCGTTGAGGTCTCTCAGCGCTTCTTCCGGTTCGGCAGGTGGCCGGAGCGTACCTGGCAGGCCAGGACGTCGCAGATCACGCGAGTGGAAATCAAGCTGGTGATCTCGGCTGCGTCGTAGGGAGGCGCGCACTCCACGATCTCCATCCCGGCGATGGGCTTGCTGTCCGCGATGACCTGAAGAAACTTCAGTACTTCGCGGGGCAAGAACCCGCCCGGTTCAGGCCAGCCGGTTCCAGGCACGAAGGCGGCATCCAAACAATCCACATCGAAGCTCAGCCAGACCGCATCGACGCCATCCCAGGCTACCTCGAGCGCCCGTTTGGCGGCAGTCTCAATCCCCATCTCCACGCAATCAGTGATGGTCATGATCGTTGTCTGGCGTTCTCGTCCGACCTTCACACCGGGCCGTGGCGACTGCCAGCCGCCGATTCCGATCTGCACAAGATTCTTTGCCGGTACGTTGGGAATATTCGTCGCGTGAAACCAGGGGGTGGTGTGCATGCGCTCATCGAGATCGGTGTCCTGCGTGTCCACATGGCGGTCGAAGTGAATGATGCCGAGTTTGCCCCCTTTGAGATTCTCGGCAACGCCTCGTACGGTCGGGAAGCCAAGGGAATGGTCGCCGCCGAGCACCACGGGAAATGCCCCGCTGGCATACACGTGTGAGACGGCCTTGCTGACCTGATCGAACGTTTTTTCAATATTGGCGGGGATGGTAAACACATCGCCGAGGTCGCACATGGAAATGGACTCCCGCAGATCCACGCCGAGTTCGAAGCTATAAGATCCGTACAGGGCCGAAATCTTGCGAATGCCTTGGGGGCCGAATCGCGTGCCGGACCGATACGTCGTGCCGCCATCGAACGGCGCTCCGAGAATGGCCACGTCATACTGACCGCACTTGCGGACGTCTTCGACATAGGGGGCTTTGACAAACGTATTAATTCCGGCGAAGTGAGGGAGTTCTCCGCGACTGAACGTGGGAATCCGTCGGTCTTTAATGGAATCAGCGCCGGGTAATCCTAATTCAAGGCCTCGTGCTATTTCTTCTTCAAGTTTCGTGGTCGGCAGCAGCGCCTCAGCTTCAACAGCATATTTCGCCTCCGAACCATACTTGTCATGCAGGGGAACCTTGCCTTTGTACTTGTGCTCTTTAGCCAAAACGTCACCTCCTTCATATCCGCACGTTGATATCGCCTAAACCAGGATGCTGAGAAAGTCAGCCGGCCTGTCTCGTGTATTTAGCTGCTCGGTTGTTCTGAGACAAACACACAACAAACCAGCCGGTATCTCATCGCCATTCTCTCCAATTAGGTTCGACGAGTTTTGCTGCTCAGAATATACAGCGTCGTCACACCCAAAATACTGCCCAGTACAAGCGGCACTGCCCAGAGCTGCCACCAGGGTGCATTGGGGGCCACTGCGTAGGCACGAGGCCAGGCGATGTTGACGAATTCAAACAGCGACCAGAGGAAGGCCGCCACATTGATCGCTAATCCCCAGACACCCAGCTTCAGCTCACCCAATGCCGGGTTCCAACGACCCGTGAGGCGGGTG
>DATENE010000036.1:0-36238 GCA_035275205.1 Nitrospiraceae bacterium
GGCGAATCGGCTCGTGACAAGATGGCCTTCGCCAAAGGATTCGTCGATGCCTGCCGTGCCACCACGGAGCAGATGGGCAAGGATCTCAAACTGGCGCCGGTGGACAAGGCTGCGGCGGTTACGGCCGCACCATCACCGTCCGAGGTCAAACCAGTTGTCGCCGCTGTGGTCGCGCCTATGGCGCCCAGTGCGCCGGTCTACGATTTGCGCGGGGTAGCCTGTCCGATGAATTATGTGAAGACCAAGTTGAAACTCGAGATGATGGATGCAGGCGAACGGTTGGAGGTCTGGCTCGATGATGGGGAACCCATTAAGAACGTGCCTCTGAGCTTGAAGAACGACGGGCATAAGTTGTTGCTGCAGGAACCGCTCGAAGCTGCTGCGACGCATTATCGGATTCTGGTCGAAAAAGTGGAGTAGCGCGGCGCGAGTGAAGGAAGAAAATACCGAATGCCCAGTATGTCATCAGAAGAACTGAACACGTGGTGTGAGTCGTTCGAGGCGAAGCAGCCGCATGAGGTTGTGGCCGCTGCGATCGAACGTTACGCGCCGAAAATCGTGCTCGCCTGTAGTTTCGGGGCGGAGGATGTCGTGCTCGTGGACATGGTCCATCGCATCAATCCCTCCGTGCCGCTCTTCTATCTCGATACGGAATTTCTCTTTCCCGAGACCTATGCCACGCGTGATCGCGTGATCGAACGATATCAACTGAAGCCGGAGCAGGTCATCCAGATGAAATCGTTGCTCACGCCGGAGCGACAAGCCGCTCAGCATGGCGAAGCCTTATGGACGCGCCATCCCGATCAATGTTGCGAGATGCGCAAAGTGGAGCCGCTCACCCGAGCGCTCAAGGGATTCGACGCATGGATCACCGGGATCAGACGAGACCAGTCTCCCACAAGAGCCAATGCCAAGTTAATCGAATGGGACCAGAAGTTTCAGTTGGTCAAAGTGAATCCGCTTGCGAAGTGGACGTGGGAGGACGTCTGGACCTACATTCGTACCCACGAAGTTCCCTACAACGAATTGCACGACCGCGACTATCCCAGTATCGGCTGCACTCATTGCACGAGCCCGGTGATGCCCGGCGAAGACTCCCGTGCGGGACGGTGGAAAAACTTTACCAAGACCGAGTGCGGGTTACACAAGGCCTCGTAATGTCGATCCAAGAACTCATCGCCAAGATTGCCAAGGGACCAAGGGCTGCCAAAGATCTCACCTGGGACGAAGCGAAACAGGCGATGAAGGCGCTCATTGAAGGGGATGCCACGCCGGCTCAGGTGGGGGCCTTTCTCATCGCCATGCGGATCAAGATGGAATCCGTTACCGAATTGGCCTCGATGACCGCGACCGCGCGTTCCTATGTGGCGGCTGTGCCGATCCCGCGAGAACTTGGCGTCGTGGATCTGCCCAGCTATGCAGGAAAACAGGACACCTTCCATGCCCTTGCGGCTGCTGCCATCGTGGCGGCATCGGCAGGAGCGTCGGTGTTGATGCATGGGTATGACGGGATTCCTGACCGTGCGGGGAATGCCGGGGTGCTTAAGACCTTGGGCCTGCCGATCGACATGGAGCCGAAAATGGCAGCAGAGGCTGTCACACGGCATGGATTTGCCTATCTCGACATCGCCCTCTACCACCCTCCGGTCTATCGCTTTTTAGAAATGCGACAAGAGCTGGGGGTGCGAAACGTCTTTCATCCGATTGCGAGACTCTTGAATCCGGCTCGCGCTTCATCGCAGGTCGTCGGGCTGTCCCATCCTCCCCATTTTGAAAAGACGGCTGAAGTGTTGCGGATGCTGGCTTCCCCGCGGGCCCTAGTGGTCAGCGGCGTCGAAGGCGATCCGGAACTCTCGATTGCCGCCCTGACAAGGGTTCTGGAATTGCGGGACGATAGGATTACACCGCTCTCGTTTGCGTCAAGAGACGTCGAGATGCCGCTGGGTACGCAACGCGATATGGCGGGGTTTCCGTCAAATCAACGAGACAAGGAAGCGGACCTGCTCCGGCGTGTTCTCCACAATCAGCTTCAGGGCGGTCCCTATAACTGGGTGTTGATGAATGCCGCGTTGATCCTGTATGCCGCAGGCAAAGGGACGACATGGGCGTCATGCATACCATTGGCACGCCGAGCGCTTGAAGAGGGGGCCGCCGCACGCAAGCTGGAAGAGTTGACCCAGGAGCCGGTGGGGATCGGTGCAACCGGCCGCATACATTGAGAGGATCGAGTTCGTGCAACACCTTCGTCAATTAGAAGACCAGAGCGTCTACATTCTCCGTGAAGCCTATAAACATTTCGACAATCTGGCCATGCTGTGGTCGATGGGGAAGGATTCGACTGTGCTGCTCTGGCTGGCCAGAAAGGCCTTTTTCGGCCATGTCCCGTTCCCTCTGCTGCATGTCGACACGAGTTACAAAATTCCCGCCATGATCGAATATCGAGATCGCGTGGCCCGTGAATGGGGACTCAAGTTGGTGGTGGGGCAAAACAAGGAAGCGCTCGCGGCCGGGATGAATCATACGCTGGGCCGCGTGATTTGTTGTACAGCTTTGAAGACCAACGGTCTCAAGCAGTTGATCGAGCAAAAGGGCTATACGGGCATCATTCTCGGTGTGCGAGCAGACGAGGAGGGGACCAGAGCCAAGGAGCGCTATTTTTCGCCGCGCGATAAACATGGCGATTGGGATTTCCGCGATCAGCCGCCTGAGCTCTGGGATCAATTCAAAACAACCTTTCCTCCGGGAACGCACATCCGGATCCATCCGCTCTTGGATTGGACGGAAATCAATATTTGGGAATACATCAAGCTCGAGAACATTCCCTTCATGGATCTCTATCTCGACAAAGGGGATGGAACCCGCTATCGCAGTCTCGGGTGTGCGCCCTGTACAACACCGATCAAATCGACGGCCAAGTCCGTGGACGACATCATTGAAGAGTTGCGGCACACCACGGTAGCAGAACGATCGGGCCGCGCGCAGGACGAAGGGCGCGGGATGGAGCTCTTACGGAAGGATGGGTATATGTAATCATGAGCCCTTCCGATACTCCTTCAAAACCATCTGACAATTTAAACATCGTCATCGTCGGGCATGTGGACCATGGGAAGTCCACGTTGTTGGGACGTCTCTATGCCGACACCGGATCGTTGCCGGATGGCAAGCTTGAAAAGGTTCAAGCCATCTGCCGGCAACAGGGCAAGGAATTCGAGTACGCGTTCCTGTTCGATGCGTTTCTTGAAGAGCAGGAGCAGGGCATCACCATCGATACGGCTCGGACGTTTTTTGGCTGGAAGGGCCGGCATTACATCATCATCGATGCGCCGGGGCACAAAGAGTTTCTCAAGAACATGATCTCCGGGGCTGCCCGAGCTGAAGGGGCGTTGTTGCTGATCGATGCCTTGGAGGGTGTGAAGGAACAGTCCAAGAAGCACGGGTATCTCTTGTCGCTTCTGGGTGTGCGCCAGTTTGCTGTCGTGGTGAACAAGATGGATCTGGTCGGCTACCGGCAGGACGTGTTCGACGGGATTGAAAAGGAATATCGGGAGTTCCTGGGGCAGTTCAAGGCGGTACCACAACAGATCATTCCGGTCAGTGCCAAGCTTGGAGATAATATCGCCAACCGGAGCGAACAGATGCCGTGGTACAGCGGCCCCACGGTGCTGGACGCGCTCAGCGCCTTTCGGAAGGAGCCAGGACGTTCCGAACAGCCGCTTCGACTGCCTATTCAAGACGTGTATAAATTCGACGCCCGTCGCATTATTACAGGGCGGGTCACGGCCGGGCGTGTGAAAGTCGGCGATTCCCTCGTCTTTTCACCGTCGAACAAACGGGCGACGGTCAAGTCCATTGAAGCGTTCAATATCGATCCTTCGCCCACAGAAAGCCAGGCTGGCCAATCAGTCGGGGTGACGCTCGATGAACAGATTTTTGTGGAGCGGGGTGAGATTGCCTCGCATCAAGGTGAACTGCCGCTGGTGTCGACGGCCTTGCGCGCGAATGTGTTCTGGTTGGGCCGGAAGCCGTTGGAGCGGGGGCGGCGCTATCAGCTCAGAGTGGCGACGAAGGAAGTGGATTGTGAAGTGGCGACTATTCACCGGATCATCGACACGATGGACCTGGCTCAGCAGCAAGGCAGCAACGTGGTGAATAAGAATCAGGTCGCTGAATTGACCATTCGAACCAAAACGCCGGTGGCGTTCGACCTCTCGGCTTCATTCGAGTCGACTGGCCGGTTTGTCCTCGTGGATGAATATGATATTGCTGGTGGCGGCATCGTGACAGAACTGGTCCACGACGATCAGGAGTTTCTCCGTGAAGAAGCTCGACAGCGCGATTTTGCCTGGGTGAAGGGTCAAGTCGGCGTCGAAGATCGCGCGCAGCAATATGGCCACCGCGCCGCCATTGTGCTGGTGACGGGGGGGCGCCATACAGGGAAGTCTTTTCTTGCCAGGACTATCGAAGCCAGACTTGTGGCAGACGGCAGACATGCATATCTGCTCGACGGGGAAAATCTCCGACGCGGCCTCGATGCAGACCTTTCGGAAGGAGAGCGAGGGCAAGCAGCCGAGATGGCTCGCCGCTATGGCGAGGTCGCGCGGCTGCTGGTCGATACAGGGCTGATCGTGGTTTCGACAACCAATCCATTCGGCATGGCCTATGTCGAAGCGGCACAAGTCATCCGCACGCTCGTCCACCCGGTCCCGGTGATCGCGGTGCATATGAGCAAGATGCCCGAAGAAGCCCCACCCAATACGGATATTGCGTTGTCTGGTCCGACGGATTTCGATACGGCAACTCGACGGATTCTTGAAGAACTCAAGCGCCGTGGAGTGCTGGCTCAGGCGATTGGGGCCAAACCGGTCTTTCAGTATTCAATTTAGCAGGATGCTCCAAAAGCTCGCCAGCTTCGTTCTCGGCTCATCGAAATCCTCAACGTACCCCACCTGGGAAAAGAGCTGTTCCGACAGCTCGGGGTTGGGCGGGTGGGAATGCTACGCCTCGGGTTTCGATTCGCCTGCGGCCTCGCTAGACGAACTTTTTGAGCATCCTGCGGAACCAACTTTTAGAAGAACTGCAACTAACTGAAAATGGTAGAGTTTGTCGCGTATGGTTTGGGAGAACCGGTAGCCTGTTATGCGTATAGAAATTGACAGATCCAGCATTTATACGGATCAGCCTAAACATTGTTAGGTAGCGCCCAGAGATCGCCACATGTGCATGATGGTCTACATCGCCGCCGAGAAGCCACTCGACACAGTGGCATGGGACGAGAGCGAGCCTGCTTTCTACGTCTCAGAGCTTCACGAATCGGAACTCCCAGTCCGGTCTCAGTTCGGGGTCCAAAACGTCTACTATACGGGTTCGCATGAAGGCTGCGGCTGCGGGTTCCAATACGGTGAACATCCTCAGTTCGAAGACGAAGAGCGCGCGCTGAAACGGAAGTCGCTCGATTCCTTCGCTGACTACCTTACCGAACAACTCAAGCGTGTGAACAGCATTGAGCTGTACGCGTGCTGGGATGGTGATCAGACAGCGCCCCCTGAGCACCGACGCGCTCTATCGCCTGACTCCTTACATTCGGAACACTTCTACTTCTTGGAAAAGGAACTGTCGATTGTACGGAGCGGCACTACCTAACCATCACTTGGAGCCGACAAACGCGCGCACGGCATTTGTGGAGTGAGACGGTGTCAGGAACAGTTTCCTGCGAGTCTTTTCCGTGAATGGCCTTCATCAGAACCAGAAAACTGTTCCTGACGCCGTCTCGGTCACCGGCTAATGTGCGCCATCTGGCGGATTGGATGTGTGGAGTTTGACTCCCCGGAAATCCCTGTGGTACGGTCATCCTCTGTGTATTCGCCAAGTTAGCGAGGAGTTTCCGTTATGGCGGTTGAAAAAGATCTGAAAGCCATTCTTGGCAAACTCAAGTATTCGGACGATGCCAAAGTGCTCGCGCAGATCTCGGAAAATACCAAACTGGTTCATGCTCGCATGGCCGGCATCAAGCACAAGCTGGTGGTCATGAGCGGAAAAGGCGGCGTGGGTAAGAGCATGACCACGGTCAATTTGGCATTGGCCTTTGCTCGGCAGGGCGCGAAGGTCGGACTCCTGGACGTGGATCTGAACGGGCCCTGTGTGCCTCGCATGTTGGGCTTGCACGGCCGGTCGTTGACGATGAGGCCTGAGGGAGCGATTCCGCCGGTCGGGCCGCTGGGGGTGAAAGTCGCGTCGATGGACTTCTTTTTGGATGATGCATCGCCGGTTCGTTGGAAAGGGCCGATGGATGTCAGCCCGGTATGGTTGGGGCTGATGGAAATGAATGTCATTCGAGAGTTCTTGGCCGATGTCGTCTGGGGTGAACTCGATTATCTGCTGGTCGATCTGCCTCCGGGGGCCGCGGCGGACAAGCCGCCGGTCATTGCCGGGTTTATTCCTGACCTGGCAGGAGCAATTGTCGTTACGACGCCATCGGAAGTGGCATCGGATGTGGTGCAGAAGTCGGTCACCTATGCCCGCGACATCGGTATCAAGGTCATGGGCATGGTCGAGAATATGAGCGAGTATCGCTGTCCTTCTTGTGGTGAAGTGAACGAGTTGTTCGAAGGCAACACCGAGGCGATGTGTGAGATGCTGGATTTACCGTTGCTCGGACGGATTCCATTCGACCGGAAACTCGCGCGCACGTTCGATAAGGGAGAGCCATTGCTCGACGAAACCTATCCAACGATTCAACGCTACCAGGAAATTGCCGGGCGCATCAGGACGCTCATCGATTACAAGAAGGTGCTTGCCGACAAGCTATGATGTCACGTACCAAAGAGGAGATGCCATGAAATTTGTGTGCCTCAACTGTGAAACCTACATGAACTTTGAGAAGGTGGAGAAGCCTGGAGAGGGCACGCTCGGCGTGTTCTTCGGCTGTCCGTCTTGCAATGCCAAGTTCTCGATGGTGACGAATCCAGGCGAAACCCAGATGGTCAGTTCCTTGGGAGTGAAGCTGGGCGGGCGCACTGTTGAGGCCGAGCCGTTTGAGATGACGAAGGGTACGCTGAAAGCCGAAGCCACCGCAGTCCCTGGTCAAATGGCGGCGTATTTGAACGAGAAGATTCAAGGGGGGGAGCCTGCGGTCGCAGCAGCGACGGCTGCACCAGCAGCCAAGCCCGGAGAGAAGTCCAGCAGCGGCTGTCCCTTCTCCGCAATGGTCGCTGAAATGGGGCTCACGTCAGGCGGTAAACCCGGCAGTGTCGGAGCAGCGACTACGGAGTTTGCTTGGTCGGCCGATGCGAAGGAAAAGCTCGACCGGCTTCCTTCGTTCGTCAAGCCGATGGTGCAGAGCAGCGTAGAGGCATTTGCTCGCAAGCAGGGATACAAGACCATCACATTACAAGTCATGGATGATTCCAAGAATGATTCGAGCAACGGGATCTCCTGGACTCCTGAGGCGGAGAAGCGCCTTGAAAATATTCCGGACTTCATTCGCCCCATGGCCCGCAAAGAAGTCGAGCGTGTGGCGAAGGAACGGGGTATGGCGACCATTACGGCTCAAGTGATGGATGAAACGAAGGATAAGTTTATGAAGTTCATGTGAGGATTGCACACATGCGAGTGCGCCAACAAAGGCTCATCCAGGTTTCTGGATGGGCCTTTCGACTACAGCGACCGTTTCCATCGTGGATGGAACTCCGGGCAGCAAATGTGTCGGCCTCGATCGTCCTGGCCGTGCTCTGTACGATGTTGTTCGTCAGCGCAACACCGATCTATGCCGAGCTTGGCGCAGGCGGGCATCTATCCGGTCACGATCATTATCGGGCTAGCGTTGATGGGTGGGAGGGCTCGGCCCAAGGCGTGGCCTACTCGGAGTTTAACCATCACCTGGCCGGGTTCTTTGTCCTGTTAATAGGTTGTGCGGAGTTCAGTCAAGCCTTGCATCTGCCGTCCCTGCTTTGGGCCAGGTTCGTGCTGCCGGCGGCCATGTTAGTGGGCAGCGGCATCCTATTAATTGGGAGCGACCACGAAGCGTGGCCGATCGGATCGCTCAGTTTTGCGCAAACGTTTTCCGGGGATGATCCTGAAATTATCCAACACAAGATCTATGGCCTTTTGCTGTTCTTGGTGGGCATGGTCGAGGTCTTACGAAGGACTAGACGTATTTCGGCTGGGCTATGGAGCGTCCTTTTACCGTTGTTTGCCATCGTCGGAGGCCTGATGTTGTTCGGACATTCGCACGGTGTCCACCCCTCCGCCCAGAAGATTGCAACACACCATGCCATGATGGGAACAATGGCGGCCACTGCCGGCTCGTCCAAACTGCTATCGAACTGGTTCTATTCCTCTTCGCACACGAGGTCTCGCACATGGGAGTGGTTCTGGGCCGGCCTGATTGTCTTCATCGGCATACAGTTACTGATCTATTCCGAGTAATTGATCCTGTTGCGGTGCACGATCCGGCATAATTGACACCTTTCCAAACCCTGTGCTACGAGTACGACGCTTCGGCGAGAGGCTTATTTATTGTACAGCTGGCTTTTTCAAGTCCGCTGCATGGAGTGGGTATGGGTGGACATAGTCATTGGGCGACGGTTAAACGGCACAAAGGGGCCCAAGACGCCAAGCGCGGGAAAATCTTCACCAGGATTATCCGAGAGGTGACGATTGCCGCTCGCTCCGGTGCAGACCCGGATGGCAATCCGCGGCTTAGGCTGGCCATCTTGAAGGCCAAAGAAGCCAATATGCCCGGCGACACGCTGAAAAAAGCCATTCAGCGCGGCACGGGAGAATTGCCCGGTGTGGCCTATGAAGAATTCACGTTGGAAGGATATGGGCCGGGGGGGACGGGCATCTTGATGGAAATCACGAGCGACAATCGCAATCGTACCGTTGCCGAGCTGCGAAATCTCCTCACGAAAAACCACGGCAATATGGCTGAAGCCGGCGCCGTCTCCTGGCAGTTCCACAAAAAGGGACTGCTGACGATTGAGAAGGGCAAAGTCGATGAAGATACACTTCTGTCTCTTGCGCTCGATGCAGGAGCGGAGGACATGAAGGTGGGGGAGAAAAATTTTGAGGTCGTCACGGACCCACACTATTTTGAAGCCGTGAAGAAGGCCCTCGTCGATGCGAAGATCGATACCGTGCTTGCGGAAGTCACAGCTGTTCCGCAGAACACGATTCGATTGGAGGAGAAGGCGGCCGAACAAATGCTTAAATTGATGGAAGCTCTGGACGAGCATGACGATGTGCAGAAGATTCACGCGAATTTTGATATTTCAGACGAGGTGATGGAGAAAGTGGCCGCCGCTGGATGAACAATAGCGGTAGCTATTCAGGTGTTCAGACTGAAGGTCGGAGGTCCGAACACTTCAGCACTCAGCCTGAATACCTTCAGCCTATGTTGCCTCATTAAGAGTATGATCGCCTCACTGACAGGCCGATTGGCCTTCAAGGCGCCGACCGCTCTGGTCCTCGACGTCCACGGGGTCGGGTACGAAGTATTTATTCCTCTCAGCACCTATTATGGGTTGCCCAATCTCAGCGACAGTATTTCGCTGAGCATTCACACGCATGTCCGCGAAGACGCGATTCAGCTTTTCGGTTTTCTGACTTCGCAGGAAAAAGACGCATTCGTGCTGCTGACCAGCGTGTCCGGCGTTGGGCCCAAACTGGCTCTCAGTGTCTTGTCGGCTCTTCCGGTGTCCGACCTGGTCTCGGCGATTCAGTCCGGAGATGTGGAGAAGCTGACGACTGTTCCGGGGATCGGACACAAGTCGGCCAGCCGTCTTGTGTTGGAGCTCAAGGATAAAGTTGGAAAACTCTATCCAGGCCTCGCGCCGGCAAGCGATTCACCCAGGCAGGGGCAGGATGCCACCTTTGACGACGCGCTGTCAGCGCTCGTGAATTTGGGCTATCGCCCACAAGACGCCAGAGATGTGTTGAAACACGTGAAGAAGTCCAATGTTGAATCCATCGCGCTCAAAGATATGATTCGTGAATCTTTGAAGGAACTCGCAAGGGGGTGAAGATGATGATGAGATTGATTCAATCAATAGTCCAGACTCAATTATCCATCGGGCTCGTGGTGCTTCTATTGGGGCTGGGGGCCGTGCCTGCGCAAGCCGAAGAGTCAAGCGAGCCTAAAAGTATTCGCAAGACTTGCGGTCAATGCCCCGATGGCTACGCGACCACGGGCGTGACCGAGTCCAAAGAGATTTGCAAGGACGGGGATCCCACACTCGTTGAATGTGTCCCACCGGGGGCGAATCTGCTGTCTGTCTGTGGTTCCTGTCCCGAGGGCTATCGTGAAGTCGGCAACTCGAATGTGCCTGGTCGCTGTGGAAATAAAGATGGGGGGCGGCTCACACAATGTCAGCTGCAAAAGATGGAATCGAACCTACCTGATCCAACTCAAGGCCTCAAGTCCTGCCCTCCGGACTGTGGGAGTACAGCAACGCCAGGGCAGGGCGCCTTACCGCCTCCACCTAGGTACCTCCCGACGCCGGAGAAGAAGTAAAACCGAAGCGAGGGAGGTCCCTTCACGATGGCTGAACGGATTGTCAGCACGCAGATCACGGACGAAGAGCGAAGTATCGAGACGGTGCTGCGTCCGCAGACTTTGGAAGAGTATGTTGGTCAGGAGCGAATGAAGGAATCCCTGCGGATCTGTATCGAGGCTGCGAAACAGCGGAATGAAGCGCTCGATCACACAATTTTTTATGGTCCCCCTGGGTTGGGGAAGACCACCATCGCCCACATCATCGCTCGTGAGATGGGGGCAGCGCTCCGCTCGACCTCCGGTCTCGTGTTGGCCCATGCGGGCGATTTAGCCGCTATCCTGACGAATCTCCAAGAGCACGACGTTCTGTTTATCGATGAGATTCACCGACTCCCTGCCTCTGTAGAAGAGGCACTCTATCCAGCGATGGAGGACTACCAGCTAGATCTGGTGATCGGCCAGGGGCCTGCAGCCAGAACGGTGAAATTGGATCTCCCCCGGTTTACCCTGGTCGGGGCCACAACCAGGGCCGGCGCCCTGACTTCCCCACTCCGGGACAGATTTGGCCTCGTCCACCGCCTGGAGTTCTACTCTCCGGCGGAATTGCAGACCATCGTGACCCGTTCAGCGGGGGTGCTCGGGATCCCGATCGATTCCGAAGGAGCCCAGGAAATTGCCGGTCGCGCTCGAGGAACCCCTCGCATCGTCAACCGGCTGATTAAACGGGTGCGCGACTACGCTCAAGTCAAGGCGGAGGGGCGAGTGAGCCAGATTGTGGCCCAGGATGCGCTTGCATGGCTGGGTATCGATACGGCAGGGTTTGATGAGATGGATCGCCAGATTCTTTTGACCATCATCGACAAGTTCGCTGGAGGGCCGGTTGGGGTGGAATCACTGGCGGCTGCGGTCCAGGAAGACAAGGGCACCCTCGAAGATGTACATGAGCCCTATCTGATTCAGGCTGGTTTTCTTGAACGGACAGGCCGTGGTCGCCAAGCCACGAAGCTGGCCTTCGATCATTTCAAGAGACCGACCTCCCTCCTCTTTTCGTGATGCGCCGGACCCTGTCACGTCTGTCTGATAGCAGAACTAAATAGACGGAGATCGTCACGCAAGCTCATGAAACGTCGAGGGTCTCCTTGCATTGCCAGGAATGTTTCCTGTATTATTCCCCACTTAGCTTGTGCCATTCCAGCCGACGGACGGGTGCTCGCTTCCCCAGGCTGGGAAGAGAGGTTTCGCTATGTCCGGAGACTTTTCCGAGTACCGGAAAGCAATCGACCGTATCGATGACGAGATTTTGCGCCTGCTGAATGAGCGGTCCAAGAGCGTCATTGAGATCGGCAAACTCAAGAAACAGCGGGATGCGGGTGCCAATCTCCATACGTCGGCGCGGGAGGCGGCAATAATCGACCGTCTCGTGCAACAAAACTCCGGGCCATTTCCATCTGAGGCTATTCGGCCTGTCTATCGAGAAATCATGTCCGCCTCTCTCTCTCTGGAGGGCCCTCAGAAGGTGGCCTATCTCGGCCCCAGAGCGACGTTTACTCACATGGCCTGCATGCAGAAATTCGGATCGTCTGCTCAATATATTCCGGTCAATAGCATCAAGGATGTGTTTAGCGAAGTCGAGCGTGGACGGGCCAATTTTGGTGTGGTTCCGATCGAAAACACGACGGAAGGCGTCGTCAACCACACACTCGACATGTTCATTGATTCGAATCTCTTGATTTATGGGGAGGTGCTTCAGGAGGTGTCTCATCATTTGATGTCGAAGTCAGGGGTAATGGAAGAGGTGAAACAGATTCACTCTCATCCCCATGCCATTGCCCAATGCCGAAATTGGTTGGAAACCAACCTGCCCGATGTGCCGGTATCGGAGGCGGCGAGCACGGCACGGGCAGCGGAACTGTGCGTAGAAAACCCCTCTGTTGCGGCGATTGCATCGGAGTTGGCCGCCCAGCTGTATGGCTTGAAGGTCATCAAGGCCCGTATTGAAGATAATATCAACAATGTGACCCGCTTTCTTGTCTTGTCGCAGAAGCCGCCTGAGCGGACAGGGAAAGATAAGACGTCACTCATGCTCTCAGTGAAAGACAAAGTCGGCGCCCTGTACGATCTCCTCAGGCCTTTTGCCTCCCACGGCCTGAGTATGACGAAGATCGAATCTCGTCCTTCCAGGCGAAAAGCCTGGGAGTACATTTTCTTCGTCGATATCGAAGGGCATATGGAGGAAGAGAGGGTGAAGAGAGCCATCGAAGAAATCACAGGCCGCTGCCTGTTCATGAAAGTCCTCGGGTCTTATCCGGCCCACAGTTGATGTCATGCCACTAAAGATCCATCCTGATATTGCCTCGCTCAGCCCCTATGTTCCTGGGAAGCCGATTGAGGAACTCCAACGGGAGCTGGGGCTTGCCCGCGTTGTAAAACTGGCGTCCAACGAAAATCCGTCGGGTTCTTCTCCGAAGGCGCTTGCCGCGTTGACTGAGGGAACCGCAACTCTGCATCGCTATCCTGACGGCGGCGCATTTCGCTTGCGAGAAGCCCTGGCAGATCGTTGGAAGGTGACCCCGGATCAGGTCATTCTCGGGAATGGATCGGATGAAATCTTGGGCCTGCTCGCCCGTACGTTGCTCGCTCCAGGCGATGAAGCGGTCATGGCCGATCAGACCTTCGTCATTTACAAAATGGAGGTCGCGGCAGCCCACGGAACGCCTATCGTCGTCCCGTTGAAGCAGTGGCGGCACGATCTTCAAGCGATGGCGGACGCTATCACCGACCGGACACGGCTTCTGTTCGTCTGCAACCCCAACAATCCGACCGGAACAATGGTGGCTGCGGATGCAGTCGAAGGTCTGCTCTCGCGCGTCCCGGCGCATGTCGTTGTGGTGTTCGACGAAGCCTATTTCGAGTATGTCAGGAGCCAGCAGTTTCCAGATTCTATGGCCTATGTGAAGCAGGGACGGAACGTCATTGTGCTCCGGACGTTTTCGAAAATTTATGGCCTCGCCGGATTACGAATCGGGTACGGCGTGGCGACAGCGGAGATCACCAATATCTTGAACCGAGTCCGCCCGCCTTTCAACGCCAACAGTCTGGCGCAGCGCGCTGCGCTCGCCGCTCTCGGCGACGACGAGCATGTGGCGCGGAGCCGGGCGGTGAATGCAGCCGGAATGGAACAGATGGTCAAGGGATTGACCGCGCTTGGGTTTGCGCCGATCCCGAGCGAAGCGAATTTTGTCTATGTCGATGTTGGACGAGACGGCCGCATGGTGTTTGAGGCTCTGCTGAGGAAGGGCATCATCGTTCGTCACATCGAGGGGCGTATGGTTCGAGTGACCATTGGCTTGGAAGAAGAAAACAGGGAATTCTTGGCTGCGCTTAAACGGGTGATCCATCCGCATTGAGTGCACGGTGAGGACAACATGATCATTGTATTGAAGCCAGAGGCAAGTGAACGGGAAGTCGATCATATTATCGATCGGCTTCGCGAGTTGGGATTGAAGTCACAACTATCGACTGGTCAGGAACGGACGATCATTGGAGTCATCGGAGACGATCGGATCCTGCATAACCAGCCGCTCACGGCCTTGCCAGGCGTTGAAAGTGTATTACCGATTCTCGCACCCTGGAAACTTGTCAGCCGGGAGTTTAAGCGAGAAGGGACGACGATCGATGTGAGCGGCGTGAAGATCGGTGGTCACAAGCTGGTGATCATGGCGGGACCTTGCGCGGTGGAGCGGCTCGAAATCACGGTCGGTATTGCTCACGAGGTGAAGGCGGCCGGAGCGAGTATTTTGCGCGGCGGCGCCTACAAGCCACGCACATCGCCCTACTCCTTTCAGGGGTTAGGACGTGAAGGATTAGACTATCTGGTTGAAGCGAAAAAGCAAACCGGGCTGCCGGTCGTCAGTGAGATTCTGGATACCCGCGACATCGAATTGTTTCTCGAAAAAGCCGACATCATCCAGATCGGTGCCCGCAACATGCAGAACTTCGAACTCCTCAAGGAAGTCGGAGCCTACGACAAGCCGGTGCTGTTGAAGCGGGGACTTTCGGCGACGATCAAGGAATTTCTTCTATCGGCAGAATACATCATGTCCCGCGGGAATCAGAATGTCATGTTGTGCGAGCGGGGGATCAGGACCTTCGAGACGCAGTATCGCAATACGCTCGACCTCGCTGCGGTTCCGACGTTAAAAGAACTGTCGCATTTGCCCGTCATCGTCGATCCCAGTCATGCGACCGGCAAGTGGAATCTGGTGGCGCCGATGTCGAAAGCTGCAGTGGCTGCTGGGGCAGACGGCATCCTGATAGAAGTCCATTCGAACCCGGAATGCGCATTGTGTGACGGTGAAGAATCCATCAAGCCGAGCAAGTTCAAGGAACTGATGCAGGACATGCGAAAGATCGCAGTGGCGGTTGGTCGGGAACTATAACGAGAGAGATTGGGCTTGAAGGACACAGGATTGAGGCTCGGCCTTAGTCCAGTTTGAAAAATGGCGTCTCATTTTGCTCAAGTCACGATTGTCGGGGTCGGACTGATCGGCGGATCGCTCGGCATGATTCTTCGCCGAAAGGGATTGGCGGAAAGGGTCATTGGGGTTGGGAGGCGAGTCGAAAACTTAAAAACCGCGGTCGAGTTGGGCGCGATTGATCGCTACGTCATCGATCCCAAAGAAGGAGTGAAGGACGCCGATCTTGTCGTGTTGGCCACCCCGGTCGACACCTATGACCGGCACCTGACTGAGTGGGCCCCCTGCTTGAAACAGGGCGCGATTGTGACCGACGTTGGAAGTGTGAAGGGCTTGCTAGTCGAACAGGCTGAGCGAGCCATGCCGGCCGGTGTCCATTTTGTCGGGGCCCATCCCATTGCCGGCAAGGAAAAGACGGGCGTGGCGGCCGGATCGGATCAGCTCTTTATGGGGGCGCGCTGCATCATTACTCCGACGAATACAACCGATCCGCAGGCGCTTGAGCAGGTCCGAACGATGTGGCAGGAAACCGGCTCGGTGGTGCTTACGATGGATGCCCATCTGCATGACAAGATTCTCGGGGCGGTGAGTCATTTGCCTCATGTCGCGGCGTTTGCCTTGATCAACGCGCTGGCCGAAATTCGCGATCAACAGATTCCCTCCCTTGATCTGGCAAGCCACTCGGGGGGCGGGTTGCGAGATACGACGAGGATTGCCGCGAGTTCTCCTGAAATGTGGCGCGATATTTTTCTCTGGAACCGCGACAATGTGGTCATGTTCATTGAGGCCTATGAGCGCTCGCTGAGCCAGTTGAAGCAGCTTATCCGAATGGGCGATGCCGCAGGCATCGAGAAGGAACTCGAACGGGCGAAACAGGAGCGGGAGAAGCTTCCCACGCGACCGACTGTTTCCGCGTAGCATACCATGATGTCGTTGACCATCACCCCAGGCCGGCCTTTGCAGGGAACGATCTCCGTTCCGGGCGATAAGTCGATCACCCATCGTGCCATCATCCTGACAGCATTGGCGAACGGGGTCAGCACGGTTGCGCGCTATTGTCGAGGCGAAGACTGTCTCAATACGATGCGCGCGCTCCAGGCGCTCGGCGTGCGCATCGATGAATCAGTCGAGGAACTGCGTGTGTATGGTAAAGGACTCTGGGGGCTGACCGAGTCGAGCGGACCGATTGATTGCGGGAATTCCGGAACGGGCATTCGTCTCCTGACTGGCCTGCTGGCGGGGCAGGACTTTTTTACGGTATTGACCGGCGACGAATCGATTCGTCGCCGTCCCATGGGGCGGATTGTCAAGCCGTTGCGGGAAATGGGGGCAACCATCGCCGGACGCAAGGGCGGTGAACTTGCGCCCTTAGCCGTGATGGGTAGCCGCCTTCGCGCGATCACGTATACATCGCCGGTGGCGAGCGCGCAAATCAAGTCGGCGTTGTTGCTCGCAGCCTTGTTTGCCGAAGGGACGACCCGCATCACAGAGCCGCGTCTTTCGCGGGACCATACGGAACGGTTATTCCAGTTTTTTCATATTGCGTTTCGACGGGAAGGGACCACCCTGCTGATCGATGGACGACCGTCGGTCGGATGGAATGCGGCGCCTCGATTGGTCGTCCCGGGCGATCTCTCAGCTGCGGCGTTTTTCATCGTGGGGGCGAGCATTGTCCCCGGCTCGGATGTGACGATTCAACAGGTGGGGATCAACCCGACCCGGGCCGGCTTGTTGGACGTGATGACGAGAATGGGTGCGGACATTCAGCTGTTCAATAGGGGTGAAGAGGCAGGAGAGCCGGTTGCGGATATCCGCGTGAGGTCGGCACGATTGCGTGGAGTGACGATCGGACCTGATTTGATCCCGCAAACGATCGATGAATTCCCCATCCTGTGTGTTGCGGCTGCAGTTGCAGAGGGTGAGACGATCATCTCCGGGGCCGAAGAATTGCGGGTCAAAGAAAGCGATCGAATTGCGACCGTGTCTGCAGAGTTGCGCGCGATGGGGGCCCAGATCACAGAAAGGCCCGACGGGATGGTTGTGCGAGGACTTGGCACGGCAGAGCACAACGGCCGATTGCAGGCTGCACATGGCCGCAGCCATGGAGATCACCGGGTAGCGATGTCATTGGCCATCGCGGGTTTGACGGCTTCGACATCAACCGTCATTGACGAGACGGCGTGCATCGAAACCTCATTTCCAACGTTTCATCACACACTGTTGGAATTATTGACTGAAAGCCGGTGACGGCTATAATACTGGGCCACGACGTGGGACGCATGGCGGAGGAAAAACCAGCGAGACGGCTGACCGTTGCGATCGACGGTCCAGCTGGTGTCGGCAAGAGTACGGTAGCCAAGTTGTTGGCCACTCGACTGGGTTATTTGTATCTCGACACGGGCGCCCTCTATCGTGCGATGGCCTGGGCTGTCATTGAGTCTGGACGGGATCCGGCCGATGCCGAAGCGGTTGCTGCGTTGTTGCCCACCCTCTCGCTCAAGATGGAGTTCCATCACGGGGCCGCTGCGGTATTCGTCAATGGCAGAGATGTGAGCGGTGACCTCCGGACGCCTGCGGTGTCGTCTGCGGCCTCGGTCGTTTCTGCAATTCCAGCGGTTCGGGCTTGGTTGCTGCCTATCCAGCGGCAAATTGGACAAGGTGGAGCGGTGGTGGCTGAAGGGCGGGATATGGGGACGAAAGTATTCCCCTCGGCGGACGTGAAATTCTTTCTCGAAGCGGATCAGACTGTCAGGGCGCAACGCCGACATTGGGAACTCGTTGCAGCGGGACATTCGGGGGGGATTGAAGAGACGACGGCCGACCTGGCAGGACGCGATACCCGGGATCGTTCCCGCTCCATCGCCCCGCTCGTTCCTGCGGAAGATGCCCGGTTCATTGATACCTCAACATTGTCCATCGCGGAGGTGGTGGACCAGATGATGGCTGTGATTGCGGCCCGATTGTGAGTTCAGTCTTCTACGGGATGCTATGGGTTCTTTCCCGAACGATCGGCTGGCTCTGTTTTCGCTATCGAGTTGTTGGCGCAGTCCCCCCGACTGGCGGGTTCATCGTGGCAGCGAACCATGCCAGCTACCTGGATATTCCTCTCCTGGGTTGTGGGATGCGGCGACGGGCCTGGTATTTGGGGCGGAGCGATCTCTTTCCGGTTCCTGGCCTTAAGGCGATCTGTCAATGGTTGGGATGGATTCCCCTTCGGACCGGCCGATTGGATCGTGACGCATTTGGTAGGGCGGTCACTTTGATTAAGGAAGGGAAGGTCGTGGTGATCTTTCCGGAGGGCAGCCGCAGCCCGGACGGCCAGTTGCAATCCCCCAAACCAGGGATTGGTGTGATTGTGGCACAAACTGGATGTCCTGTGGTTCCGGCCTATCTCAAGGGCACGTACGATGTGCTGCCGTCGGGAACCATGTGGCCGCGCTTCTGTCCCGTGACCGTTTCCTATGGAGAGGCGATCGCCTTTCCTCGGAGCGGAGAAAGTGCAGAGACCAAGCAGTTTTATCAGGAGGTGAGCCGCACCGTGATGGATCGCATTGCCTCCTTAGGTGGCGTGGAGTCTCCGACCCAGCAGTCCAGTGCCGGCATTCGCAAGGCTGAGTGAATGTCGGTGTATAACTAAACTATCAGCACCCGACTCCAGTCGGAAGAGTAGGATTCACACCATGAGTACGGTTTCCCCATCGAGTGACCAGCAATTAGACCGAGCGGCTTTAGCGGCCTTGTACGAGGAGACATTCAAAAACCTCGAAGAGGGCACCATTACGGAGGGTCGCATCGTCGCTGTGACCAAAGACAAGGTTGTCGTGGACATCGGCTACAAGTCCGAAGGGATGATCCCGAACGATCAGTTCTCCACCGAGGAGCTTCAGAACATCAAGGTGGGTGATCGGCTTCAGGTCTATATAGAGGAGTGCGAAGACGCCGACGGCAATCTGGTTCTCTCCAAAGAAAAAGCCGACAAGATGAAGATTTGGGAGGAGCTGGAAAAGCTCTTCAATGATGGCAAAAGCATCGACGGCAAGATCGTGGCGCGGATCAAAGGCGGCATGATGGTAGATATCGGGGTGAAAGCGTTTTTGCCAGGCTCGCAGATCGATCTTCATCCGGTGCGGGACCTTGACGGGTTGGTCGGGCGCACGTTCCCGCTCAAGATCATCAAGATCAATCACCGGCGCGGGAACGTCGTCGTATCCAGGCGCGTGCTCTTGGAGGAGACGAGAGATTCGAAACGGAAGACCACCCTGTCCACGTTGAAGGAAGGGCAGTTGATTCAAGGTGTGGTGAAGAATATCACGGATTATGGGGCGTTCATCGACCTTGGCGGCATCGATGGGTTGCTCCACATCACGGACATGTCCTGGGGCCGTGTCGGCCATCCGTCGGAGATGTTCAACATCGGTGATAAGGTGGAAGTGAGCGTCCTCAAATACGATCGCGAGACCGGGCGCATTTCACTTGGTTTGAAACAGAAGAGCGCCGATCCATGGACCGGCGTGGCCAGTAAGTACGCGATCGGTACCCGCGTCCGAGGTCGTGTCGTGAGCCTGACCGACTATGGGGCATTCATCGAGCTTGAGCCCGGCGTCGAGGGACTGGTGCATGTCTCTGTGATGTCATGGACACACGAGGTGCGCCATCCGTCGCGCGTCGTGTCCATCGGGGATCAGGTTGAAGCGGCGGTGTTGAACGTGGATCCGGCCAGCAGGAAGATTTCCCTCGGCATGAAGCAGACGGCTCCGAACCCCTGGGATATGGTGGAGGGGAAGTATGCCATCGGGACGCGCATTGAAGGGAAGGTGAAGAGCCTCAC
The DNA here is from genome assembly GCA_035275205.1 of Nitrospiraceae bacterium. Lineage (GTDB taxonomy): Bacteria > Nitrospirota > Nitrospiria > Nitrospirales > Nitrospiraceae > Palsa-1315. The sequence goes on from DATENE010000036.1 coordinate 19,796, forward strand.
CGACTTCGGCGCGTTCGTCGGACTCGAAGAAGGCATCGATGGATTGATCCATATTTCCGACATGTCGTGGACGAAACATATCAAGCATCCCTCTGAACTCTTCAAGAAGGGACAGAAGGTAGAGGCCGTGGTCTTGCGGATCGACAAGGAAAAGGAGCGGCTGTCGCTCGGATATAAGCAGCTCAAGAGCGATCCATGGGACGACGAGATTCCGAGCCGGTATGCGGTCGGAGATGTGGCGGTCGGGAAGGTGAGCAAGGTCGCCGACTTCGGCATCTTCGTCGAATTGGACGGGGGAGTCGAAGGATTGATTCACATCAGCGAGGCCGGACTCGACCAACAGGCCAAGCTTGAAGAGAAATTCAAGCTGCAGGATGAAGTGACGGCCAAGATCATTAAGGTCGATCGGGAAGAACGGAAAATTGCGCTCAGCTTACGCGATCATCAAATGGATTCCGATCGCCGGACGGTTGATGAGTACCATGCCACACAAGGCGCGTTGGACCAAAGCTTGGGTCGCGCGGCGAAGCAGAATCGGAAGCGAGGCCAAGCCGAGGACGAGAAGTAGGTCTGATGTACCGGACCTCAGTGTAAGCTAGAGGGGCGCCTTCCGACGTGGTACACGAGCAGAATCATGAGTGATGACACAGCGGAAAAGCCGGCCAAACGAGGGGTATTTCGCCGAGCGCTTTGGGCGCTCGGCGTTGGACTTGGTCTGCTCTTTCTGATGAATCTATTCTTTCCAGACCTCGACTTTTCGATGGAGGATCGGGTTGGATTGATTCGTATTGAAGGGGTCATTGTGGATGCACAATCCACGATCGGCGAGTTGAAGCGTTTTGCCGACAACCCTTCCATAAAAGCTATCGTCTTGCGAATCGATAGCCCAGGCGGTGGGGTTGTGCCGTCGCAAGAAATTCATGATGCGGTCCTGCGGGTTCGTAACAAGAGCAACAAGACGGTGATCGCGTCAATGGGTACCGTGGCGGCGTCAGGAGGGTACTATATTGCGGTTGCCACTGATCGGATCATGGCCAATTCAGGGACGCTGACCGGGAGTATCGGTGTCATCATGGAGATGGCGAACGTCGAAGGGCTACTCAAGAAGATCGGGGTCGAAGGTGTCGTGATTAAAAGTGGACGGTTCAAAGATGTGGGGTCTCCTCTCCGGAAGATGAGTGATGAAGAACAGGCGTTGCTCCAATCCGTCATGGACGATGTCCATAAGCAGTTCATCGAGGCGGTGGCGGAGGGGCGAGGGCTCGACGTGGCGGCAGTGCAGGCCTTGGCGGACGGTCGAATCTTCACGGGCCGTCAGGCCAAAACCTCAAAGCTTGTGGACGAACTCGGTGATCTCGATGCTGCCATCCAGCTTGCGGCGGACGTGGCCGGCATTGAAGGCGAACCGAAAGTCATTGAGCCGCGCCGACGGTTTTCGATCAGAGAATTAATCGAATCGCGAATATCGGGGCTCTTCCCCAAGTTGGATCTGTACTCCGGGATTGGGCTCAAGTATCTCATGGCGTTCTAGCAGAGTCGGATTGGCGTAGAGGTTGATTCATCATCACGAAAGGGAGTCCAATATGACGAAGGCCCAAATCATCGAGCGTGTATCCGAACAGATCACGACCTTGACCAAGCGGCAGGCTGAAGTCGTCGTCAATACGATCTTCGACTGTGTGCGTGATTCGTTGAAGAACGGCGATAAGACGGAGATTCGAGGGTTCGGTAGTTTTCGGCTGCGGGCCCGTCGGATGAAAGAAGGGCGGAACCCCAAGACCGGCGCGACCGTGGCGGTTCCTGCCAAGAAGGTTCCGTTTTTCAAAGCCGGCAAAGAATTGAAGGAACTCCTGAACCAGTCATAACGGGACTGATCATCATGAATTCATCAGACTCCCACGATGCGGTCGGGATAGATATCGGTTGGACGGACGAGGCTTCCAAACGTTTAGAGCGGGCGCCGCTCTTTTTGCGTGGAATGGTCCGGCGTCTAGCCGAAAAAAAGGCCCGAGAGCTTGGCTACTCGGAGATTACGGGGGAGATTCTCGATCAGTTCAAGAACCAAATGATGGGCAGTATGGGCGGTGAAGCCGGTATGGCAGACGCGGCGGAGCAAATGGTCCAAGGCCATCTCCCCTGGACTGCTGCCGCCAAGGACCGGCTGAGTACGGTTCCGGAATTCATGCGGAACATGACCAGGCAAATTGCCGAAGAAATTGCCAGGGAGCGGGGCCATCTCGAGGTGAATGTCGAACTCTTCGAGAAGGTGGAAGCGCTGGGCGATCTCCGTGAGGCTTCGAGGCCTCCGTTGGAATGGAGCGAGGGAGCGTTGGCCCAACTTCATGAGAAATTGAAACAGTCGCCGCCGATCGCTGTCGAATTCGTCACCGACATGTTGAGGCGGGACACCGAAGATTTGGCGAGAGAGAAAGGCGTGACGCGGATCGACGAGCCGATGTTGCTGCAATTGTGGGACGCGCCACAAGAGCGAGTCACATGGACCGATGAGGCATGGAAGCGGTTGCAGACATCTCCTGATTTCGTGCGTAGCGGAATCCGTAAAGCTGCTGAGCGCAGGGCGCGGAAGCTTGGGCTCAAGGAGGTCGATTCGGAACACCTCACGACATTCCGGAATCAGGCCATGATGAAGGCCGTCAAACGGATTCGCTCGTTCGGGTACGACAATCTGACATTTGAGGCGTTTGATACGGCGATGGAGAAGACCAAGCGGCTGCAAGGGAATGAGCAGGCAGAGAAACGCCTGCAGGAAATTCGTGAACATTTTGCCGATCCAGACTTGAAGAAACCGGAGGGTGGAACACTCGGCGCCGACTTGATGGACCGTTTTCGCAAGTATCTGAAGGGAGAAGGGACGCTCTAGCGGCAGGATGCTGAAAAAGTCCTGCCAGCTTCGTTCGGGGCCTCATGGCCACTCCTCGCCCACCAAATTGATATTCCCACCAGCTCGTTTCTCCCTGCAAGATGGCACGAGAGTGCAAAAAGTTTTTCGCAGCGCTCTCGCTGCGTGTAGGCCGATCGTGCAGGATCATTGCAATGGGGTAGAGGCAGGGGCCGTTTGAGGACGCCCCCTGCTCTTCAGTGGGCAGCCGCCTGTTGCGGCCAAAATCTATGTCGGATTTGCGGGAGAGGCTCGCTGTCGAAATTGGGGATATCGTAGAGACAGCGATCGATCGTTGCCACTTCATCTTCAGTGAGGTCCAAGGTGACCTTCTTTTTCCAAAACTGATCGAGGGTAAAATAATCGCCTGACTGAGGTTTCTCAGCCAAGAGCACCTTCATCTTATCGAAACCTGCAGTGTCCACCCCCGGGACGCGGCCCTTATTGCGGTCGTGGCACCAATGCAGTACTTCAGCGATTCCGTACATCGTCAACTCAATCTTCATCATCTTGCTCATAGGGTCCTCCTTACCAAGATGGATAGTGTACCTCAAACTTCGGCCCGTTTTCAAAGCCGTTGCTGAGGGGGCTAGGATTGGTGAAATCGAGTTGCGGCGGGGATCGTTGCGTAGAGGGATTGATTGCCAGGAGAAAGCGGTGGTCGTATACTGGCCACGCTTGTTTCGGTGGGAAGGCCTGGTTGAAGGGCCTATGCCCATCCGGATGAATCACTCGGTGGCGGTTCCTCGCGCGAGGTGGAGTGCGTGATCAGAAGCACTGACGGTCACAACAGGTGGAGAGCCTGTGGTCTTATCGTCATGGCGACAAGTTTCTTTCTGCTTACGGCAATCGGCTGCACCAAGCAAGACCCCTACGCCCCGCCAGATCTCTTCTACTATTTTGCCAGTTACAAAGTAGGGAAGAATCCGACGACTGTCACTCCCGTTGACGTCAATCAGGACGGTTTTACCGATCTGGTCACAACCAACATCGGCAGCAATACGCTGTCGATTCTCCTCGGCAACGGTGACGGCACCTTTCGCGATCAAGTCCAACTGAATGTCTGTAAAGAGCCCCGTTCGCTTGCCTTAGGGATGTTCAATCGCGATCCGTATCCCGACGTGGTTTTGGCCTGTTCTGGGGGCGATGAAGTGGCCGTACTCTTCGGTCGGGACGACGGAAAATTTGAAGAGGGGCCGCGCTATCCCGTGCACCGAACCCCCATCGCCATTGCCAGCGACGACCTAAACGGCGATCAAACGCCCGACCTTGTGGTGGCGTTGCGGAACGACAAGATCAAAGTCTTCCTGGGAACCGGTACCGGAGAGTTCACCCATGGGGCTCAATACGAATATGGCGATACGCCCACGTCGGTGGCGATGGCCGACTTGGATGGCGATGGGAAGATCGATTTGGCCGTGACGAACGGGGGGCCGATGTCGAACGCGGTCTCAATTTGGATGGGGAATGGCGACGGCACGTTTCGCCGCCCCACCGACTATCGGACGGGAAAGCGCCCGCTCGGGGTCAGTTTCACCGATTTCAATCGCGACCGAATCCGTGACCTACTTGTGATCAACGGGACCCAGGATAGTTTTACAACGTTCCTCGGAGTAGGTAATGGGACGTTTCAGCCAGGGCATGATTCCGGCGCCGATGCAGGGCCGAATTTCGGGCTCGCTCGCGATTTCAATGGCGATCAACGCACTGACGTGGCTATCGTCAATCTTCAGTCGAGCGATCTCTCCATTCTCTACGGTCGTGGCGATGGAACATTCGAATATCCGCCGAGAAACTATCGGACAAAACCAGGCCCCTTTGCCCTCGCGACATTTCGTGTCACCACGAAGGATGCTGAAGAGCCTGGACTCGTGACGGCGGACAACGGCAATGAAAGCGTCTCCGTCTTTCTCCATCGAGGATTGAAAGCAGTGTCCACTCCCATCGCATCTCCCCCGTGAGGCGTATCGATGTTTGCTGAGAGGTGGAGTGGATCAATAGGTCGTCTTCTTGACAGCCCGCTGACCCTCGGCTACAGTGACCGACAAGTGCTGTTTCCAGGCCCACTGGCCCGTTGTTTCGGGTACACCATTGAGATCCTTTAGATGGTGGTTTGCCATTGGCACGTTGCTCACTCTCTCCGTGCTGATGGTACAGGGGGGTGTGCGAGACCTGCTCGACGGAGCCTCTCCCGGCAGTGGGGCCAGCGCGTACCTCTCGTTTGGCACCACGATTTTCGGCGGAGGATTGCTGGCAGGTTGCTTGGCATTAGTGATGAATCGACTTCGATAGACACAGAATCTGAATACAGATGCGTCAATGGATTGTTTGAGATGCAAAGGCTTCATGATGGTCGAACGTCACTATACGTTAGTGAATCGACGACTCTATGCCCGCTGTTTGAATTGCGGGTTTTGGATCGACCTTGCCGACCTGCTCCGCTTCTTTCATAAAGTGATTGACAGCGGGTTTCGCGGAGGGAAGGTGCGGGAATCATATACACTATGAGGAGGAGCGCCGCGTTCATGATGACAAGAGATTGTGAGGCATCGTATCGGTGGCCATTTTTCGCCTGCGCTGCCGGGGTGCTCATCGGTCTCCTGTTGATTGGCGTTGAGACCGTCACTCCATCCATCGCCCTCGCAAAGAACGGAGCGGTTCAGTCCGTTCCTGTTCGAACCGCGATTGCTCCGCGCCAGTTCCCTCCATGGCGAGTTGCTCCAGCCCATGGCATTCTTCTCAAGGAACTCAAGAGTGGGCGTGTGTTGTACGAACACGATGCGGGGAAGCGAATGTCCCCTGCCAGCCTCACGAAAATCATGTCGGCCCTAGTTATTCTTGAAAAGGGCCAGCTGGATGACTTCGTCACGATCAGTCCCAGTGCCGCACGGGCGCATAAAACGCACTTGCGTGTGAAGGCAGGGCAGGTCTTTAGACTGGAAGATCTGCTAAAGGCCATGCTGATTGTGTCCGCGAACGATGCCTGTCTTGCGGCGGTGGAGCATGTGGGTGGCGACGAAGCACAGTTCGTGACGCTCATGAACGCCAAGGCTGAAGCACTCGGCTTGTCCGACACGCATTTTAGCAATGGTTGCGGATTCGATAACCCGGATCATTACTCGACAGCCGAAGACCTTGCCACACTGAGTGTCACGGCCCTCGATCAGCCAATCTTCCGACAGTTGGTTCGCGAGGAACGCGCGAGCATCACACCTGTCAACGGGCACCGCTCGTATGCCTTGCACAACACGAATAGATTGTTGGGACGTATTCCCGGCGTCGAAGGAATCAAGACCGGATTTACCTCCAAAGCCGGGCGATGCCTCATCGCCAAAGTCTCTCAGAACGGAAGCGATCTTCTCCTCGTGATCCTTAATTCCAAGCGTCGATGGAACACAGCGACGAACCTCATTACCTACGGGTTACAGGTAGCCGAACCTCTGCATTGAATTCAAATCCCCTGGTTGACTGAGTCGGCAAGCACGAGGCGAGGGGGAAGACCGTCGCAGCGTGAGCGTCATCCTCAATCTGGCCGTTCGAATCTTGCTGCGTCCTATGGCGGAGTCCCAGAGACCTTGTAATAGCGCGTGGCAATAGGGAGAGAATCGAAGCGGGAACGAATTCAGGTTGGTAGCTGAAAGGAAGGATAGGAGGTGAGCGAGATCGGCAAGTATGCGTCGAGATCGAACATCAGGCACGCATCGCTACCGAGGTGACGAAAACTCCACATTGACATCTTTCCCGAGATAATTGATGACGAATCCCTGTTTATCGTAAGCGAGTATGGCGCCCATCACATTCTCGTCCCCGTAGTCTTCATGTCCCAATAGTTTTCGCACGTCATCGGGGCTTTCGCTGTTCAGCACATTGCGAAAGATCCCCCGAGTCTTATAGGAAAATCGATTATTGATAAAGATCAGGTCGACCTTGCCGTCTTGGATTCGCACGCCAGCCATTGGACCGGTTGGCTTGCGTTGGTCGAGCAAGAAAATGAATAAGGCTTCTTGTTCTACTTTCACTCCGGGGATCTTTTCATTCACGAGAGAGTCCAAGGCCTTGGCTTCGGAATCTCCCAATTTGACCCCAAACAGTGAAACCTCTCCACTCTTCAAGGTCTTGGGGTCCATCACGTCGTTCTTGCTCAATTCGTAAGGCTCACTATATCCAGGGGATATCCATGCGCCGACTCCGACCGTCACCATGCAGGCTAGCGTGACGGCTCGCAGTACAGACTTCATCAACTCTTCCTTATCCATGGGTTCAGAAAGATGTCTAGTGCCTGAAGTTTATTGGCGAAATTGGTTGGGCCAATGCAGCGTGTGTATTTTATCGAACGGCCTGAGAACTTGCAAGAACGGCTGAATATGCGATGGGAGTCAAATTGATCGCGATGACCCGGTTGTCACAGGGCTACGCTGACTCTACTGTAGATGGGCAAGGAGGCGAGTCATGGTGATTCGTCGGAGGCCACCGATCTTCTTCGCGGCAGTATGTTGCTAGTGAGAACTTTCCCCGGTAGACCGACCTATCGAGTGCTGAAAGCGCGGAATAAGTTCGAGATGCCGGCGTAGGAAAGGAGAGAGCTTCCGAGGCTTCTTGGGCAATGGAGAAGAACAGTATTGAAGCTCCGTAGCGACCTTGAAGTGATGGAGGCGGATCGATCCATCCCCATGTGTTTGTGGAGTATGGATTATATCGTGTGATGGGTGGTGATGAGGAGGGCTCCAAGGTGTCGGAGTCGTTCAAAGTAGGGCCGACAGTCTTCGTCAAGCTCGTCCGTGAGGTTATCCAGGTCAGCAACACAATCTTCGAGGATCCTGATCCGCTGAGCATCAAGCCCCTCAGGACTATCGAGGAAATACACGACGCATCCGCTGATCACGGTATCCAGAGTCATCAACGGTCCCTCTTGTTGGTTTCCCACGTGAGGCCACTGCTCCTCCTTGTGGGTTTCCCAGAGAGATAGCACGGCGTCTCGACCCATACCGCAGACCTCCAACAACCCAGTCTGGCACAGTTCCGATCGATCCACCCTAGCGCATGGATCAGTCGGATCGCAAGAGCCCAACAAGTAAGCTCCCGGAATCAGTAGTCGATGTCTGTTCGTTCGTCACACCTATTGATGACTGGTCCTTTGTACGAGACTCCTCTCCTCATGATGGTAGGAACTCATGGGTAGAGTCCACGATGGAGGTGCGCTTGGGCCACTTTATCGATCCCACTCATCAGGGCGGCCAGCCGCATGGAGGTTTTTTTGGAAACGGAAAACTGTAACGTCCGATGGAAGGCGGAGATCAGAATATCTTGCAAGCGCTCTTGAATATCCGTTTCTTTCCAGAAAAAACGCTGCACGTCCTGCACCCACTCGAAGTAAGACACGATCACGCCACCGGAGTTGGCCAAAATATCTGGAATGATAAAGACTCCCTGGTCCTGCAGGATACGATCGGCCTCCAGCGTTGTCGGACCGTTCGCTCCTTCGGCAAGAATCCGGCAGCGCACTTTCGCGGCATTACGCTCGGTGATCTGCTCGGAGAGCGCGGCAGGCACTAGCACGGTGCAGTCGAGTTGCAGCAATTCGTCGTTGGAGAGCCAGTCTCCCAGTTTGGTGTCACGGAGGGATTGGCCTCTAGTTTTGTACCGCGTAAGGAGCTCAGGAACGTCCAAACCGTTCGAGTTGTGAATGCCTCCCTGCACGTCGCTCACAGCGATAACACGAGCCCCGCACTCCTGCATGATGCGGGCGGTATGGGCCCCCACGTTGCCAAACCCTTGGATGACCACGGTGGTATTCCGAATGTCGAGCTTGAGATGACGAAGGGCTTCTATGGTGACATAGACCACTCCGCGGCCGGTGGCCTCCTCACGTCCGAGGCTTCCTCCAATCGATAAAGGCTTGCCTGTGACGACGCCTGGCACCGAATACCCCACCTGCTGACTGTACGTATCCATGATCCAGGCCATCACTTGGGCGTCTGTCCCGACGTCTGGGGCCGGTACGTCCTTGTCTGGCCCGATCAACGGGAAGATTTCCGCGGCATAGCGTCTGGTCAATCGTTGTAATTCTGGCCGCGAGAACTGTTTAGGAGCGATTGCCACTCCACCCTTGGCTCCGCCATAGGGCAGGTCTGCTAACGCGCATTTCCAGGTCATCCACATGGCAAGGGCCGCGACTTCCCCAAGATTCACGTCCGGATGATAGCGAATCCCGCCCTTCGAGGGGCCGCGGGATGAATCGTGCTGCACACGATAGCCGGTATAGACCTCGACCCGGCCGTCATCCATTCGAACAGGCAGGCTGACAATCAGCGATCGCTGTGGAAGTTTCAGCCGCTCGCGTAAGTTGTGATCAAGCTCCATGGCCTCGGCTGCTTGATCAAACTGCGCAACCGCCAGCCGGAAAGTCGGTGTGTCGAGTTCGTGCATGAGATGTTCCTTTGATCAGGTGTGCAGCGGGGATGTTGATATGAGGTCGTGTGCATGGCGCTCCTGTCCCATGATGTCGGGCGGGAGATGCATCCATTGAATGTTGAATATTCGCCCGAGTTCCTGCGCCACCTGTTGTGCGACGACTGAAGGCGACACGGAGGATTGCCGGACCTCGGCCAGTGATGTGATGCGACACTGTGCCAGACCACAGGGCATGATATAGGAAAAAGGGGATAGGTCTAGATCAACGTTGAGCGCAAATCCGTGAATCGTGACTCCATGATCGATCCGAACTCCGATCGCGGCAATCTTTGCATCAGCATGATTCCAGCGCACCCAGACACCCGGTTTCTTTTCGAGGCGATATCCGTTAATTCCCCATCGCAAGAGTGTATGGATCAAGACCTCTTCCAACTTCCGTACATACTGTTTCGGTCCCGAGCAATAATGGGACAGTTTGAGGATAGGATAACCCACGACCTGTCCAGGTCCATGGTAGGTAATTGAACCGCCGCGATCTACGAACTGGAGGCTGGCGCCTGTCTGGCGGAGAGCCTCTTCCCCGCAGTCCCAATGTGCTGGTTGGGTGGTGCGGCCTAGGGTATAGACCGGCGTGTGCTCAAGGAGCAACAGAGCATCCCCTTGTCTCTCCGCAATCCGCTCTTCCTGTAGGTATTTCTGCAGTGTCCATGCCTTGTCATAGGGGATCGGGTGAGAAAACCGGATGAGCGTCCCCACTTGTGGGGTTGGTGTCGGGAGCGATTCGCTCCCCTGTCCTGGGAAATCGTGACTCGAGTGTGATCCATCGGCGAGGCTCATGGGACAGCCTTCGGCAGCGATGGATTCTGAAGCGAGATCGTGGACTGGGCGTTCTTTCTCTGAATGGTCAGTTGTAGGGTCGGCTGGTCTCCGGAAGGTCGGAGAGAGTGCCAAAAGTCTCCGAGATTGTAAATCTGATGTTGCCCAACAGTGGTAATGATGTCGCAATTCTGGAAGCCTCCGACAGCGGCCAGACCTCCCGGCTCGACATTGAGAGCCAGTACACCATGGTCGCCTTCCAGTCCGAAACTGGCCATGATGCTCGCGGTGATGGTGACAGGCGTGAATCCGAGATCGGGACGGAGGACCGACCCACGGACGATCATCGACTGAATATGGGGGTATATGGCATCCATCGAAATCGCATAACTAATGGCTTGAGCAGACGGGGCGATGGCCACATTGATACCGATCACATGACCCGACAGATCGACCAGGGGACCTCCGCTATTGCCCGGGTTGATGGCGGCATCAGTTTGGATCAGTCCATAGAGTGTCTCGCCGTCCGGGGTGAGCACCGAACGGTCTACCGCGCTGACCACACCAACCGTGACGGTCGAGCCGCCCTTGAGGGCGAGTGGGTTGCCGATTGCGACGACCGATTCACCAATCTCAAGCGATGGAGAAGGGTTTAGTGTGGCGGGAACCAAATCCATTGCCGTAATCTTGACGAGGGCCAAATCAAGCAGGAAGTCACGGGCGACGACACGGCCGGGGGTGAGTCGACCGGTTGAGAGTCCCACCACCAGGCTCTTGATTCCCGCTACCAGGTGATTGTTCGTCAGGATGTAACCGCTCTCATCGATAATAACACCGGACCCCGACCCTGATTGGGCTTGTGTGGGAGTGGTCGGCATGCCGCGTGTGAGAATGGTAACGACAGAAGGGCGTACTTTCGCGACAACCGCGGGGACCGACAGTGATTTTTCGTAGGAAGAAACTGATCCAATCGGTGGTTCAGCGTGGGCAATCAGTCCTCCGAACGCCGAGGCAATGACAAGAAGAAGGAATGGAATGGTGAGGTAGCGAAAGAAGAGAAAACGCGTCTGTGTTGTGGGCACACTCGTCATGGGGGCCTCGTCTACTCGAGTCCACGCCATTGTCGCACAACTGCTCTCAGGGTGAAAGTCGTAGAACAGAAAAGGGGCGAAGAGAGTCTTCGCCCCTTGCTGTTTCATGGGTCCGTGGCTTACTGAATGGCGCTAAACATTTCCTTAATCTCCGGGGTCTTCAGCTTCTTGAGCGCTTTCGCTTCGATCTGACGAATCCGCTCTCTCGTCACCGAGAGGCTTTGCCCCACTTGTTCCAGCGTGCAGGCTTGATCGTGGCCGATGCCGAAGCGTAGCCGGATGACGGTTTGCTCTCGGGGTGTGAGTGTGCCGAGAATGCGTTCAAGCTGGTGCGACATTTCCGTTCGGTGCACATGGGCATCGGGTGGGACGGCTTGCAGGTCGGGGAGCAGTTCTCCAAATTCCGTACTTCCGTCGCCCACCGGTTTCTCCAGGGCGACCGGCTCTTGAAAGGCCTGCACGGTTTCGTGGAGTCGCTCCGGTCTCATTCGTAGCGCCTGCGCCACTTCCTCGAGTCGAGCCGGACGGCCCAGTTGTTGCCCAAGCCGTCTCGTCACGCGGAGGATCCGGTGTGAGGCTTCAGTCTGGTGAACCGGAATGCGAATGGTCCGCGATTGATCCGCCAGTGCGCGTGTGATGCCTTGGCGGATCCACCAGGTTGCATAGGTGCTGAACTTGAACCCTTTGCGGTATTGATAGCGCTCGGCCGCTTTCATCAAGCCGATATTTCCTTCTTGCACGAGATCCAGCAACGTCAGGCCACGGCCTGTGTAATGTTTTGCGACATCCACCACAAGTCGCAGGTTGCAGCGCACCAATTCGTCTTTTGCCTGTTCGAGCACGATTCGAGCAGAGCGGAGGGTGGCCAACTCTTCCTTGAGCTGCTTGGCGATAGCAACCGGAAGCTTCTGTTGCCCCGTTCCTTGCTTGATCATTTCGGTGAGACTCTCCTGGGCCTTATCAATCGCGGTAGCTGAGAGCCCGCTCAAACCTCTGACCATCTGGAGTGTGCGCTGCGCTTCGAGCACAGAATCCGAACGTTTGAGGCGGGGGAAGACTCGTATGGCATGGCGTAGCACCCTTCGAATGGTGTTGGTTCCGTCATCGATCTTCTTTGCCAGCTCGACTTCTTCTTCTCTGGTCAATAGGGCTCGCTCGCCGAAAGATCGAAAGTAGAGTGACTCCAGCATAAATGGGCCGCCAGCCACGGGGGTAGGAGTCGCCGCTTTCGTTGGTTCTTCTTGTTGCTCCTCTTCGGATGTATCTCGGCCGATCACATCTAAGAGGTCGCTCGCCTCGGGATCGTCGGCATCAACATCTTTTGCAATTGTGACAAGCTCTTCCGGCTCAGGGGTTGGGAATAGGTTCTCTTTCATGTCGTCGCCCCTCCTCTAGCTGTCTGATGTCTTGTTCCCTACGGCTGTGACCTCTACAGACGTTCATTCTTCCGTTCTAATTTATGAGAGACAGCGATCCGCTAAACGATTCATTCTGGGCTCTGTACAGCTAAGTTGTTTTATTATTTCTACGCAGCAAATCCCGTGCTGGATTGTTCATAAGAACGACGGATCGCAATCGCGAGGAAATAACAGCACTATTAGAGCGCGCTAATGAGGATCTCTAAGAGAGAGTGAGGCAACATTGCTGCAGGTGTGTATGGATGGCTATAGGGCGATTGGCCCAATTGCCACACCGACTTCTGGCTCAGCCTTCATAACAAGGGCCGATCGTGTCGAAGGGAGAGGAGCAAATCGTGGTGGAAGCTTTCTCCGTCTCGATGGTGACGAGTGGTGGAGTTAGCGGAGCCTGGACAGTGCGTTCGTGTCTGGCATTTTCTCTAAGCAGGTCTGGTTTAGTGGGTGCGCGTATGGAAGTAGAGTTCATTCGGTTCACAAATACGACATGTGGGAGCGGTCCAGAAATCCGTCATCGTGGTCGTTGTCTTGTTGAAAACCCGGCGCGGCACTTCTAGAATGGGCTCCGATGTCAAATTTTCAATCAGGCGAGCGCATCCACTTGGTCGACAAGAAAGGGCGGCAGTATGCCCTGACCTTGAAGGCCGGAGATCTTTATCAACTGAGTGGTCACAAAATTGCCCATGACGACCTCATCGGAAAACCCGATGGCTCTTTAGCTACGCTTTCCGGAAACAAAACGATGTTAGCGCTTAAGCCCACGTTCGGCGACTATGTATTGAAGATGCCGCGTGGAGCGCAGGTGTTGTATCCGAAGGATCTTGCGCTCATTCCTATGTGGGCGGATGTCTATCCTGGCGCGCGCGTATTCGAAGCGGGGACTGGTTCCGGAGCATTGACGATGGCCCTCTTGCGCGCTGTGGGTCCGAGAGGATTGGTGGTGACCTACGAAGCGCGCGAGGATTTCGCGCGTACGGCGTTGATGAACATTGAGCGGTACATGGGCCCGGTGCCGAACCTCATTCCCCTTCGTCGAAACGCGTACGAGGGCGTCAGCTTGCTCGACGATGGTCTGCCATTCGATCGTCTTGTCCTCGATCTTCCTGAGCCTTGGCAGGTGGTGCCGCATGCCGCACAGGTGCTTCGCTCTGGCGGCATGTATGTGAGCTTTGTTCCCACTGTCCCTCAAGTGGTGCAGACGGTTGAGGCCCTTGAGCGAGCGACGGTCTTTGGTATGGTCGAAACATTTGAAACTCTGTTGAGGACCTGGTCGATTCAGGGCCGGAGCGTACGGCCGGATCATCGAATGGTCGCCCATTCCGGCTTCATTACGGTGGCCAGGAAAGTCGAGTCTGGACTGTGGCCCGCAGCTCAGACTGTTGAATCTGTCGGTGAAGCTGCTGACATTCACGAAGAGCGAGAGGATCACGCGCGATGAATCGATTACGTGGCAGGGTTGCGGTCGTGACGGGAGGCAACGCGGGTATCGGTGAAGCGATCGCGAAAGCCTTTGCGCGGGAAGGGGCATCGGTTGTGATTACGGGAAGACGGCAAGGGGAACTGGACCGGGTCGTCAATGATATTGTCAAGGAGCAGGGCAAGGCCTTTGTGATTGCCGGATCGGTTACAGATGAATCCCACGTTCAGGAGACAGTGCGTCGGACTGTGCAGCAGTTCGGACAGCTCGATATCCTCGTGAACAATGCGGGAGTAGGGGACTTTGGGAAGCGCCTGCATGAGATTGATGATGCAACCTGGGCGCAGGTCATGGACGTCAATCTGACCGGGGTGTTCCGCATGACGCGAGCCGTTTTGCCGCAGATGTTGACGCAGGGGAAGGGCGCGATCGTCAATATCTCCTCCGTCGCGAGCTTGCGCGGACTTCCCACATTGTCGGCCTATGCTGCCTCCAAGGGGGCGATTGATGCCATGACCAGAGCCCTAGCGGTCGACTACGCCAAGGAGGGCATTCGCTGCAACGTGGTGAATCCCGGACTCATCGATACGCCGATGGCCGCTCCGCTGATGAGCAACCCGGAACAACTGAATCCCATTCTGTCTCACTATCCAATCCGTCGAGCCGGGAAACCAGAAGAGGTGGCCAATATGGTTCTCTATCTGGCCTCCGATGAGGCAGCCTGGGTCACGGGTGGAACTTTTCCTATCGATGGAGGAATGACTGTTTCGTGAAGCGGCGTTCTATGCGAGAGGGGAATGTCGCATTCATGGCGATGGGTGCCTATCAGTTGGCTCGAAAATCCAATAGAAATTGTGACGGCTCGAACCGATGGATATCAACGCACATACTCAGTTCTGCGGTGTGATCGGCAATCCAGTCGAGCACTCACTCTCTCCCGCCATTCACAACGCCGCATTTCAGAAGCTTGGGTTGAATTTTGTCTATCTGGCCTTCCGCGTGGAAGCGATTGGCGAGGCAATCAAGGGTCTTCGCGCCCTGGGAAGCTTTCGCGGCGCCAGTGTGACTATCCCTCACAAAGTGACGGCCGTTCCATTTCTTGACTCCATTGAGCCGACGGCACGACATATCGGCGCGATCAATACCATTGTGGCTGCGGGCGGGATCCTCACAGGGTATAACACCGATGCGACCGGCGCCTTGCGCGCGCTTCATGAGAACTCGGTTGCTTTGAAGGGGCGTCAGATAGTCATGCTTGGGTCCGGAGGCGCCGCTCGCGCAATTGCATTCGCACTTGGGTCAGAGACTGGGATCGATCGTTTGACCATACTAGGAATCGACGGTCAGGAACGCACAACCTTGGCCCGGGATCTTCAGTCAAAGACAGGGATGACCGTGCAAGACTCGCCTCTTGATGAGGGGACGTTGCGAAAGGTACTCCCGGATGCTCATGTGTTGATTCATTGTACCCCGGTGGGTATGTCACCAAAAGTGCACGAGACTTCCGTGCCG
Organism: Nitrospiraceae bacterium; assembly: GCA_035275205.1. Lineage (GTDB taxonomy): Bacteria > Nitrospirota > Nitrospiria > Nitrospirales > Nitrospiraceae > Palsa-1315. The sequence goes on from DATENE010000036.1 coordinate 35,357, forward strand.
GCCTCGTTACTCCGTACAGGACTGACGGTCATGGATATCGTCTACAACCCTCGGGATACCCGGTTGCTGAAGGATGCGAAGGCAGCAGGATGTTGCACGATTCCCGGGATCGAAATGTTCCTGCATCAAGCCGCGGCGCAATTCGAACTCTGGACCAATCGGGCCGCTCCAACCGACGTCATGCGCGCGGTCTTGGAGTCCCGCTTCTCATGAACATTGTGCTGATTGGCTATCGGGGGACCGGCAAGAGCGCGGTCGGCCGGCTGCTTGCTTCACGATTGGGACGAAAACTCGCGTCAACCGATGCGGAGATTGTCAAGCGCGCGCAACGTACGATTCCGGAGATCATCGCCCAGGAAGGATGGGAATATTTTCGCGACCTAGAATCCGAGATCTGCAGAGAACTTGCGGATCGTGATCAACTCGTGATCGATACCGGCGGTGGAGCTATACTTCGCACGCAGAATATCGAGGGATTGAAGAAGAATGGCACCATTTTTTGGCTAACAGCCTCTGTCGAGACGATTGTGAAACGAATCGGCAGTGATAATCAGCGCCCCTCGTTGACGGGGACCAAGTCATTCGTCGATGAAATTCAGGACGTATTGCAGGAGCGGGTGCCTAAGTATCACGCCGCCGCTGATCACGTCATCGCGACCGATCATCGATCTCTCAATCAGCTGGTTGAGACTGTTCTTAGCCTGATGTAAGCATGCGAAATCATTTTTGCTGCCCTGTCGGGACGAAGATCTGGAGTTGTGGTGTCCTTGACAAGGTCTCTCTTGAAGTGTTTGAAGTAGCCGAATGCGCCCGTAGCTCAATGGATAGAGCATCGGACTTCGGATCCGAGGGTTGGGGGTTCAAGTCCCTCCGGGCGCACCA
>DATENE010000037.1:0-15662 GCA_035275205.1 Nitrospiraceae bacterium
GGAGGGGGGGCGGCATACGCCGTTCTTCAACGGGTACCGGCCGCAGTTCTATTTCCGGACGACGGATGTGACGGGGGTGATGTCGTTGAATCCGGGGGTGGAGATGGTGATGCCGGGGGACAATGTGAGCGTGACGGGGGAATTGATCAGCCCGATTGCGATGGATCAGGGGTTGCGGTTTGCGGTGCGCGAGGGCGGCAAGACCGTCGGCTCCGGCGTCGTCACCGAAATTCTGGCGTAATGAGCCGTGAGGAGTTAGGCGTAAGGGGTCAGGGGACAGTGTCGAGAGCTGGTTCTTACGCCGCACGTTTCACGCCTCACGCCTAATGAGGAGAGAGAGATGCGAGAGATCATCGATTTAGCATGCACGATCTGCAAGCAGCGGAATTATTCAACCATGAAGAATAAGAAGAACGATCCGGATCGGCTGGAGCGGAGTAAATTCTGCAAGTTCTGCCGGAAACACATTGCCCATAAGGAAGTGAAGTAAGCTGGGCTGCCGGCTCAATGGCTGGGTTGCCAGCCGTCGTAGGGGCATGGTGTCAATGGTAGCACATCGGTCTCCAAAACCGAGAGTCTGGGTTCAAATCCTAGTGCCCCTGCCAATCGCTGGGTAGCGGATGGGTCAGCTCCATATCGGCGGTTGGGATTGAGAACGGGCCGGTAGTAGAGCGGGGAAGTTGGGTGTAGCGAGGGGGAGGATGCGTCTCCCTCTCTCTCAAAGCGTGAAGGTGAGGCAGGCATGTTCAGGAAGTTTATAGACTCGATTCGAGAGTTCTTTAGTGATGTGCGCGGAGAGTTGAAAAAAGTGTCGTTTCCGACTCGGGCCGAAACGGTCGGGTCCACGACAGTGGTCATTGTTTTTTGCATTATCATGTCCCTGTATCTGTCGTTCGTTGATTCGATTCTTGTATGGCTGGTGGGCAAGATACTATGAGTCGGGTATCCGGAAGCGAGAGTCTCCGCAGGGCACATAGTCAACCAATGATTCGAGGGTAGGGCATGGCAAAGAATTGGTACGTCATTCATACCTACGCTGGCTTCGAGGGACGAGTGAAGACCAGCTTGCTGGAACGGGCCAATCAAATGGGATTGGTCGAAAAGCTGGGACAGGTACTCGTGCCGACGGAGGATGTGATTGAGATTAAGGACGGCAAGCGCCGAACGTCTCGGCGGAAATTTTTCCCCGGGTACGTAATTGTAGAGTTGGAGTCCCCGGTCATCGATGAAACCCTACAGATGATCAAGGAGACTCCGAAGGTCACGGGATTTGTCGGCGCCGGTGCGCAACCAACACCCTTGTCGACGGACGAGGTAGAGTCGCTATTGAAACAGGTTGATGTGGGGGCAGCCGGACCACGCGAACAGGTCAAATTCATCAAGACAGATAATGTGCGGATTATTGATGGTCCGTTTCTCGGGTTCAATGGTGTGGTGGATGAAGTGGATCAGGACCATGGCCGGCTTAAAGTTCTGGTCAGTATTTTTGGACGCTCCACCCCGGTGGAGTTGGGGTTTTTGCAAGTGGAGCGGATTTAGTCTCCGAAATGGTCGAACGTGCGTAGGAGAGTAGGACATGGCCAAGGAAGTATCAGCACAAATTAAGTTGCAGATTCCAGCCGGGAAAGCAAACCCTGCTCCTCCGGTCGGGCCGTCGCTAGGTCAGCACGGCGTCAACATCATGGAATTTTGCAAACAGTTCAATGCAAAAACACAAAAAGAGGGCGATAGCATCATCCCGGTGATCATTACGGTTTATAAGGACCGATCGTTTACCTTTGTGATGAAAACGCCTCCGGCGTCCGATCTCTTGAAGAAGGCGGCAGGAATTATCAAAGGATCGGGTGTTCCCCAGAAAGACAAGGTCGGGAAGATCACAAAGACACAGTTGCGTGAGATCGCGCAAAAGAAAATGACGGACCTCAATGCTGTTGATCTCGAGGGGGCGATCAAGATCATTGAAGGGACGGCGCGCAGTATGGGAGTGACGGTTCAAGGGTAATAGAAGGAGCTTGGATGGGCGGTTGTGCTCGCCGGGGTTGAGAGCACGTCCAGACGCGTTCAGGGTGGACGGATAAGAACTAAGGGCGCGAGTGAGCCTGCCTTCTATTCTGAAGTGTTGAGAAAAGAGAGGGAGTGTAATGGGAAAGAAGATGAGAGCGGCAGTAGAAAAGCTTGAGCCTCGCGCCTATGCATTGCGCGAAGCGGTCGATGCGGTGAAGCGGTCGGCCTATACCAAGTTCGATGAATCCGTCGATCTGGCACTTCGGCTAGGTGTCGATCCGAAGCGGGCAGACCAAATGGTGCGTGGCACGACCTCGTTACCGCATGGCACGGGGAAGAAGGTTCGCGTATTGGTTTTCGCCAAGGGAGAGAAGGAGCAAGAGGCGCGGCAAGCCGGCGCTGATTATGTCGGGTCGGATGATTTGATGGAAAAGATCAAGGGCGGATGGATGGACTTCGATTGCGCTATCTCGACACCGGACCTTATGGGGGCCGTCGGGAAGCTCGGAAAGGCGCTGGGGCCTCGCGGACTCATGCCTAATCCGAAGACCGGGACCGTCACCTTTGAGGTCGGCAAAGCTGTGTCGGAAATTCGGAAGGGCCGTGTAGAGTACAAGGTTGAGAAAGCCGGGATTGTGCAGGTGCCTGTCGGGAAAGTGTCATTTCAACCCGACCAGCTCTATGACAACGCTGCTGCGGTTCTTGAGGCGGTGATCAAGGCAAAACCTGCCTCGTGCAAAGGGCGTTATCTGATGAGCGCAACGCTCTCGAGCACTATGGGACCCGGCATCAAGCTTGATGCCATCGCGTTAGCCAAAGAATGGAGTTAGTCGGGGTGTTGCCGAGTGGAAGGGGAAGGGTTCGATTATGAATAAGGACGAGAAAGCGACAGCCGTTGTGGAGTTGACCGAGACATTCGGTCGTGCGCGGCTTGCCATTGTCACCGAAAGTGCCGGGCTCCCTGTCAACCAGGTTACGGAACTTCGCAAGCTCTTGCGAGGCGCGAAAGCCGAATACAAGGTCGTCAAAAATACCTTGGCCGCTCGCGCTTCTGAGGGCACGATCCTTTCCGGGGTGAAGTCCTACCTTAAAGGGCCAACAGGGTTGGTGATCGGCTATGACGATCCGGTGCTCCCGGCCAAGATCCTTCGGGACTTTATTCTGGCGGAGAAGCGCGAACAGAAGATTAAGATCACCATTGGTGTATTAGAGGGCAAGGTGGTGCAGCCGGCTGAATTGGCGGCTGTGGCGAAGTTACCGAAGAAGGAAGTCCTCATTGCGATGTTGCTGTCGGCCATGCAGGGACCGGCGCGTGGCTTGGTGTATACGCTCAGTGCGGTCTTGTCGAAATTTGTGAGAGTCATTGCAGCCATTCAGGACAAACGAAAAGGAGAAGGGGATATGTCAACGACCACGGCAAAATTATCACAGGAAGAGTTGATCAAGGCCATCGAGACGATGAGTGTGCTCGATTTGGCGGAACTCGTGAAGGGGTTAGAGGCCCGCTTCGGCGTTACTGCCGCCGCACCGGTCGCCGCCGCCGCTCCCGCTGCAGGCGGGGGTGCCGCAGCCGCAGCTGAGGAGAAGACGGCGTTCGACGTCGTGCTCGTGTCTGCTCCTGCGGACAAGAAAATCCAAGTCATCAAGGTCGTCCGTGAACTCACCAGCCTCGGGTTGAAAGAAGCAAAGGATCTGGTCGAAGGCGCGCCAAAGCCTGTGAAGACCGGTGTCACGAAGGAAGAATGCGACACCATGAAGAAGAAGCTGGAAGAAAGCGGCGCCAAGGTCGAAATTAAGTAACCTCGATTTGATCAGTCTCTAGTATCTGTGGGTGCCTGCCATATTCGGGCGCCCAAGCCTGACCATTGTAGTGGAGGACCGACGAATGTCCGAAACGACTCTGCAAGAGTTCATCGAGCGGAAAGACTACTCTCGTATCCATAGTAGCATCGACATTCCTGATCTGATTGAGATCCAGAAGCGCTCCTATGAGGAGTTTCTTCAGCGGGAGGTTGAGCCGGAGCGTCGCAAAGATCATGGGCTCCAGGCAGCCTTGGCGAGTGTCTTCCCGATTCCGGATTACAATAATACGGCCGTATTGGAGTTTACGAGCTACACGCTCGGCACCCCTAAGTATGATGAGCGGGAATGTCTTGAGCAGGGGATGACCTTTGCCGTTCCGCTAAAGCTCCGGGTGCGCTTGGTCGTGTTCGACAAGGAAGATAAGGGCCCCAAGAAAAAGGTGCTCGACGTCCGAGAACAGGAAGTCTACGTCGGTGAGCTGCCGCTCATGACGGAGCGGGGAACCTTCATTGTCAACGGCACGGAGCGTGTGGTGGTCAGCCAGTTGCATCGGTCTCCTGGCGCGTCCTTTACGCACGATAAGGGCCGGACGCACTCCAGCGGCAAGGTGTTGTACTCCGCGAGGATTATTCCCTATCGCGGATCGTGGCTGGATTTCGAGTTCGATGCTCGCGACATTCTCTATGTGCGCATTGACCGTCGGCGGAAAATGCCGACAACGATACTGCTGAAGGCCTTCGGGTTTTCCAGCGACGATTTGCTCAAGATGTATTACCCGGTCGAAGAAATTCGGGTCGTCAAAGGCAAGATGCTACGAAAGCTCGACCCTGAGATTCATCACGGTCTGCGCTGTTCGGCTGAAGTGCTTGAAAAGGGCGGGAAGGAACCGTTGGTTCGGGAAGGCGCCAAGCTCACGAAGGGGCTGATTGCGAAACTCAAAGCGGCCGGCGTAAAGGAAATCCCGCTTGCACCGAGCGAACTGATCGGTCGCGCGGTTCTCACCGAACTGGTGGATTCAAAGAAAAACAAGTTCGCCGAAAAAAATCAGCGGCTCACCGCTGAGATCGTCGAGGCGCTGCTCGAGAGCGACATCGAAGAATTCAAAGCGATCTACTTCGACACGGTCACGTCGACGCCGGTGATTCTGGACACCTTGGAGATGGATAAGACCGTCTCGAAAGAAGAGGCGATGGTCGAGATCTATCGCCGCTTGCGGCCGGGGGAAACGCCCTCAGTCGACACGGCGCGAGCGCTCTTCGACAATCTGTTCATGAACTCCAAGCGGTATGATCTTTCACCGGTTGGGCGTTTGAAGCTGAACAAGAAACTGGGCCTCGATCTCCCGTTGGAGCAGCGGACGTTGACGGCGCAGGACATGGTCGAGGTGATCCGCTATCTCGTGAACCTGAAGCTGGGTAAGGGCGAAATCGACGACATCGACCACCTGGGCAATCGTCGAGTCCGTTCGGTCGGCGAGTTGTTGGAGAACCAATTCCGACTCGGACTGGTTCGTATGGAGCGCAGCATCAAGGAGCGGATGAACCTGTTGGATATGGAAACGGTGTTGCCGCACGATTTGATCAATGCAAAGCCCGTGGTTGCTGCTGTGAAAGAGTTCTTCAGCAGCAGTCAGTTGTCCCAGTTCATGGACCAAACAAATCCGCTCGCGGAAATTACACACAAGCGGCGGCTTTCTGCGCTCGGCCCCGGCGGGTTGACCAGAGAACGGGCGGGGTTCGAAGTTCGTGACGTGCATCCGTCGCACTATAGCCGTATTTGTCCGATCGAAACGCCGGAAGGCCCGAACATCGGTTTGATCACGTCGCTGGCGACCTATGCGCGCATCAATAAGTTTGGGTTCATCGAGGCGCCCTATCGCAAAGTAGTGAAGGGCCGGGTCACCGACGAAATCGAGTTTCTTTCCGCGATCGAAGGGGACAAGTACATCATCGCGCAGGCGAACTCGAAAGTGGATGCCTCCGGTCGGTTGGTGTCAGAAACCATCTCGGCACGGGCTGCTGGAGATTTTGTGACCGCCACCTCGGACAAGATCGAATACATGGATGTGTCGCCGAAACAGGTGGTGAGCGTGGCGACAGCCTTGGTGCCGTTCTTGGAACATGACGACGCCAACCGTGCCTTGATGGGATCGAACATGCAGCGTCAGGCGGTGCCGTTGCTCAAGGCAGAGGCTCCGTTAGTCGGTACGGGAATGGAAACCGTGGTCGCGCGCGATTCCGGGTATGTCGTGCAGGCCCGGCGTACCGGTGTCGTGGAAAGCGTGGATGCCACAAGGATTGTCGTGCGCGCCGATTCGAAAGAAGGTCGGAAAAGAAACGATGCCGGCTTGGATGTGTACGATCTGATCAAGTTCCAGCGATCGAATCAGAGCACGACCATCACGCAGACGCCGGTGGTGCGGCTTGGGCAACCGGTGAAGGTGGGACAGGTCTTGGCTGATGGTCCCGCCATTGATCATGGTGAACTGGCATTGGGCAAGAACATTCTCGTCGCCTTCATGCCGTGGGGCGGATACAACTTCGAAGACGCCATTCTGTTGAGTGAAAAGCTGGTGCGTGAGGATGCGTTTACCTCGATTCACATTGAAGAATTCGAGGTGGAGGCCCGCGACACCAAGTTGGGGAAAGAGGACATTACTCGCGACATCCCGAACGTCGGAGAAGAAGCGCTACGCGATCTCGACGAAAGCGGGATTATCCGCATCGGGGCCGAGGTGAAGCCCGGAAATATTCTGGTCGGGAAGGTCACGCCGAAAGGTGAAACACAGTTGACGCCGGAAGAAAAGTTGCTGCGGGCCATCTTCGGTGAGAAAGCCGGCGATGTGAAGGACACATCGCTCACGGTGCCGCCGGGCGTCGAGGGCATCGTCGTCGATGTGAAAATCTTCTCGCGCAAGGGACTTGATAAGGACGAGCGATCCAAGAGCATCGAAAGCGAAGATGCGATGAAACTCCAGCGGGACCACCACGAGGAGCTCCGTATCATCGATGAAGAAAAAACGAAGAAGATCAGAAAACTGCTGCTGGGGAAGGTGGTCGGCCGTGATTTGATGGATCCTGAGAGCGGCGATGTCATTCTGAAGAAAAAGGGCAAGCTGACCGCGGAGATTCTCAAGCGGTTGCCGGATGAGACCGTCCGATACATTATTCTGAGCGATCCTGATGAGCAGAAAGAGCTGGAGGACGTCGAGCGGCGGGCGAAGGAGCAAATCGAGATTTTACAAACGCTGTACGACGAGAAGGTTGGGCGTCTGAAGCGAGGCGATGAGCTTCCCCCTGGCGTGATCAAGCTCGTCAAGGTGTATGTGTCGATGAAGCGCAAGATTCAAGTCGGCGACAAGATGGCCGGGCGGCATGGAAACAAAGGTGTGGTCTCTCGGGTCTTGCCCGAAGAAGACATGCCGTGCTTGCCGGATGGAACGCCGGTGGAAATCGTGCTGAATCCGCTTGGTGTGCCGTCACGTATGAACGTCGGCCAGATTCTGGAAACTCACCTGGGTTGGGCGGCCAAGGCATTGGGGATCAAGGTGGCGAGCCCGGTGTTCGATGGAGCGTCGGAGTCAGAGATTAAGGATTTGCTCAAGAAGGCGAATTTGCCGACCAGCGGGCAAACTATGCTGATGGACGGCCGAACCGGAGAAATGTTCGGTAATCCCGTCACGGTCGGCTATATGTATGTCTTAAAGTTACACCACTTGGTCGACGACAAGATTCACGCACGGTCGATCGGCCCCTATTCGCTTGTCACGCAGCAGCCGCTCGGTGGCAAAGCTCAATTCGGAGGCCAGCGGTTGGGGGAAATGGAAGTATGGGCGTTGCAGGCCTATGGCGCTGCGTCCACACTGCAAGAGTTCTTAACGGTGAAATCAGACGATGTGCCGGGGCGATCGCGAATGTACGAGGCGGTCGTGAAGGGTGAGCCGTTTCTGGAGCCTGGATTGCCCGAGTCGTTTAACGTCTTGGTCAAAGAGCTGCAGAGCTTGGGACTCGACGTCGAACTGGTCAAGTCGCAAGACTAACCCATTTGTGTGCCGGCCCTAGTGGTCGGCATCAGAGGAGGTCACTACCTTGGAAGGCGTCTATACATTATTTGAGAAGCCGCGCGATGCGGTGTCGTTCGATTCGATGCGAATCCGGATCGCCTCGCCCGAGAAGATTCGGTCGTGGTCGTATGGCGAAGTGAAGAAACCTGAGACCATCAATTACCGGTCGTTTAAGCCGGAAAAGGATGGACTGTTTTGCGCGAAGATTTTCGGTCCGATTAAAGATTGGGAGTGCAACTGCGGCAAGTACAAGCGCATGAAGCACCGCGGCATTGTCTGTGACAAATGCGGTGTCGAGGTCATTCAGTCCAAAGTCCGCCGAGAACGCATGGGGCATATCGAGCTCGCGGCGCCGGTGGCGCATATATGGTTCCTCAAAGGCGTGCCGAGCCGGATCGGAACCTTGCTCGATATGAGTCTCAAAGGATTGGAGCGAATTCTCTATTTCGAGAGCTACGTGTGTGTCGATCCCGGATCAACAGATATGACAGAGAAGGAACTGGTTTCGGAGGAAAAGTTACGCCAGCTGCAATCCAACTACAGTCCCGGCTCCTATAAGGTTGGTATCGGTGCCGATGCCATTCGGGAATTGCTCCGCAAGATCGACATCAATGCCAAGTGGGATGAGATTAAGGCGAAGGCGAAGACTTCGGCCTCTGCGGCGCTCAAAAAGAAATACGCGAAGCAGCTGAAAGTCATCGAGGCCTTCCGTAAGTCTGGAAATATGCCGGAGTGGATGATCATGGATGTGATTCCGGTGCTACCTCCGGAATTACGCCCGCTCGTGCCGCTGGACGGTGGACGTTTTGCGACGTCGGATTTGAACGATCTGTACCGCCGCGTCATCAATCGGAATAATCGCTTGAAGCGGCTGATCGAGTTGAAGGCGCCGGGCGTGATTATCCGAAACGAAATGCGGATGTTACAGGAAGCGGTTGATGCGCTCTTCGACAACGGTCGTCGCGGCCGCGCGATTCGTGGACCCAACAAGCGGCCTCTCAAATCGTTGAGCGATATGTTGAAGGGAAAACAGGGGCGCTTTCGCCAAAACCTGCTCGGTAAACGGGTCGATTATTCGGGCCGAACCGTCATCGTCGTGGGACCAGAGCTTCGGCTGCATCAGTGCGGGCTTCCCAAGAAGATGGCGCTCGAACTCTTCAAGCCCTTTATCTTCCACAAGCTGGAGGAGCGAGGCGCGGCGACTACCATTAAGAGTGCTAAACGCTTGGTCGAAAAAGAACGGCCGGAAGTGTGGGACGTACTAGATGAGGTGATTCGAGAGCATCCTGTGCTGCTGAACCGTGCTCCGACGTTGCACCGTCTCGGTATCCAGGCGTTTGATCCTGTATTGGTCGAAGGCAAGGCCATCCGCCTGCATCCGCTGGTCTGTGCCGCGTTCAACGCGGACTTCGACGGCGACCAGATGGCGGTTCACGTTCCACTGTCGGTCGAAGCGCAGGTCGAGGCGCGCGTGCTGCTGATGTCGATCAATAACATTCTCTCGCCTGCCAACGGTAAGCCGATTGCGGTGCCGTCACAAGACATGGTGCTTGGCTGTTATTGGCTGACTAAAGAACGTGCAGGGTGCAAGGGAGAGGGGAAAGTGTTTGGCTCACCGGAGGAAGTGCGTGTTGCGTTTGATTCAAGAGAATTGGACGTGCATGCGCGGATCAAGGTGCGAATCGAGGGGAGCCTCGTTCAGACCACCGTCGGGCGAGTCATCTTGTCGGACGTACTCCCTTCTGGATTGCCGTTCGCCAACGCGAATAAGCTCATGACCAAAAAAGAAATGACCAAGCTCATCGATACGGTCTATCGCCAGTGCGGTCATCGTGAGACCGTCACATTCCTCGACAAGGTCAAAGATACGGGGTTCGAGTATGCGACTCGTGCAGGCATCTCGATCTGCATCGACAACATGCATATTCCAACCAAGAAACAGGAATTGCTGGGGAAGGCGCAGCATGAAGTCACGGAGATCGAGCGGCAGTATGCCGAAGGGCTGATCACCAACGGCGAACGCTATAACAAGGTGATCGACATCTGGGCGCATGTGACTGAACAGATTGCCAATGAAATGATGAAGGAGTTGGGCGCGGGTGGCGATCCAAGCAAGGCAGAGGCGTTCAACCCGATCTTCATGATGGCGGATTCAGGTGCCCGAGGAAGTTCTCAGCAGATCCGTCAGTTGGGTGGTATGCGCGGATTGATGGCGAAGCCATCAGGTGAAATCATCGAAACTCCGATTACCGCCAACTTCCGCGAAGGCTTGACGGTGTTGCAGTACTTTATTTCGACGCACGGCGCCCGTAAGGGATTGGCCGATACGGCATTGAAGACTGCAAACTCCGGGTATCTCACGCGCCGTTTGGTCGATATCGCGCAGGATGTGATTATCAACGAAATCGACTGCGGCACCACCGATGGCATCATTGTGAGCGCGTTGGTCGAGGGGGGCGAAATTATTCAGCCGATCGAAGAGCGGGTGTTGGGACGGTTGGCCGCAGAAGATATTCGTGACCCAGTGACAGGTGAGATCATCGTGTCGTTCAATGAGGAGATCGACGAGGACCGGACAAAGGCGATCGTGGAAGCTGCGGTCGATCACGTCAAGATTCGTTCGGTGCTGACCTGTCAGTCACGCCGTGGAGTCTGCCGATCCTGTTATGGGCGTGATTTGGCCCGTGGACGGTTGGTGGAAAAAGGTGAGCCTGTTGGTGTCATCGCGGCGCAGTCGATCGGTGAACCGGGAACACAGCTGACCATGCGGACGTTCCACATCGGCGGAACGGCGAGCAAAGTGGTTGAGCAGACGGTGACCGAAGCCAAGCACGCCGGCACCATCAAGTTCATGAGCTTTGATGCCAAGAAGAATGCCGACTTCCATAACGCTGGAATCGCAGTCCAGAATAAAGAGGGTGAATGGGTCGTCATGAATCGAAACGCCAAGATTGCCATTGTCGATGAGACAGGGCGAGAGCGCGAGAAGTACGGGGTCGTCTATGGCGCCAAGATCAAGGTGAAAAATGGCGGTCGTGTTGAGGTAGGTCAGAAATTGGTCGAATGGGACCCGTATTCACTGACCATTCTCACGGAAGTTGGCGGTAAGGTGGCGTATGGAGACATCATCGAAGGCGTTTCTATGAAAGAAGAGTTCGACGAAGTCACAGGGCTTTCCCGCAAGGTGATCGTCGAGCATAGTGGTGCGACATTGCGTCCGCGCGTCTCGATCAAGGATGAGGGTGGAAAAACTGCCAAGGTTTCAGCAGCGGCAAATGTGGCTCGTTATCTTCTTCCAGTTGGCGCGCATATCTTCGTCGAAAAGGGCGCAGTGGTCACACCGGGCGATGTGTTGGCGAAGATTCCGCGGGAGACGACCAAGACCAAAGATATTACGGGCGGTCTCCCTCGGGTGGCTGAGCTGTTTGAGGCCAGAAAACCGAAAGAGACGGCCGTTATCAGCGAGATCGACGGCGAAGTGTCGTACGATGGCTTCGTAAAGGGCATGCGCAAAGTGCTGGTTAATAATAAGATGGGCGATGTCAAAGAGTACTTTATACCCAAGGGCAAGCACGTCAACGTGCATGAAGGCGATTGGGTCAGGGCTGGAGAGCCGTTGATGGACGGATCGGCTAACCCGCACGATATCCTCGACGTTCTGGGCCCGAACGAGTTGCAGAAATACCTCGTCGATGAAGTGCAGGATGTCTACCGACTGCAAGGCGTGACGATCAATGACAAGCACATCGAGATCATTGTGAGGCAGATGCTGCGGAAGGTCAGAATCGAAGATCCCGGTGACACGGAATTTTTGCCCGGCAGTCAAGTCAGCAAGATGGTGTTTGACGAAGAAAATGAGCGAGTGTTAACCAAGAGCGGGCAGCCGGGGCTTGGGAAGCCGGTGCTGCTGGGTATTACTAAAGCGGCATTGACCACCGACAGCTTTATCTCAGCAGCGTCCTTCCAGGAGACCACACGCGTTCTGACAGAAGCAGCGATCAACGGGCGCGTCGATAATTTATTGGGCCTGAAAGAAAATGTCATCGTCGGCCGGTTAATTCCAGCTGGAACCGGCTTTGAAGAGTATCGGGACACGTTCGTCATCAGTCCCAAGCCTGAGCCCGTGATTGTTGGTCAGGGAGATGCTGCGGCGCTTACGCATGACGGTGTAGCGACGGGGTCAGGAGAACCTGCTCGCTCATAAGGCATGCGGTGCCTGAGCAGGCTTGACACCGCTATCAATGCTCACTACAATCGACCGGCTTTGCCCTTGACGGGTTGAGTAACGCGGTCAAACTGTGCCGAAAATGAGAGTGACGTAACTAATGCCGACAATAAATCAGTTAGTCAGAAAAGGTCGCCAGCTGGCGTACGCAAAGACCAAGAGTCCCGCGCTCAAGTCCTGTCCGCAGAAGCGTGGCGTCTGTCTTCGTGTCTATACCTCAACGCCGAAGAAACCGAACTCGGCGCTTCGTAAAGTTGCGCGTGTCCGGTTGACGAATGGGATGGAAGTCACGACATACATCCCCGGTGTCGGCCACAACCTTCAAGAACATTCCATCGTACTCGTGCGCGGTGGCCGTGTGAAGGACTTGCCAGGTGTGCGCTATCACATCGTCAGAGGCGCCCTTGATGCTGTCGGTGTGGCGGATCGAAAGCAGAGCCGTTCGAAGTACGGAGCGAAACGCCCGAAGTAGGAAGATTGTCACAGTCGGTAACGAGAGAGTAAATGACACATGCCAAGGACTAGATTTTTAGACCACCGCGATCCTCTCCCTGATGTGCGCTATCGGGATAAGCTCGTCGGGAAATTTTTGAATATTCTGATGTCGGGCGGAAAAAAGAGTACGGCCGAGCGTATTTGCTACGGAGCGTTCGATGTTATTCAGGAGAAGACTGGCAACGATCCGCTTAAGATATTCCGGTCGGCGATCGATAATGTGAAGCCGGTCGTTGAGGTCAAGTCGCGTCGGGTGGGCGGCGCTTCGTATCAGGTACCGGTAGAAATTCGTCCAGCTCGCCGGATGTCGCTGGCTCTCCGATGGTTGGCGGAGTATTCACGGACCCGCGGCGGTAAAAGTATGCGGGAGAAGCTTGCGGCTGAGTTGCTGGACGCGTCGAATAATACGGGGGCGGCGGTCAAGAAGCGGGAAGACGTGCATCGGATGGCGGAGGCCAATAAGGCATTCGCACACTATCGCTGGTAGCGTCGTTCTGTGCTGCAGCTGAGCCGTGCTGCGATCCGCATACGCGGGTGCTTGTAAGTCGCAGCGTTCTACCGGCTCAGGTTGCAGCATCTATATTTTTAGGGGAAGTACGTGGCGCGTCAATCACCATTAGAGCAAACTCGGAACATCGGCATCATGGCTCATATTGATGCCGGTAAGACGACAACCACCGAGCGCATTCTCTTTTACACCGGGATCTCACACAAGATGGGTGAGGTTCATGAAGGCGCGGCGACGATGGATTGGATGGAGCAGGAGCGAGAGCGCGGCATTACGATTACGGCTGCTGCGACGACCTGCTTTTGGCGAGACCATCGCATTAACATTATCGATACTCCCGGACACGTCGATTTTACGATCGAGGTTGAGCGGTCGCTTCGGGTGCTGGATGGGGCTGTGGCGGTGTTTGACTCTGTGCAAGGGGTTGAGCCGCAATCTGAGACGGTTTGGCGGCAGGCGGATAAGTATAGTGTGCCGAGGATCGCGTTCATGAACAAAATGGACCGAATCGGCGCAGATTTCTACGTCAGCGTCCAGACCATGATTGATCGGTTGGGAGCCAACCCTGTTCCGATTCAAATTCCTATCGGTCGGGAGTCTGAATTTAAGGGTTCGATCGATCTCGTGACCATGAAAGCCTATGTGTATGACGACGAGACACTCGGGGCCAAGTATGTCGTCAAAGATATTCCTCCCGATTTGCTCGACCGGGCCAAAGAATACCGCGATAAAATGCTGGACGCGGTGGCTGAGTTCGACGAAAAAACCATGGAGAAGTATCTCGATGGTCAGCAATTAACGGAAGAGGAGATCCGCCGCGCCATTCGGGCCGGCGTGATTTCATTGAAGATCACGCCTATTCTGTGCGGATCGGCCTTCAAAAACAAAGGTGTGCAGCAGCTGCTGGACGGAGTTGTGGATTTTCTCCCATCCCCACTTGATGTCGAATCTGTCACTGGGATTGATCCGAATACCGAGCAGGAAGTGAAGCGACGGCCGTCGGATAGTGAGCCATTCGCAGCCTTGGCCTTCAAGATCATGACAGATCCGTTTGCGGGGCAGCTCACTTTTTTGCGGGTGTACTCAGGAACACTGAAGACAGGAACGTCCGTTTCGAATGTGACGAAGGGGACGAGGGATCGCGTCGGACGTCTCCTGAAAATGCATGCGAACAAGCGGGAAGACATCGATGTGGCTTATGCCGGTGACATCGTTGCGGCTGTCGGACTGAAAGGGGCAACGACCGGGGACACTCTGGCGGACGAAAAGCAGCCGGTTCTACTCGAGGTGATGAAGTTCCCCGAACCGGTTATTGCCATGGCGATTGAGCCGAAAACTAAGCAAGATCAAGAGAAGATGGGATTCGCGCTCCAGAAGTTGGCACAGGAAGACCCATCGTTCCGGGTGAAGACGGATGAAGAAACCGCGCAGACCATCATTGCCGGGATGGGGGAACTTCATCTGGAAATCATCGTCGATCGTATGTTGCGTGAATTCAAGGTGGAGGCCAATGTCGGAAAGCCAGAGGTGGCGTTTCGAGAAACGATTCGTCAGAAGGCGGAAGCTGAGGCGAAGTACATTAAGCAGACCGGCGGTCGTGGCCAGTATGGACATGTTGTGTTGACGGTCGAGCCTGCTGAGTCGGGTAAAGGATTGGATTTCGTCAATAAAACCGTCGGTGGCTCGATCCCAAAAGAGTTCATTCCGGCGATTGAAAAGGGTGTGAAGGAACGGCTTGATTCCGGAGTCATTGCCGGGTATCCGCTTCGTGATGTGCGGGTCACGGTGATCGACGGGTCGTTTCATGACGTCGACTCCAATGAAATGGCGTTTAAAATCGCCGGTTCGATGGCATTTCTCGACGCCTGTAAGAAAGCCGATCCTGTATTGCTTGAGCCGATTATGAAGGTGGAAGTTGTCGTCCCGCAGGACTTTATGGGCGATGTGATCGGCAATTTGAACGGGCGTCGCGGCAAGATTCAGGGAATGAAGTCGCGGGCGGCTGCGCAGGTCATTGATGCATCGGTTCCACTCAGTGAAATGTTTGGGTATGCGACCGATCTTCGGTCTCGAACGCAGGGCCGTGCCACCTATAGTATGGAATTCGACCGATACGATCCGGTGCCGCGCCAGATTTCAGAGGCCATCATTGCCAAGTATCGGGGTGAGTAGTCGAATTGATTCTTGAGTGAGGACGGAAGGGAGCGAGGTATGGCGAAGGCGAAATATGAGCGGCGGAAGCCGCACGTGAATATCGGGACGATCGGGCACGTGGACCACGGCAAGACGACCTTGACGGCGGCGTTGACGAAGGTGTCCTCCGAGAAGGGGATGGCGAAGTTCATTTCCTACGACGAAGTGGCCAAAGCGAGCGAGAGTCAGGGGCGGCGCGATGCCACCAAGATTATGACGATTGCGATCAGCCACGTGGAATACGAAACGGCCGCGCGGCACTACGCCCATGTGGATTGTCCCGGCCACGCCGATTATGTGAAGAACATGATCACCGGGGCCGCGCAGATGGACGGGGCCATTCTGGTCGTGAGTGCCGCCGATGGGCCCAT
>DATENE010000038.1:0-2999 GCA_035275205.1 Nitrospiraceae bacterium
TGACGGGTTTTGATTTCCGCAGATCAAGACTTTCTTCGACAATAACCAACACATAAGCGGCCAGAAAAACCGCCAAAGCCACGTAGCCTATCCATTGATCCGTAAAGCTCAACATCCTGTCCCCTTCACAGGCCCATCGCCCCACCCCTTCGATTTTTCCTATGTTTCTGCGGACTGAATATCATGGATTCTGTGGAATATCGCAACGTTATTCGAACAGATCTACCTGACTTAACGAAGACGATGGGAGGATCTATGAAAGTTGGACGGGGTGGGGATAGGATCGGGCGCCGGCGCTAGTGCCCCTACTGGTCATGCGCGCGCTTCTCTGCGCCGATCATGCCTGACTCACCACTGGCAGATGATTCCGGGATTCGATCGATACAATCGATGAGGAAGCGGAGAATATCTTTGATCTCTCCCTGATGGTTGATGAAATATCTTGCCCGAGACTTCTCATGTGGTCCCACTCGCACCCCCATGACGAGCCCTTCGGAAAGCTCGAAGACATCCTCGTCTGTTTCGTCATCGCCGATGAAAAACAGCCCGGTCTGCCGGAGATGGCGCATGAGAGCCAAGACGGCCGGCCCTTTCCCGCCTTCTCCCGGGGGCAAAATATTCACTGATGCTTTCCCAAAGATCAGGCGCGGGGTCGGCGTGAGTTGATCGAGCAGGAGGACAAGGCCCATGCGAACTCTGGCCGGTTCATCGGTCCCTCGATAATGCAGGGTGAGGGTATAGCGTTTATTTTCAACTTCTGCTCCATACGTCTTGAGCGGTTGAGCGAAGTCTGTTCCCAATCGCTGCATCCATCCCTGACAGATATGTTCAGCCCGGATCAGCATCGTGGGAGCGGTGAGTGGGCTCTCCAAACCATGGTTCCCGATCAAATGAGGAACCGCCCCGTCGACCCGCGAGGCAAGATCTTTGAGTTCTCGCCCTGAGACAATGGCGCAGGGGATACGTTTCGCCAACTCCGACAGCCCCTCATAGATGGCCCGGGAGAGCGTGACGGTATCCCGATCGGGAGAAATCCGCGCCAATGTCCCGTCGAAGTCAAACGCATAGAGAATGGGACGGCTTGTCAACGCGCGAAGCGCAAGGCGTCCTTCGTCAGAAAACAAATAGGTCATGTTTGGCCCCCTATGGCAGTTCGCGCGTCTCGCACGCCCGTTTGGCGGACGATGCGGGCTCGCTGCCGCATGTGGGCGGCATCCATCAGCATGCGTCCGGCCCAGCGGTAGACATTAAATTCCTGCACGATGCCGCGCATGCTGCGCATCCGAGCGCGCTGCTCGGTCGGCGGCATCGTCAGAGCCAGATGAATGGCAGCCGCACACTGATCGATGTTGTACGGATTGATGATCAGCGCCTCCGGTAACTCGGTGGCCGCGCCGGTGAATTGGCTGAGGATTAGCACGCCTTGCTCGTCGTCTCGCGCTGCCACGAATTCTTTGGCAACGAGATTCATGCCGTCATGCAGGCTGCTGACGATGCAGAAGTCGACGCCTCGGTAATAGGTGGTCACGTCCTGCGGTTCGTGATGTTCGATCCGTAGATAGATGGGCTGGTATCCCTGTCGCCCAAATCGTCGATTGATACGTTCGGCCGAAGCGGTGACCTGTTGCGTGAGCTGCTGATACTCCTCGATCTTGGAGCGGCTGGGAGCGGCGATTTGGATGAAGGAGAACACGCCGATCCATTCCGGCTGAAGCTCCAGCAGCCGTTCAACGGCGAGGAACCGCTCGAGAATACCTTTCGTATAATCCAGCCGTTCGACGCCGACACCGACGCGATGCGCGTGGGGGATGCCGTTGATGGCGCGGATGTGGGTCCTGCACTCGGATTCGGACGGCAGTTGCGCCTGCGTCCGAGTGGGCCACGCGATGGAAATCGGGTAATGATTCACTTCGGTGAGTATGCCCTGATAGGAAATCAAAGAACTGTCCCAGTCGATCCTCGTTTCGAGAGAACGGTCCACGGTGTTGATGAAGTTTCTGCAATGAAATCGCGTGTGAAACCCGAGAATGCTGCTGCCCAGGAGCCCTTCGAGTATCTCTCGATACCAGGGACAGATGGCATATCGTTCCGGATCGCTCCAGGGGATATGCCAAAACGTCACGATTGTCGCGTTCGGCAGATGGTCCCGCACGATTTTTGGTACCAGCGCGAGATGATAGTCCTGCACCAGCACAACTGGATTATCAGTCTTGGCCTCCTCGATGACGGCCATCGCAAACCGCTCATTGATCTTCTTGTACTGTTCCCAGTCCGAGGATCGAAAGACGGGACGGACGTGGGCCAGATGACAGAGCGGCCAGAGCCCTTCGTTGGCAAATCCGTAGTAGTAGCCGTCTTCTTCTTCCGGCGTCATCCAAATCCTCCTGATCTCGTAGGCAGGATTGTCCGGTGGGACACGGACATGGCCGTTCGCATCGACGACCTCTCGATCAGCCGTGCCGCTGCCATGCGCAATCCATACGCCCGAACAGGCGCGCATAATCGGCTCAAGAGCGGTGACGACCCCGCTGGCCGGCACTTGGACTTCGACATGCTGTCCTTTCCGATTGTGGAGATACGGCTCGCGGTTGGAGGCGATCAGCACTTCATCTCCAGCCAGATGATCGCGCAGGATCGCCTTGAGGGTGGACGGCTTCCAGCTCATCTGGCTCTCATCCCGCATACGCTTGTCCGATTCAAGTTCTCGAATCATCGCGCGCAGATCCTGCGCGACCGGCTGCAACTCTGAATCCTGCTCCTGCTTATCGCCGAGCAAT
This sequence comes from Nitrospiraceae bacterium, assembly GCA_035275205.1. Classification (GTDB taxonomy): domain Bacteria; phylum Nitrospirota; class Nitrospiria; order Nitrospirales; family Nitrospiraceae; genus Palsa-1315. The sequence goes on from DATENE010000038.1 coordinate 2,778, forward strand.
GCGGCAAGCCCCTCGCCGCGAAGCATCGTACGCACACCGGCAACCCAGCCTCGCCAGCTCAAATGCGCGACCAGCACCGTCACAAGTGAGATCACCACACCGATGATCGCAAACAAGTAGTAGAGGTACCATTTGGTGTCGCTGCTTCGACGTTCAACCCAACTCATGTCATGAACCAGCATGAGGCGTCCCCATACGCGGCCGTTCCCCTCGATTCCCACA
>DATENE010000039.1:0-17127 GCA_035275205.1 Nitrospiraceae bacterium
GTCTCGTTCAAGGCACGGAAGGTCTTGAGCATCAAGCGGTCTTGCTCCCACGGCGCCATTTTCGTACCGGCGGAAGGATGAGTGGCGATGAGATCCATCAGGGTCAAGACATTTGTCCCTAAGCTGCGCCCCACAAACTCACGCTGGGTTTCTAATGTCATCGTGCCGATCTCTAACTGCTTGGCAACCGCTTCGACTAACGCAAAGTTCACCATGAAACTCTGTTGCCCGCCAAATTGCCCGTAGCAGGGCTTCTCCGGATCGTTCAGCACGCGCATATCCGCTGTACCGGCATCGAAACTGCTGAATCCGATAGCCTTCGGAGCCAACAGGCGCTTGGCTTCCTTCATCGTGGCATAGGCCCCTAGATTGACGGGAACCAATACGTGTTCATCGATGCGTTTGAGAAACTCCGTGATCGTCTTCCGATAGGGGACATCTTTCCAGTCGACCGCCCGATATTCACGCTCCCACACTACGTCGTCGAGGAAGGGGGGAAAGCCTTTGAGCGCCTCAATATTCAAGGCGTCGAACGCCCGGACAAAGGCCGCCCAGTCAGGAATTTTCGCGTGCAACGTCTCGCTCATGTTCGGCCGAAGGAACTCTTCTTCAATGTCGCTCGCCTGGCGCGACAACAATTTTGTCGGAAGATCGTTCCACAGCTCGTTACAGATGATGCGATCCACGCTGCCATCCGCAACAGTGTCGAGCCGATCCACGGTCCCTCGATGCGTCTCGACCAGGTTCCGGTGAGGCGCGAGTTCCGGATGGGCCAGAGCGGCATCGAGCACGGCTTGCTCCCAATCGACCAGTACATATCGAATGCGAGGATAAACCACGCGATCTTTATCGATAACCTTGAGATGGCTCAAGAAACTGGCGGCGAGGTTGCCGTTGCCTGGGCCGAGTTCAAGGATCGTCAGGGGTGTAGGGTGTGGGGTGTGGGGTGAATTCGAAGCTTTTTCGCCTAACGCCTGACGCCTGACGCCTGACGTTTTGTCACGCTTCATGACTTTCTCAAAGTAGTCCGCTGCAAGAGCATGGGCGAGCCGATAGTCGGCTGAGGCAAAGGTTTGATAGAAGCTGCGGATCTGATCGCCACGAAAGCGGTAGAAGAGCGTATTGATGCGGACTTGCCACTGATCGACCGGCTTATAGTCGCCGATGAGCTGGGGTAAAGCCTCTGCGTCCTGTAACATAGAAATCCTGGTTGGAACGAGCGAGACGCGCTGGAGAGGCGAGACTCGTTCGCTTCATGAGTCGCGCCTGTCCTGCGCGTCCCGCTCTTCTCGTTTCTATCTTAATGAGCGAGGATTTTAGCAGATGGCGGGAAACAGCCGCAACGGGCTCACGGACAGCTGTCAGCGATCAGCTCCTTGACAGCCCCCACTCGACCCCTGTACCAAGAAGGGATGGCGAAAAGGGTGAGACGAGCGGGGCGAAGGGCGATCTCAGCGATCATTGTCATGGCCCTCTCGGCACTGCCGACACTCCAGGCAGCGGAGTTGCCGATCACCAAGAATTCCCCCATTCCTGATTTTCAGAACCGCACCCAAGACGTCGCCCCCTACGACTTCGATGCTCCGCCGCGAGGATTGTTCCGCACGATTACGACTGCGGAAGGGTTCGACGAGGAACTAGGTCTTCACCGTACGCACGAAATCGTACCGATAAAACCGACCACCCTGTTTAGTCCCGATACCCAGGCCGTCTTCATCGTGTTCTATCTTCACCAGCATTATCAGGGGTTCCAAGTGTTCGGACTCTGCTACCCGGAAGCCGTCGCCGGCCTCGATCCCACGGTGGTGATCGGACAAGATGCCATGCACATTGCGCTCGAAGACAACAGCGGCTATCTCATGCTTTCCCCTCCAAAGGGCGCATGGAAGCCCGGCCGATACAAAGTGGAAATCCACGTGGGAGAACAGATCAACGAGATGAGTCTGATGGGCACGATGCGCTTCACGATCACCGCAGCGCAGCAGAATAGCGAGACTCGCGCGAGAGGCGAGAAGAGCGAGACTGACAAGACTCGATGAACCTGCGACTCTCTCTATTCACGCCCACCGCGTAGATCGTGTTGCGTGGTTTGACGCTCCCTTCTGCATTCTGTAGAATGCCTGCGTGAACGTGTCGGCTCCCTTCTGCATCAGGAATATCTACCTTGCATGGCCGTGCCATCCCATCCATGGGCTTCCGTTATCGTCCCCATCAAGGATGAACGAGACAATCTAGCTCCTCTGATCGAGGGGCTGTTGGCCGTCATGAGTTCACATTCGGCCTCGCAGACTCGGTCGTACGAAATCATCTTCGTGGACGATGGCAGCAACGACGGCAGCAGTGAGGCACTGGATCTTCTGGCAGCACAGCATTCTCAGGTTCGGGTGTTCCACCTCGATCGAAACTACGGAAAGACCTGCGCACTTGACGCAGGGTTCCAACAATCTTCCGGCGAATTGATCATCCACACCGACGGCGATCTTCAACAGGACAGCCAAGACATCCTGAAACTCCTCCCCTATACCGATACCCACGATCTTGTGTGTGGATGGAGGCAGGAGCGGCAGGATAGCCTGGTAAAACGACTCTCGTCCAGAATCGCCAACAGTGTGAGGATTTTCTTTACCCACGACGGCATCCACGACACTGGATGTCCGCTCAAAATATTCCGGCGGCCCGTGCTGGAACGCATCCGCCTCTTTGAGGGCATGCACCGATTCTTTCCCGCGCTCGCGCTCATGCACGGGTTCACGGTCACGGAGGTGCCGGTTCGGCATTACGCGCGCATTCACGGCACCTCAAAGTACGGTATGGGCAACCGAGTGTTTAAGGCGTTCTACGATTTGCTTGCCGTGCGGTGGATGCACGCCAGGGTATTACGGTATACATTCCGCGACAAATAACAAGCGGGAAGAACAAGCAATGCGTGACATGCGAAATTCCATGGACCGTGAGAATCGGCCACCGAGCGCATCCCGCGCTTCAGGCGCGTCTCGCTCTTTGAGTAGAATGGTTCCAGTATGAGCATCGAGACGATCTGGCTCGGCATCGGCTTTCTCGGCCAAGGGCTGTTCTTCGGCCGCTGGGTGGTCCAATGGATTACCTCTGAAAAAAAGGCGGAGAGTCAGGTTCCGGTCTCGTTTTGGTACATGAGTCTGATCGGCGGGCTAATCACGCTCGCCTACGCGATCTATCGGCTCGATCCGGTCTTCATAGCGGGGCAGAGCATCGGATCGATCGTCTATATTCGCAATCTGATGCTCATCTCTCGCGCGAGCCAGGCGAACCGGCCGGCCAGTTCCTCCTCTCCACGAACGTAATTCATTAAGACCCAACACGCTCGACGCATGCGGCCAATACACGATCCGAACGATGCCATGACGACGACCGACCGTTCTCAACACGCACTGCTCCTCCTGGCCCTCCTCATCTTGTCGGGACTGTTGTTCTTCTTGGGGCTCGGCGATATGGGCTTGACCGACCGGGACGAGGGGCGGAACGCCGAAGCCGGACGCGAAATGTTCGAATCGGGGGATCGTCTGACGCCGACGTTCAACGGTGAACTGCGCGTCGCTAAGCCCGCCTTGCTCTACTGGTTGATGGACCAGTCGTATCGCCTGTTCGGCGTCAATGAGTTTGCCGCACGATTTCCTTCCGCTCTCTTCGGCGTGGGTTTAGTCCTCATCCACTATCTGTTTCTCGTGCACCAGCGCGATCGAACCGTTGCGCTCTTCGGCGGCTTGATGCTCTTGCTCAATTTGGAAATCCTCGGACTCGGACGCGTCGCACTGACAGATAGTGTCTTGATTTTTTTCACCACGGCTTCGCTGTATGGATTCTGGCTAGGCCTGCGTGGAACGGGCGGTGTGCGCCGATGGATCTGGATGTTCTATATCGGTATGGCTCTTGCCACGCTGACGAAGGGGCCGGTCGGATTCGCCGTACCGCTCATTGTCGCGGCACTCTATCTTACCTGGACGCGCCGGTGGCGGGACTACTGGCAGAAGGGGGTTCCCCTTGCCGGCATGCTGCTGTTCATTCTGCTCGCCGCCCCCTGGTATGCGGCTATGTTCTTCGTCCATGGCGATGCCTATGCCACAGGCGCGCAGACCCATACGATCGGCCGATTCCTCAGTCCGATGGAAGGACACCAGGGCACCATCTTTTTCTATCTCCCGGTCCTGCTCCTAGGATTTTTCCCCTGGAGTGCGCTCCTTCCTGTCCCACTCTATCGCACACTCAAAGAATGGTATCTCATACGTCGTGCGCGCACTCAGCCGGACCCCACCGGAACATCCGAACTCGACCTCTTTGCGGCGCTATGGGTGGTGGGCATCTTTGTCTTCTTCACGGCCTCTGCAACCCGCCTCCCCCACTATATCGGTCCATTGTTTCCCGCCGCTGCTCTGTTGACAGCCTCGTACTGGTCTCGGTGCCTGTACGATCCGACAACGAAAGGAATTCGAGGGTCCATACATCTCATGATGGGAGTGGGGTTTCTCTTGGCAATCGGCTTTGCCTGCCTCCCCACGCTCTACGCAACGTACGCCTCCGAGATGCTGCGGGAGTTCCCCTTGGCCGGACAGGTGGATCTCGGCAGGGCTCCCTATCTGGCCGCGACCCTGCTGTTACTCGGAATGACGTTGGTAGGATATTTTGGATTAAACGACGAACGGCGCGGAGGAGCGTTTTGGGCGGCGGGGGGAACCTTGGCCGGTCTTGTATTGATCGTCATCGTGGTCGCGTTTCCACACATCAATCGCTATGTAGTCGCGCCGCCGCAGGAACTCGCCTATGCTGCGGGATTGAATCTGGATCGTCAGGATCAATTCATCGCCTATGGCACGACGAGGCCTTCGTCCGTATTTTACGCGAAACGCAAGACGCTCTTCGTGCCTTTTGGAGAGGAGGACAAGATACGGGCGGCACTGAAAGAGCCACAGCGAGTGATGATCTTATTACCGGAAAGCGCACAGGTAAAGTTGCCGGCGGAAGCAATCAGGCTGGTCCCCATTCTCAAACGCCACGGCTACGTACTCTTGGCTAACCAGCCGATGGTGACCATTCCAGAAGGTGCAACCCCTCCGCCACCACCACCCATCATCCTCGGCCATTGAGCGGATAGCCGTGCGAGACAGGGGGGAATCTCGTCTTTTCACATCGCCCTTTTCTCGCGAGTCTCGCGCGTCACGCTCCGCACTCTGCTACATCGGCACGATACCTTTCAAAACATAGCTTGCCCCCAGTACCAGCAGCATGGCCGCAACGAACAGGCCCTCCGCCATCGCCGCCCATACCCCCACTTGGCCATCCGCCATGGATTCGATCTGACTAGGGAAACCATCTAACCAATATGCAGCACAGACAAGCAGCACAATGGTCGTGATAAAGAGAGAGCCAGTCGTCATTCCCAACCCCAATCCCACGAGACACCGAGCCAGTGGTCCGGAAAGCCAGACCGGACGCCATGACGACTGCATCGACCACAAGACATGGCCCATGAGCGCCACCAGGGTCAGCAACAGTCCACCCCACAAGAGCTGTCGGAACGGCCAGACCTCCGATGGGAGATACAGGATCGTCCAGACAAGCGCGAGCGTCGCCACAAAAAATGGCGTCATCCGACAGACGGCCATTCCAGCCGATGAGCGCCATTCGCGCCATGGATGAGCGGCGATCATCCCTACGATACAGCCGAGAGCCGCGCCTCCTGCCACATCGGTCAGATAGTGAGACCCGCGGATAATCCGACTAGCGGCGATGGCCGCTGCTGCTAGGAAAATAGGCCATCTCGCTCGCGGGAACTTTGCGGCCAGCACAGTGGCAACTGCGAACGCTGCCGCTGCATGCCCGGACGGGAACGAATCCCATCCGCTCCCGCTGACTGGGGAAAACTCGAAGTTGCCGGCATGCATAAATTTGGGACGGGGGCGGCCAATGACATGCTTCAAAATAGTGGCGCTCAATGCGGCAAATCCGTGAGCGATGAGACTTCGCCAGCCGGCCTCTGTCCACTGCGGATGCTTGAATCCATATCCGACCGCCCACAGCACAAGGCTCAGGATGACCAGAGTTTCCCCTTTGCCGAGACGGTCGCCGATATCACTAAACTGAGCCAGCCAAGGATTGGAGAGGTGGTCTCTGTGAACATCGTTGAGAGAACGGGTGAACCGGGTCAGCGACACATCCCATTCATACAATCCCACGAACGCGAGGATGAGCGCGCAGACAAAGAGGAGAAAGGCTGCAACAGACGTATATCGTGAATCGTGAATTGTGACCCGCGGGAACGCCATAAGAATCGATCTGTACGTTCAACGCTCAATGGCTTCAAGGAACCCAGTCGGCGAGAAACACATTGAATTCGCCAGGGACTTTGGCTTGGCGATCCGATACCCAGACTAGACTGGTACCATCCGGCGAGAACATGGGGAAACTGTTGAATTGTCCGTCGAACGTGAGCCGTTCGAGGCCTTGCCCATCTTCACCAATCGCGTAGAGATGAAAGCTTGGCCGGCCTCCATCACCCTTCGTTTCAATATTCGACGAGAAAATGATTCTCTTGCCGTCGGGAAAATAAAACGGCGAAAAATTCGAGGCGCCGTTCGACGTAACCAATCGCTGGCCGCTTCCATCGGCGTTCATCACAAAAATTTCAAGTTGCCCCGGCTCCACCAGCCCCTGCTTGAGCAAGTTCTTGTACTTATCGATCTCCGCCTGATCAGTGGGATGCGACGCCCGATAGACGATGCGCTTGCTGTCCGGCGAAAAGAATGCCCCGCCGTCGTAGCCAGTCTCGCTCGTCAGCCGCCGGGGCTTCGAGCCATCGAGATTCATGGCATAGAGATCCAAGTCCCCATCTTTCACGGACGTCCATACGATCGTCTTGCCGTCCGGCGACACGGTGGCTTCCGCATCGTAGCCCGGCGTGGAGGTCAGCCGCTGCATCTCTTGTCCATCGATGCCCACGGCGTAGATATCATAGTCGTCCAAAGCCCAGCGGTAGGCCCCGTCCCGCTTCGGCTTCGGCGGACAATTCGGCCCCAACGCGTGGGTCGACGAGTAGAGTACTCGTCGATCGCCCGGGAAAAAATATCCGCACGTCGTGGCGCCCGCGCCGGTGCTCACCAATCGAACGGTGTCGCTATCCAGATCCATCACGTACATCTGATAACAACCCAGCCCCGCGTCAGCCGGTGTGAGCGAGGCCGCGGCGGTGTCCTTCATCCAATTGTTCGTAGACTGGAAAATCAATTTGGTCCCGCTGAAGGAAAAGTAGGCTTCGGCATTCTGCCGGCCGACCGTCAGCTGGCGAATATTCTTCAGATGCCGCTCAGCCTGATGAGCAGGAATCATCCGAGCCTTCGACACAGGGCCCTCTGCCTGTCCCGTCTGCTCACACAGCAATAGCACCGCGAGTCCGATCATGGACCACTTACCGAATGGAAATGCTGGCATCGAAATGCACCTCCTTACGATCGCTGGCGAGCGGCCACTCCCCGCGAGTAGTCACCGCTCCATCCTTGAACAACACGAAACTATTCCACCCGTAAAAAAAGAGCAGTCGCGCCACCTTCGCCACGGCCTGCGGCGAGGCCGCATACAGCACCGTCACGACGCTGCCAGGACGATCGACCCTGTGGCAACTGACCAGCATGGCCAGCCCCGGCCCTTCGTACGCCGTCCTCATCACAGTGACGCCCCTGTCGTTCAGGGTCGCGCGCTCATGACAGTGATTGGCCAGGATCGATTGAATCCCGGAACGGGATTCCGGACCGCCCAATACTAACACCGAACCTTCCTGAGGCAACAGCCCATCCTGGGCCATCGCGGCGATCACCGTTCGCTCGCTGATCGGCTTCTGCTGTTCCTGGGTTTCGATGCGCGTAACCACGTCCCGAAACGGCGAGGGATGGTTTGGCTCATCTGTAAACGCCGTCAGCACCGATCTCTTCCGGTCGGTGACATAGTGGTTAAGCACCGGCGACAACGATTGCCGGGAGATTCGCCGGAAGGCCATGAACTCGGGATCGAGATCGATCGCGATTGGACGGGCAGACAAGGTCACGGAGACCGTCTCGCGCAGAGAACGTAGCGGCACTGTCAGGATTTGCTCACGGTCACCCTCCATACGAATCAGTAACTGAAGGGGAAGACGAAAAGACTTCGCCGATTGAGCAATCGTGACCTCAAGCTGAAAGGTCTGCGCTTGCTCCCCCGTCACCGGACGGGCGACGGCCTCCGCCAACGACAGCACCGGTGCCCCATCTTGTTCCACCCATTGCGCGAAAAACCATCGGAGATCCTGGTGGCTCTCTTCTGCAAAGACTCGCTCAAGATCTCGCCACTCCGCATGTCTGCCACGAAATTGGGCCACCAGGCTTAAGAGTGCCCGCCAGAATGTCTCCTCTCCCACCTCCTGACGCAGGAGGTGAAACAGCATGGCGGACTTTTGATAGCCGATGGCATTGTCACGCTCATCCTGTTTCTGCATGAATCGCGCGACCGGATAGTCCCGCTCTGGGGGCACGTGGAGATTGTAGCCCTGCACCATCAACCGCCGTTGGTCCCGCGCCTGGGCGCGATCTCCGATCAGTTCGTGCCAGTAATAATTGGCCAGGTACGTCGTCAGACCTTCCACCCAATTGCCGCGCTCACCACGATTGAAGACAGCATTGCCAATCCACGAATGCACGATCTCGTGACCGAGCGCGTAGGGTTGCACATAATGCCGCTTGATGATGCCGCTACCCAGCAGGGTAAACGAGGGCATGCCGAGTCCGCTCGCAAAGAAATTCTCCACCACGGCGAACTTCTCGAACGGGTAGGGGCCCAGCAGCGGGATATAGGCATCCAGGTAGCGCGCGGTAGCATCGAGATATTCTTCTGCAAGATGCGCATCGTCAGGGAAGAGATAGGTCGAGAGCCGAATCTTCTGACCAGTCTTGGCCGTCCAGTCACGAAATGTCGAGACAAATGTATTGGCCACGAGCGTAAGCGCCTCGCTCGGCTGGGACACAGTCCATGCCGTCATCACCATATTCTCGTCTCGGCAGACCCCTGCGGGACACGCACGCGATTCATCGGGCTTCCCTTGGGTCACGACGGTCCATCCCGCCGGCACGGCAACCAGCAACGCATAGGTGCCGAGTGATTCCGGGACATCGGGATACCAGGAGCTCTCACTGCTCAGATAGACGCCCTCCGGCCCGATATGTCCGGCAGTCTCACTGGGAGTCACGAAACGAAGATGGCGTGGATCTCGCGGCGGATCGTTGATGACGCCATGATAGTGCACATCCAGTGTGACGAGTCCTGTCGCTACGACCTGCGAGGGAATCGTCACGTGTTGCGGAGACTCCGGCGTGGGACCACGCTCGAGCTTGAACGGCACATTTTGAATCAGAGGTTCCGCGCCGGCCGATTCTTGCACGAGTGCAATGTGATCGATCTGAAGCGTGGAGGCGATGGAGAAACGAATCGGCGGCTTCTGCTGCGGCACCTCAAGGGTCAGCCGATCCTTTGCGATGAGGGCATGCTGATGGGGGATGATCTGTACGAATAAATCGTGATGCCGAATGACGATTGGCGGCAGGCCTGGGTCGGAAGCGCGGGCAATACCGAGAGTTCCGTGGCTGAGGAGCGCGACGAGAAAAAGAAAGGGGAAAGAGAGTGTCCTGCTTCCGATTGGCATCGGAAGAGTTTTAGCATTCGCGACAGACGAGCACAAGCTGGATGGATGTCAGCAATTGCTCCAAGTCAACGGGCTTCCCGATCACTTCTTGCGGCCCCACGGCCCAGGCTTCATCGAGACGTTCTTCGTCATGACTCCCGGTGATAATGATCACCCCGCCAGTGTATTCACGTTGACGGAGTTGCCGAAGCACCTCGACGCCGTCCATGCCGGGCATGAGCAAATCGAGAAGGATCAGGTCGGGAGGCGCTTGATCCACCATCGAGAGGGCCTCCAGGCCGTCTTTCACACCGAGCGCCCGATAGCCTCGGAGGCTGAGAAACTGAACGAGCAAGTCGCGGACCAACAACTCGTCATCGACGACGAGGATCGTTTCTCCCGTATCGGCCACGGTGGCGCTGCCTCCCACCGGCAGAGCAGGAGCGGATTTAGCCGGAAGCTGCACCACTCGGTTGACACATTCGACCAGCACATCGAGCGACAGACCCTTTCGGATAAAATCAGTGACGCGCAATCCCCGCGCTTGATTTTCCTGTTCCTCGGTCGCTCCGCCGCCCAGGATGATCACGGGCGCATGGGGATTGTACGCACGAATTTCTTTGAGAACGGTCAGCCCATCCATTTCAGGCATGCGAAGATCAAGAATGGTGACGCGCGGGGCCTGCTGGCGGAACAGGGTCAGGCCTTCGACCCCGCTCGTCGCCGACAGCACCTGATATCCATGTCGGGTAAAGACGGACTGGATCAACTCGCAGTTCATGCGATCATCGTCGATAACCAAAATCTTGATCATCTCTCAGCCTCGTGGACAGGAATGCACGGCACGCGCTAGGCAGGACGCTGGTTCATTAGGTAACTCAGCCTAACACAGTCGATGCTGGCGGAGAAGAAAATGACGGGATCTCACCGAGAACTATGCAGAGGGCAAGGCTGTCGTCCCGAGAAGCGCATCCACGAACGCATCACTCTGAAAATCCTGAAGATCTTCAACCGACTCCCCGACTCCGATGAGTCTCACAGGCAACTTCAGTTCCTCGGCAATCGCGACAACGATCCCGCCACGGGCGGTGCCGTCGAGCTTCGTCAGAACCAAGCCGGTGACACCGACCGCTTGATGAAATTGACGAGCTTGGGACAGGGCGTTCTGCCCGACCGTGGCGTCCAACACGAGGAGCACTTCGTGCGGCGCGCCAGGACATTCTTGCGTGATGACTCGGGCGATCTTGCGGAGCTCATCCATGAGATTCGATTTCGTGTGCAGCCGGCCGGCCGTATCGATCAAGACCACGTCTACTTGTCGCGCTTTCGCGGCGACAATCCCATCGAACGCGACAGCGGCTGGATCAGCTCCATGGCGGTGACGGATCACGTCGACACCGACTCGGTCGGCCCAGACTTGCAGCTGATCGATTGCCGCCGCGCGAAAAGTATCGCACGCCACCAACAACGGCACTTTCCCTCCCTGCACGAGCCGTTGCGCGATCTTGGCAATCGTGGTCGTCTTACCCACACCGTTCACCCCCACCGCCAGGATGACAAAGGGCTCGGGACCTTTCGCAAGCAGGGACTCCAACGACAGCGCTTGCACGGGCGTCAACACATCAAGCAGGGTATCCCGCAATACTGAATACACCCGGCTAGACTGTGAGGAATCGGTCCCTTGAAGCTGTTTCTTGAGACGCTCCATCACACGATCCACGACACGGGCACCGAGATCGGAGGCAATAAGGGCCGCTTCGAATTCCTCCAAGAGGGCAGGGTCCGCCGCACGACCGAGAAGCCGATCCAAGGACCCGCGAACAGCATCGCGCGTTTTCGTGAGCCCGTCACTCAGTCGCTGCAGCCATCCCATACATCTACTCGCGATGCGTACTGTACGATGCGTCCCTTGGCTTGGCTCGGGACGGCGAGCCTTTCGAATTCTGATGCGTTCGATGCGTTCGTTTCGGCGCCTGCGCGATCGACCGAAGGATCATCCGTTCGCGACGATACATCCGACGCGCTTCTTTTTCACTCAGTTCATGATCGTAGCCGCAGAGATGCAAAATGCCATGGATCAGCAAGCAGGCGAGTTCTTCGTCCAAGGATCGTCCGGCCTCTACCGCTTGCCGCCACGCCGTAGGTACTGAGATCACCACATCACCCAATATATCCGGCGTGAGGGGTGCGGGCCTGCCCTGAACCTGTCGAAGAGCATGCGGCATGCAGGCTTCTCTCATGGCAAAAGCCAGTACGTCGGTCGTGCGATCCTTACCCCGATACCGACAATTGAGACCCCGCATCCGCTGATCACCCACGAACAGGATGCCAAGCTCCGCTGACGTTTCCCCGACATCGGAAAGAATCGCCCGTGCCGATCGTTCCAGGCGCGGCTGATCAAACCTGATACGTCGGACCTGACTCCGCATATGGATCGGCATTAATGCGACTGCCCCCAGGGGTCCGTGAGCGGTGAGGAAGAGGTGGCAGGCTTCGACTGCTTATTATGCGCCGCCAGCGGCGGTCGACGGCCCGCGCCGGATAAGGGGCCGGAAGATTGAGGGGGGTTCTGATGTTGATCGTAGGCTTTGATGATGTCCTGCACCAGCTTGTGGCGGACCACGTCGCGTTCGTCGAAGTAGACGAATTCGATACCCTCGACGTTTCGCAGAATCTCCCGAACCTCGATCAAACCGGAGACCCGTTCGGGTGGAAGATCTACCTGAGTGATATCACCGGTGACAACTGCCTTGGAATGGAACCCAAGTCGCGTCAGAAACATTTTCATTTGCTCCGCCGTGGCGTTCTGCGCTTCGTCGAGAATGACGAACGAATCGTTCAATGTGCGGCCGCGCATAAATCCGAGCGGCGCAATTTCGATGTCGCCCCGTTCGATCGCGCGCGAGGCCCGCTCCATATCCATCATGTCGAACAGCGCGTCGTAGAGAGGGCGGAGATAGGGATTCACTTTGGCGTACATATCGCCAGGCAGAAATCCAAGCTTCTCGCCCGCTTCAACAGCCGGCCGAGCGAGAATGATGCGGCTCACTTCCTTCTTCAGCAACGCGCTCACGGCCATAGCCATTGCCAAATAGGTCTTACCCGTTCCGGCTGGACCGATTCCAATGACGATGTCGTGCGTCTCGATAGCTTCTATATAGGCTTTTTGCGTCGGCGTTTTGGGCGCGACAAATCGTTTTTTGGTGACAATAGTCGCCGCGTTGGAGAGGAGTTCTTTGATCGGAGTCTCGGGGCTCTGCCGGAGCGCACACAACGCATGGGTAATGTCGTCCGGCTGGAGCACCATCCCGTCGTTGGCGAGGGTCGCAAGTTCTGTGAGGACACGTTCCGCGTAGCGGGTGGCGTCTGGCGTACCGTCGAGGGTGAGTTCTTCGCCGCGCGCCGAGAGGCGCACACCAAGGTCTTCTTCGATCAGCTTAAGGTGCCGGTCGTGGTGACCGAACAGAACGGCAGTATTGGTGCCTTCTCGAAGTTTAAGTTTACGCACAAGCGCTAAGGCGTGCTCCCTCCCTGCAGCGATAGTGGAATGATTCTAACAAACCGAGGGAAGGTGTGACAAGCAGAAGATCGAATCAGCGTGTGGCCTGTCGTCATGGCCCTTCGCGCTTGGCAGTCACAGAATTACCGAAAGTCACGTCGAATTCCTGCGAGGTCGATCCTTGATGATCATCCTTGACCAAAACTTTTACCTTGTAAACTCCCGCCGCGGAGGCAGGAACGTTCCATTGTATCCGTCCAGATTTTTCATCGATGGTCATGCCGGGCGGAGCCGATTCGAGCGAGAAGGTATAGGGATCGTTTTCCGGATCTATCGCCGATACGACATAGCCGAATTGTCCCTGCGCGAGAACTCCCTGAGCAGATGAGGTGAATCTGGGAGGACTATTTGCCAGAGTCAGCAACTCCGACGACTGTTCCTTACCATGACTGCCACGGTCATGAGGTGTTACCGAAACAGCGACGGTATCGCCCCGTGAGAAACCGGTTGTGTCCAGCGTTCCCTGTTCGCCCTCTGCGACTAATTGATTATTGTGGGACCACCGATACGTATAGCGGACATCCTCTCCATCTACATCACCGCCATCCACTGTCGCAACGAGTCGATCGCCAACCTTGGCATCACTGGGTTGAATAGTCAGGGCGCGGATGGCCGGCGGCGTATTGCCGACAACGAACGACTTGCTTTGAACAGGCGAGCCCGAGACCTTCCCGTCGTGAGGAATCACTTCGACGGCCACGCGATCCCCGCGATTCAGACTCTCAGGGTGAAACGTAGACGAGACTTCTGCGGGCCTCACCTCATCGTTGACGATCCACTTGAATGTGAACGTCAGGGCATCTCTGTCCAAGTCTTCGGCATCGACCGTCGCCGTCACTACCCCTTCCCGAACGAGAGGAATGGGAGCAAGGTTTACCGAGCGGATAACCGGGGGACGGTTGGGCTCTGCGGTGCCAGACCCTGTCGCGTCTGTCTGAGAGGAGTCGAGACTACATCCCATCAGTCCCAGAACAGCCAGAGATGCGATCCCGATGGTGACCGGTATGGCCCGCGTAAGATTCTTCGACATGAAACCCCATAACCTCTGCGCACGACCGAACGGGCGATACGCAGAGGTCTGTATTTTTCCGAATCAATCCTTCTGATTGATCCACGAGAGATATCGACTCGCGACGGCCGAAGCCGATCCGACTTTCGCACAGTTAATGGCTCCAGTGCTGGACTGAGAACAAGCCGTCTTGTCGAAGCCCTGTGTGTTTTGAGCTCCCAGATGGATAGCCACAGTCGTCGCCATCCCTTCGCCAAGGAAGATCTTTTTATTGATATTCTGCCCTGTCATGCCAACAATCGGTGAGCTATACGCACCGCCTGTGACGTAATATAAAGCGTACAAATTACTCGACCCTGCGGCCACGCAGACGTCACCGCTCGGTTTGAAGGTTGGAAAGAACACAATCCCTCCGAGCAGGACCGGGTTGGCCACGGAGCGCTCGCTTGGAAGGCCTCCGGCCGGAACCGTCAATTTGCTAAACCACCCTTGTTTGCTTTGCACAAGGGCGATGAGCGACGCATATGTCCCGCCGGTAGGCATCGCCGGCACACTCGTGACCTGCGTGGTGGTTGTGCCATCACAAGTCCCTGTGCCAAGTTGGCAGATGGTCGACGTCGACATATCGATCAGCTCGTTACTGAGTGTGGCGTTCAGACGACAGCCGGTAATCGTGAGATCGCCGCCGGCACATCCACCGGAGCCTTGCATGGCAGAGTCTTTGATACCCACCAAATATTGGAGCGAGGTATCGATCTTATCCCCTGTACCGCTGGTTTGGGTATAGTATCGGCCGGTTCCTGCAAAGACCCACGTGTTGCCTGTCGCATCGATGGTCACGCCGATAGCTGTCGGAATCGGTCCCAACGCTCTAGTCACCCCTCCTCCATCCAGGAATTGATACAGGATTTCAGAGGGCGCTTGAACGCCGGCCACGCCCGAAGGTACACCCCACAAACCGGCGTCCGTGTTACAGACCGGCGAAGCCGTTTTCCAACACCCGGTCGTGAGCCGGATGAGTTTCCCTTCCCACGGTGTTGCGCTGATGACTTTCCCCGCGAACATGACATCGGCTCGGTAATCGAGGTCTCGGTCGAACGAGCTCATATCGCCGACGAAGGAGTTCGGAGGAGTGACTCCACCTCCCGAGGCATCGAATATCGTCACGACACCTGCCGCAATCGAGGTCATGCGGGCCTTCATATTAACGGCAAACATTTTGCCCGTCTGCCCAACCCCTGCATCGTAGCTCGTGGGACCGGACCCCACGACCATGAACCATTTTTCGTTAGTGTCAAGGTACTTGGTGGGGTCAGTCAGCGGACTCACACGGGCAACTGCTGGATAGCTCATAGCAAATCCGAGATTCTGGTCCGAATAGCTCCAGAGCAATGTCGGCACCTTGTCCGGGTTGGTCACGTCCAGCACAAAATAGGCGCTCAAGAATGTTCTCGCCGCATCAACCCCGCCGGCGTTATCAAAATTTGCCGCAAAGGTCATCGGTGTGCCTTGCGTGGTACAGTTGCCACAGCTCCCACCCATACGAAATCCGCCGATGAGAACCGTCCCCCACCCTCCGGGATGGTCTGCATCATTCGGGAAAATCCGCACATCGGTCACCTTGGGCTTCAAGTCGACATAGTACACATGCGTGTACGCAGGATCGGCCAGCCATCGTAAATGAGGGAGCAATTCCTGCGGAATAAAGCCCCAGAGCTCATCTCCTATGTTGACTCCACGCCCATCTACTGTGGGGACATTGTCGAACCATCCACGCTCGGTCTTGCCGAGAGGTCCAGCTGGGTCGTCTCCTTCGTGGTAGAAGCCCACGTTGAAGGCGTGCATCATCCCGTCGTTAGCGCCCAGATAGGCCACCTGCCGCCTATTCTTGTACTGGCTGTAAAACGCTGTGTACGTGGAATCTCCGTACAGGATGTCATAGCGTTCTCTGGGTGCGCCGACGACGACGGGCGTCGAGTACACCGAATCGCCAAGCTTCCACACAGCAGAAACAGGTGTGCCGGAGCTGTTCTTGACGGTCAACGTCCGATCACGGAGCCCGGTCACTTGCGTACCGCGGATGAAACTAATGATGTTGGCAGCCGTATACGCCGCGGGAGCTCCACTCAGATTGAGATAGCCCGTGAGCTTACTCGCGTTGGTGCTGTCGAATGAAACGTACTCCTCTGATCCAGCACCAGTCGGCGGGTACAGGTTACTAACCAGCTTATTGTTGTCGAGATCTACCCATGTGAAAATCTTGCGGTCGGCTGGATTCATCAGCGCGAGATTTCGCCCTCCCTCCCAAATCGGATTGATATCGGTCAAGATCTTATCGCACTGATGGGGAGCATCGTCGCAAAAAGCCGTGTCAAGAATCCCGTCAGGAGGAACCGAGGTGTCTCTTGTTGGGTCGGCTAGCCCATCCCCATTGCTATCGACGTATACATCGACGGCGAGCCGGTCGTTCACCGCATCATAGCGCGTGACGACGATGCGATCCTCGTTCAGAACCAGTCGATTGTCCTTGATCGTATCCTCTCTAAAGTTCCCATACGAATCGATAAAGAGACTCTGCACGTAACCCGCATACTTGATTTCCCGTTCTGCTTCGAACTGGGTCGGATAGAAATACGATTGGTAGATCGCGCCTTCACCCGAGGTGGAAGACGACAACACGGAAGCCGCCGTTCCAGACGAAGTCTGGTTCAAAATCGCCGCGAAGGCAGCCGCAAGCTTCCCTTGCAACTCCAGCGGGTTCTGCGCAAGGAAGTAGGTCTCTGGAGTTCCGTCGCCGTTCAAATCCCATTCTGCGGTTTTGTCCGGTATGTTATACCCGGTGGTCGCGGGCTTATCGCTATCTTTGAATCCTCCATACTTGCTGGC
>DATENE010000040.1:0-4415 GCA_035275205.1 Nitrospiraceae bacterium
TTGGTTCGTAAGGGGATGGCCGAGTCCTGTCCGACACAAGAGACGTTGGTCCGCGCCGTCATGAGCAGCCCGCTGCTGTCGATCGAGATTACGAGCTCGGCCCACGAGGCGAGTGAGAAGATGGCAGAGCATGGGATTCGGCATCTGGCAATATCCGAGGACGGACAGATCGTCGGGATCATTTCGGTCCGCGATCTCTTACACTACTTCAAGAACTGGGGCGGCCTGTGATCGTGCGGGCTCACGGGGTAGCATCGGGTCGTCTTCCTACCCTGTGTCATGTTTCCGCATGAATGTGGTGAATCGGTCGGCTCATACCCCTCAATGGTTTCTTCTGGTAACGGCGCCGGTGACCGGCGCGGTGGTGATGGCGCTCGAGATTTTGGGAAGCCGGCTGTTAGCTCCCGTCTTCGGAAACTCACTGTTTGTCTGGGGCGCATTGATTGGAGTCATTCTTGCTGCCATGAGCAGCGGGTATGCCTTTGGAGGTTGGCTTTCCGATCGGTACCCCGGCGCACACGTGCTGGCCGGTCTGTTGTTGTTTTCCGGAGCCTGGACCTTTCTTATCGCGTGGCTTGGACAGCTGGTGCTCTTTAAGGTAGCGGGATTAGTCGAAGATCCTCGGTGGGGACCGTGCCTTGCCGCGGCGCTACTCCTGGGTCCGCCGGCCTTTGGGTTGAGCGGGGTATTGCCGGCCTTATTACGATTGGCTGTGTCGGACCTTGAGTATTTCGGTCGGCATACTGGTCGGATGATCGCGCTTTCAACTGTAGGAAGCCTGGCGGGAACGTGGGGGACGGCGTTTTTCTTTCTGTCCTGGATTGGCAGCCAGGCGCTTGTCGCGTGGCTCGGCGCAATTCAAGTGGGGCTTGGTCTCTGGTGGTTGATCAGCAGAACGACTGTGCGGCCCTTGATGATCGGCGCACTCTTATTATGTGTCGGAGGTTTGGGTGCCGGTGCATTGTCGCCAATCCAAATGTTGAAGGCGCCGATCTACCAGGAAGATAGCCCGTACCAGCAAGTACGAATCCGCGATGACGATCTTTTTCGCTACCTTGTTTTGGATCGAACATTTCACGCGGTGATGTGGAAGGCCGATCCTGTCGCCCTGTTTCTCCCCTATAGTCAACTGATGGTTGCATCACTGGCTTTGGTGCCTGAACCGAATCGGGGTCTGATTCTTGGTCACGGAGGTGGGTCGCTGGCAAAGTGGCTTGCCCATCGATGGCCGGAACTCGATCTGGACGTGGTTGAGTTCGATCCCGTGGTCGTCCGCATGGCCGAGGAATATTTTTCCTATCGGCCGACTTCCCAGCATCATGTGCACGTTCGGGATGCCCGAGTCTTTTTGAATTCCACGGAGCAGATCTACGACCTCATTTGGGTCGATGCATTTGCGCGACACATGATTCCGTTTCACCTGACCACGGTAGAGTTCTTTGCAGAGCTGCGTGCCCATCTTGCGCCGAACGGGATCCTCGCAGTGAATTTGGCCTCGTCGGGGGAAGGCGGAGATCTGTTGCGGGCCAATGCGGTTGTGCAGACGATGAAACGATCGTTTCCCAACGTCGAGTCTTTTGCGGTCAAGGGACCCTGGAATTCTCCTCAGATGCGATCCGAAAATCTGATTTTTTTTGCCGGCGCGCCGCTCGAACGACATACACGTTCTACCATTGCGACCAATGTGAACAGATTAGTTGAGCAGCAGCGTCTTCCATTCGAAGCGATTGCCTTGCTGGGCACCCATCGTGTGCAACCTTGGGAGGCGGGCGTTATGTTAACTGACAACTATGCGCCATATGACCTCTTGATTGGGTCCAGGGTTCAAGACGCGCAGCCCGAGACGGACAAACTATTGAAATAATTATGGCGCCGCTTGTTTATACAGCGTCTGCATTGAAGGTGGTTTCTGAAAAGATCTCTATAAAACGCTCTTGCTTCCGATTTCGTTGCGGTGCTATCTATAAAAGGACACGCTCGAAGCACAACCATGCTGTGAGGGTATGGATATGGATGGGGAGACTCAGGGCCGGTAGTTGTTGACGAGATCATGGTTCAGTGGGCTTGGCGAATGTATTCACCAACCTAATCACATCTCTTCTTCTTTCTATAAGGAGGTAGGTCATGGGCAAGACGGTGTTGGGGGTCTTCTTCGGCCTCATGATGGTTGTGGCTGGGGCATCTGCTTCATATGCGCTCCAGGCGGGCGGAGTCGAAGTCGGGGATTTAGAAACTGGCTCCGTTGTGGGTCAGTCATTCAAGGAATTGGACGTTGATGCTCAGCTGTTTGCGGTCGAGATTGGTGACCTCAAGACGTGGTATCCGCCTGTGACAGTCATCGATTTCAAAGTTCGACCTGGACGTCCCGTCCTGCTCAAGGTCACGAACAAAGCCACTGCTGACCATGGCTTCCAGATGACCGATGCTGCGAACGCTGGTTCACCGTTTGTCATGAAAGCCGAAGTCGTGTTGAAGCCTGGCGAGACCAAGTATATCGGGGTTCCCACTAGCGACATGTTTTATGCCACGCAGGGGAATACGCTGACCTATCGCTGTCACTTGCATCCGGGACATGTCGGCGGCAAGATTCTGATGATCAAGTAGTACGGGGTTCATAGATGTGAGTGACCATCGCCCTCTTTGCGATACTGCGGAGAGGGCGATGGTTTTTTAGCATCCTGCTAGAAGTAGGAAGGCCCTGTTGCTCATGTGAGCAACAGGGCCTTCCTTGTTGAGCGAGGAGCGGATGATTAATTGCGCACGCCGCTCCAGACCTTCGCTTCATCAATCGCCTTATCCGGATTAAGCGTTCTTGCTTTCTGGAGCAGGACGTCCGTCGTTTCCGGATACGCCGGATCAGCAATGCAGCAATTATCGACCGGGCAGACAGCGGAGCACTGCGGTTCATCGAAGTGTCCGACGCATTCGGTGCAGCGGTCGTGTGTAATCACATAAATACTATCGCCGACTCCCTGGCCATCGCCCACATGATTGCCCTTCGTTTCCGCATCGCTGCGAGTTTCAAAAATCGCCTCGTTCGGACATTCAGGCAGGCAGGCTCCACAGGAGATACATTCATCGGTAATCAGCAACGCCATGACCCTCGCCTCCTTCTCACTACAACAATAGACACTCGCACGGTTGACAAGTCCGCCCCGTCACGACCATTATGTGTGCCGCAACGTGACCGCCATTCTAGTCTGCCGTTCTTTTCCAAGTCAACAGAGTGGCATTTGTTCAGAAGGCCTAGATTCCCTGTATTCATGGGCCTTTGGGCCCAGGAATTTGTGACGAGTCGTGGCGGGAATTGGCTATGGCTACCGTGCCGGCAAGCGATCGAGGACAGAAAAAGAAGCGCATTGCCACACTCGCTCTCATGGCCGTTTTCTTGATGAGCGCGTCATACTTTCTCATCGATCGAAAAGAGGAGACCATCATTGTCGTCTCGTTTCCCAACGGGCGTGAGATTGAAGCGGAGGTGGCGGATACACCGGAGAAACTGCTCGTCGGTCTTGCTTTTCGAGAGGCGTTGCCGGCAAATGGCGGATTACTGTATATCTTTGAGTCGACCGGTCAGAACCATCTCTGGACAAAGGCCTATCGGTTTCCGGTGGATATGATATGGGTCGATGAAAGCCATCATATCGTGGGGTTGAAAGAAAATGTTGCTCCCTGTCTGGAAGCTGATTGCCCTAAGTATAGTTCTTCTCCCGAAGCGGTCCGCTATGCGATTCAAACAGAAGCGGGCTTCATCAAACGGGAAGGGATCACCATAGGGCAGGAGTTGAAATATACGTTACGGATGTAATGTACGTGGAGATCGAGTGGGACGCATGAAGAGAGGAGTCGGTGCAGCATGGTGGAGGGATTTCAATCTGTTGCTCTGGTGGCCGAGCTGCCGCCCGGGCAATCAAAAGCTGTGATGGTGAATAATCGGGAGATCGCGCTCTTCAACATTGAGGGGACCTATTATGCGATCCATAATATTTGCCCCCATGAAGGCGGTCCCTTGTGTGAAGGGCGTGTGAAAGGTTTTGTCGTCGCCTGTCCCTGGCACGACTTGGCATTCGATGTTCGAAATGGCCGAGGGACGGACGGCGGTGGATATTGTGTGGGGAGCTATGAGGTGCAGGTGGAAGGAGCGGAGATTTTTGTCGGGCCTCGGCGAAAACCGTAGCATGATCAGACCTATAATAAGGAGCGGGTTGTCACGGCAATGACGATGAGTACGACAGCTGGCCACAACCACGATGGCGCCACACACTCGGATGGAGCCAAGATCATTGAGACGACGCTTGAGCATCCCATCCAGATTCATCTCTGGGAGGACAGGACGCGAGGAGAGCTCTGGGTTCCGACCTTTGATCCAGCAGGGCTCGAGTTGCTGGCTGACGACTACCTTCGTATCGCCGGGA
>DATENE010000041.1:0-9166 GCA_035275205.1 Nitrospiraceae bacterium
CGTGTTGGAGAAGTCGATCGGGGCGGGCTGGATTTGGTTGCCGGCCAGACCGTGAGGCTCGTGACATCGCTGCTCCGGTCCGGCGGTCAACTCGGCGCACAGTCAATCGCTCCGACCGGCATGCGTGAGATCCCGGTGACGTATCAATACCTGGTGCGGGATGTCCAGCCAGGCGCCCGCATCCTGATCGACGACGGGCTCATCGAGCTGATGGCTGATCGGATTATTGGCAACGCCGTCGAATGCGGAGTCGTGACCGGGGGACGACTCACCTCGCACAAGGGTATGAACCTGCCGGATACTCGCATCAGCGTGCCCACTCTGACGGACAAAGATCGGGACGATCTCCGGTTCGGCATCGCGCAAAGGGTGGACTATGTGGCCCTCTCGTTTGTCAGAGGTCCCGATGATGTGGTGGCTGCAAGGAAGTTAGTGGCCGACTGGGGCGGCGACATGCCGGTTATTGCAAAGATCGAAAGGCCGGAAGCGGTGGAGTGCTTGGACGCGATTCTTGATCAGGCGGACGGCGTGATGGTGGCGCGGGGCGATCTGGGAGTAGAGATGGGGCCGGAGGCAGTCCCGCTCCTACAGAAACGCATTATCGCCGAAGCCAACCACCGTCGCTGCCTCGTGATCACGGCCACTCAGATGTTGGAGTCGATGACGCACCACACGCGCCCGACAAGGGCCGAAGCGTCGGATGTGGCGAATGCCGTCCTCGATGGGACTGATGCCGTCATGCTGTCGGCAGAAACAGCGATCGGACAACACCCGGTTGAAACAGTCTGTGTCATGGACCGAATCGTTCGAGCCGCAGAAGAAGGGACTCGATCGTGGCGCAGGCGCTTCTCCGACGCGCCACAGGGGGAAGGCTCATTTCCGGAGGCCATTTGCCATTCGGCTTCTTCGGCAGCTTCAGCCATCGGGGCGAGCGTCATCGTGGCATTTAGCGAACGGGGTACGACCGCGCGCTTGCTGTCGAAGCAGCGACCCGATGCGTCAATTATTTCATTGACGCCGTTTGAGGTCATTCGGCAGCGGATGGCGCTGTATTGGGGTGTGATCCCTCATACGATGCGGCAGATCGCTCAAACCGATGAGCGGATCGATGAAGCGGAACGTCGCCTGAAAACCGAGGGACTGGCGACAACAGGACAGCGGATCGTGATTCTGTCTGGGACCAGGATTGGTCAGCCTGGAGAGACCAATTTCATGAAGTTACACAAAGTTGGGTGAGCTGAACCTGCTGAGCGACGCGAGAATGTCGCATAGGAACAGGCGCGTCCCTGGACAAGGAGGCTGTCTTGGCAGTCTCAGGGCGGGCTGGCTGGTGAGAAGAGCGACTTTTCAACCGTCTGCAAGAGAGGCGTACTCAGTTCCTCAAGGAGGAGTACAGATTGGAAAAAAAGAACACACGATGAGACTCAATGCTATGGGACGGTTCGTGCTGTGTCTCTGTCAGGTGCTCGCCCTGGTGTTGTCAGCGGGAGAGGGAATCGCACAGACTGCATCTCTCAAGCATTCTCCGGCAGATGTGGTGAAACGCTATCTGGCGCTTGATTATAAGGGCGCGCGGCTCGATGCCATGTCGGCCGAAACGGTCTCGTCCTATGTAAATTGGAATGAGGAGCCGGCGTGGGGGCGTGTCGTCGTGACGCGAGGCTTTGTGGTGGCGGAGCAGTATCGTCAATGGGAGATCGTCGATAGGTTTGAAGTCGTGATTCCGGTCACCTTTCAGGTGATCGGCTCGGTGTATCTGGAGACCGCCGGTTTTGTTCAGGATGTTGAGACAGAAGAGGTTCGAGTTCGCGTGAAAGCCGTTAAGAATCGATGGAAGATTGTCGAGCCGATGTTTCCCCCTCACGTGGGCCAGAAGCGGATGAAGAATTTCGTACGCGAAGCCTGGGGGAAGGAAACCGATCCGACAAAGCGAGACCGTCTCGGGGCGTTGCAGGACGAATTGCGAAAGGTAAAAGAATGATGGGCAAGACCTCGGTCGAACTGTTGATCTTCGATCTGGACGGGACGCTCATCGAGTCCAAATGGGACATTGCCGCGTCGGTGAACCTGACGTTGGCCGAGCTGGGGCTCCCGCAGCGGCCGATCGAGGAAATTTTCGGGTTTGTAGGGGATGGGGTCAAACAACTGTTGCGCTTGTCGATCGGCGAGGGGAGTCGGGTCACCTTCGACGAGACGTTGCGGGTGTTCAGGCGCCAGTACTTGGCCCATTGCCTCGATCGCACGACGTTCTATCCCGGTGTCGAAGAGGCGCTGATCCACTTTGAGCGAAAGCGCAAGGCGGTGGCGACCAACAAGTCGATCGAGTATACGAATGTGATTCTCAAAGGATTGGGGGCGCATCATTTCCAATATGTCATCGGGGGGGACAACGGGTTTGGGCTGAAACCGGAACCAGGCATGTTGTTGCATGTGATGGAACAGTTGCATGTGCCGAAAGAACAGACCGTGCTCGTCGGGGACAGCACCAACGACATCAACGGCGGGCATAATGCCGGGATTCGTGTCTGCGCGGTCGGGTACGGCATGGGGAATCGAGCCAAAATGGAAGCCTGTCGCCCGGACTGGTTTATCGAACGCCCGGAACAACTCATGGAGCTATTCATATGAAGAACAGGCTAAGGCGGAGATTGAGTAATGACAGTAAAAAAAATGGCCGGCGCTTTCTGATTCTCTGTGTAGTCCTTGGTCTGAACCTTGGCCTTGGCCTCGACCTGCCGAAGGCCGCCTCGTTTGGGCTGGCGGATCGTGTGGTGGAACAGAAACTGGCGAACGGGTTGACCGTGCTCATGGTCGAACGGCATCAGACGCCGGTGGTTTCCCTCAACATGACCTTCAGGGTCGGGGGAGTCAACGAACAGGTTGGGCAAACCGGCCTGGCGCATCTCTACGAACATATGGCGTTCAAGGGCACGAGAACGGTCGGGACGAAGAACTACGAGAAGGAACGTCCTATTCTCGAAGAATGGTTTCGAGTGGGGACTGAGTTAGAGCAACGGCAGCGAGAGCTCGCGCGGAAGAGTCAGGAAAAGCCGGCCAGTTCCGAGGAACGGGCAACCATCGAAGGACTGCAGAAACGATTTACCGAGCTGCAAGACCAGGCGGGACAGTTCGTTGCGGGCAACGAGATGGCCTTGCTCTACCAACGCCACGGAGGAGTTGGACTCAATGCCGCGACCGGGAAGGATTTGACTCGCTATATGATCAATCTCCCGGCGAATCGTCTGCCGCTGTGGGCTGCGCTCGAAGCCGATCGCATGGCGCATCCGGTCCTCCGCGAATTCTACAAGGAGCGGGGAGTCGTCATGGAGGAGCGGAGGATGCGGAACGACGACAGCCCTAGTGGGCTATTGTACGAAACCTTCACGTCGGCTGCTTTCCGCGCGCATCCATATGGCATTCCGACGATCGGCTGGGAGTCGGACATTCTGTCGCTCACGCCGGCCGACACCGAAGCCTTCTTCAAGGCCTACTATGGGCCAGGCAATGCGACGATTGCCATTGTGGGTGACATCAATCCGAAGGACGTCATGACGCTGATCGAGCAAACATTCGGCACGATACCGGCCTCGCCGTCGCAGCCCCAGATCGTCACCGTTGAGCCGCCTCAACGAGGGGAGCGCCGCGTGGAAGTCGAGTTCGATGCCGAGCCATCGCTGGTCATCGGGTTTCACAAGCCGGCGTTGGGCCATCCTGACGATTACGTCTTCGACGTGATCGATGCGCTGCTGAGCGACGGGCTCACGTCCCGGCTCTATACGAATCTGGTCCGTGAAAAACGGCTCGCCGCCTCGGTCAACTCCGATTCGAACTATCCGGGGGTCCGTTCTCCGAACCTATTCGTGCTCAATGCCACGCCGCTTGCGCCCCATACGACAGCAGAAGTTGAGTCGGCGATCTATGCTGAGATCGAACGGCTCAAGACAGAGCCGGTATCCGCCAAGGAGCTTGAGAAAGTGCTGAATAATCTCGATGCCGATCTGGTCAGGGCGCTTCGATCGAACGGAGGTCTTGCTTCTCAATTAGCCCTGTATCAGACGGTGGCGGGGGACTGGCGCTACGCGCTAAAGTCTCGGGACAAGATTGCGGCCGTGACGCCGATGGATATTCAGCGCGTGGCAACCGAGTATTTCAGGAGGTCGAATCGGACGGTGGCTACATTGGTGAAGAAGGCCGGAGAAAAAAATGTCGCAGCGACGCCGCAACGTGAGGTGGCGCGATGAAGAGCGTGAAAGGTGAAACGTTCAACGTGAAACGAAGGGGTTTCGTTTTGTGCTCGATGATCATGGCGGTCGCCATTCCGGTTCTGAGTGCTTGTGCCGGAAGTCCGGCGCTGGGCGATCCCAGACAGATGACGTTTAAGCCGGTGGAATTCACCCCGCCGGAGCCTGATCGTGTGGTGCTTGAGAACGGGATAGTCGTCTATCTTCTTGAAGACCACGAACTGCCCTTGGTCAGCATGACCGCGACGATGCGAACGGGCAGCTGGCTCGATCCAACGGATAAGATCGGATTGGCTTCGCTGACCGGTTCTGTCATGCGGACCGGCGGGGGCGGTGGTCTGTCGGCTGAGAAAGTGGACGAGGAACTCGAACAGTTTGCCGGAAGCCTCTCTATCTCGATTGGGCGGCAGTCCGGTTCTGCATCGCTCGATGTCCTCAGCAAGGACTTGAAGCGAGGGCTCCAGATTTTCGTGGGACTCATTCGGACACCGGCTTTTGAGCCGGCGCGCGTTGAATTGGCCAAGCTGCAGACCATCGAAGGGATTCGCCGAAGACAAGATAATCCCGGGGCAATCGTCGGGCGTGAGTTCCTCAAGCTTCTGTATGGCGCAGATCACCCGTCGGCGCGCGAAAGCAGCATCAGCTCCATCACCCACATCACCAGAGACGATCTGGTGGCCTTTCACAGGAAGACCATTCATCCGAACGGCTTCATACTGGGAGTCACGGGCGACTTCGACAAGGCCGCGATGCTGGCCCTGCTGCGCGACGTATTCGGCGATTGGAAAAAAGGCGAAGTGCCTGTGCTGACGATCGCCGACGTGCCCCAGAGTCCGACAGCGAAGCCCGTCGTCCGGTTCGTGAACAAGGATACTTCGCAAACGCATCTTCGCATTGGTCATCTGTCGATCAAAGAGCAGGATCCCGACTATGTGGCGTTGGCGATCGCGAACGACATTTTGGGGGGCAGTTCCTTTCGCAGCCGTCTCTTTAACGACGTACGAACTAAGCGAGGGTTGGCCTACTCGGTCGGCAGCCGCTTAAACTCCGGGGCGCACGATCAAGGGGTCTGGCTGATGCGCGCAGAGACGAAGGTGCCGTCGACGGAAGAGGTCATCGCCCGGTTTGTCTCGAACATGGAGCGAATGCGAACCGAGCTGGTAGCGGACAGCGAGCTGGCGGAAGCGAAAGAGGCCTATGTCAATTCGTTCGTGTTTTCTTTCGCGAGTTCGTCTGCGATCGTGGGGCGATTGATCGAACTGGAATACGACGGGCTTCCCAAGGATTTTCTCCAGCAGTTGCGCGCCCGCGTGATCGCATTGACGAAAGAAGAGATCCTGGCGGCGTCGAAGAAACACTTGAACCCCGAACGCTTGACGATTATGGCTGTCGGGTCCGGTGGAGCCTTGCCGAAGTTGCTGTCGGGATTCGGAGAAGTCAAAGAAATAAAGTTGGCTCCGGAGAGCTGAGGAGGGGAGCAGGTCCTGTCGCCGACCCGGGAGCCCGACCGTCCTCGCACCCCGCCCGGTGTAGGGACCCCGCTGCGGGCGGTCGGGCTCCCAGGTCGGCGCCACCCGCTTGAAGAGAGAAATCACCGGAGCTGTGGGAGAGGGAGCGGAAAGGAGATCGTCATGGTGACCTATCTGATGCTTCTCAATTGGACGGATCAGGGAATCAAGAATGTGAAGGATTCGCCGAAGCGGCTGGATGGGGTAAAGAAGCTCGCCAAGGACTTGGGTGGAGAAGTCAAATCCTTCTACATGACGTTGGGGGAGTATGATCTGGTGCTCATCGTCGAGATGCCGAACAACGACAAGCTGGCGAGTTTCGGCCTCAAGCTGGGATCACTCGGCAATGTGCGGTCCACGACTCTCAGAGCCTATTCCGAGGATGACTACCGCCGCATCATTGGCGGCCTAGGCTAAGAATAGAAAGATGCGGAACGGAATCGATAGCTGCCAGCCATTATTTTCCCACAAGGACCGAATTCGGAGCTGAGCGCTGACGGCTTGCGTATGCCACTCGAAGACGATTTCTGCGACATCATCAAGAAGGCTCGCATGGGCCACGCATGGTCCGTGGCGGATGTGACGCGGACGACCGGATTGGCCGGTGGCGAGATTACATCGCTGGAGCGCGGCGCTCGCCTGCCTGATCGCAATGAGGTTCGGGTGTTGGCGAAGGCGTTAGGCCTTCGTCCTGGCCCATTGGAGCAGATTGGGATCGAGAAGTGGGAACCGGCGATCGCCCCCCCTGTCTCCTGGATAGAAACTGTGCGTGGATCGATCAGTGGCTATGGCGTGCAGGGGTATGTCGTCCATGACGGCGGAGAGGCGGTGCTTATCGACACGGCGTACAATGCACCAGCGATGATCGACGTGTTGTCATCGCGCCACCTGCGCCTGATGGGGATTTGCCTCACGCACGGCCATGCGGACCACGCCGACGGGATTGATCAGATTTTGAAGTTTCGTGAGGTGCCGGTGTATCTCGGAACAGACGATGTCGATCTCCTCAGCTGGCGGCCTTCCGGTGCACAGCTGAAGGCGCCGGAACATGGTCAGACGATTACGGTCGGGCGTCTCAGCATTCATTGTCTCGCCACGCCGGGCCATACCCCTGGCGGGATTTGCTATCGCGTGGATGCCGAGTCACATCGCATGTGCTTCGTCGGCGATACGTTGTTCGCGGGATCCATTGGCCGTTCGAATCCCAGTACGTTGTATCAGACCCATCTACGGTCGGTCCGGACTCACGTACTTGGGTTGCCGCCTGAATATCGGTTGTTGCCTGGTCACGGACCGGCCACGACGGTTCGCGAAGAGCTGGACCATAACCCCTTCGTTACGGATCACTGAAGAACGCCCTATGAATTTCGACCAGCGGAGCGATGAGCAACCGATCCGCGGTGGAGAGTTGCCGGTTGTGCCGGGGCCGTCTACAGGGCCACCTGAGGATCTCGGTCATCTCTCCCCAGACGACGAATTCGAAGAGACGCCTTTCTCGAAATGGATTATGCCTATCAGCCTCTTTGTGGCGACGATCTTTACCACACTGTGGGCGGGGGCCTATCAGGTCTATAACGGACCGATCCATGGACCGGTAAATTTCCTGCTTGAGCATCCCGAGGCGCTCTGGCGCGGGCTTCCCTTCGCCGCCACACTCTTGTTCATTCTGGTCACCCATGAATGCGGGCACTATGTGCTTTCCCGTATCCACAGGGTGCCGGCGTCGCTGCCGTTGTTCATTCCGGGCCCTCCGTATTTCGTCGGCACATTCGGGGCGATCATTCGTTTACGTGGGCCGATCATGAATCGGCGCGCGCTGTTCGACATCGGCGTGGCTGGTCCGCTTGCCGGCTTCATTGCCGCGGTGGTGGCGTTGATCATTGGTCTGAACATGTCGACGGTCGTGGATCGGACGGCGACCCGTGGGTTGGAGTTGGGCGAACCGCTGCTCTTGCAGTTCATCTCCTGGCTGGTCGTCGGGTCCATTCCTGCTCAGGCCGACATCGTCTTGCATCCCATCGGGTTCGCCGCGTGGTTCGGGCTGTTTGTGACCTCACTCAATCTCATTCCCATCGGCCAACTCGACGGTGGGCATGTGGCCTATGCCCTGTGGGGTAAGCGCCAACGCACAATGGCGTTTGTCATGGTACCGATCCTCATCGTGCTGGGGTTCGTGGGCTGGCCCGGCTGGTGGCTCTGGGCTTTCATGGCAGGGCTCTGGGGTTTCGGACATCCGCCTGTGCGTGATAGCCACATTCCGTTAGGCCCAAAGCGGGTCGTTGTCGGATGGATTGCATTTGCCGTGTTTGTGTTGACGTTTGCGCCGGTTCCGTTCTCCTTCCACTAGCTACTCTCGCAGGATGCTGAAACAGCCACTGTTCTCACCCGCCCAGCCCCGGCGCGCCGAGACGCGCCTTTCACCAGGCTTCGTTCTCGCCTCGCAAGCATCCTCAACGTAGCCCACTCGGAGAACAAGCTGTCTTGGCAGCTTGGGGTGGGCGGGTGAGAAATGGTACGCCTCCGGTGCTTTCTTCGGCTGCGGCCTTGCTGGACGGGCTGTTTGAGCATCCTGCCTGCCGTATTCCTTTTGTCCAAGATGTGCCGACCATCGAACCACTGTTTCGGCCAAGTTAGTTTTTCCGCGCCACGCAAACGACTTCGATTCAGTCATCTTGATCAATCCTGAGATTTTCTTGTCCGATAGCGCACTCGGCCCTAGAGTGTGGCTATGGAGCCCATTGAAACCTCGATCATGTCATGTCCGAAATGTCAGGCTGACCAGCCTGACGGAGCGACGGAGTGCGTGAAATGCGGGATCATCTTTGCAAAGTATCGACCGCTTGTCTCGATCCCGCGGCAGCAGGAATCACAGAATAACTCGCGCTGGATGTCCCTTGCCAAGGAGTGGCTCGTTGACTCTGATACGTCGACTGACTCGTTGACGTTTGCCGGGCGGGTCGCAGTGTTTCTGTTACTTCTCTGGTGGGGCCGGGCGCTGATTTTCACGCCACTCGAAACCAACTATACAGGGGAATCGTTTCTCCATCTGATCAATCTGCCGTTCCACGAAGCCGGTCACATTCTCTTTATCCCGTTGGGGCGGTTCATGACGATTCTGGGCGGGAGTCTCGGCCAGATCCTGATGCCGCTCGTCTGCCTGGGCACCTTTCTCATCAAGACGCGCGATCCCTTCGGCGCAGCAGTGGCTCTTTGGTGGACGGCGGAAAGCTGTATGGATATCGCCCCCTATATCAACGATGCGCGGGCGATGGATCTCATGCTGCTTGGCGGGGTGACCGGGAAAGAAACAGACGGGCATGACTGGAACAATATTCTGACCATGTTGGATTGGCTGGAGTACGACCATCGATTGGCTCACCTCACCTATAATTTCGGCATTCTCCTGATGCTGGCCTC
>DATENE010000042.1:0-11061 GCA_035275205.1 Nitrospiraceae bacterium
AGCCATTGCGCGAGAGGATTCCAGACAACACGGCGCGTCTGTTCGCGTTGCCCGATTGAATCAAGCCACTCGTCCGCGATGCGTTGCTCCAGGTCGGCAGGCAACTGCGCATCGCCTTCCCACACCTGTTCCATCCATGATGCCAGCAGCCATCGTTCTTTCCAGGGGATGCCGGCAAATTTGAGGAGGTTTGCCCACGTATGGAGAGGAGCGGGAAAGGAGGTGCGAGGGTAATGAACGAAGGAGCCGTCAGGGAGACGAAATTCCAGTGGGATGGCAATGTCTACCGGCTGCTGCGGATTGGAATGCAGTGAGTGCAGTAAGGCGTGTGTCGCGTGATGGCAGCCGAGAATGGTGAAGGGCTCAGGATCGTTCAGATGGTCTTCGCCTATGCGGGCGCTTTCAGAAGGAGGGTGGTGATCGAGGATCGTGACTCGATAGCCTCGATGGGCGAGACGGTAGGCGGCAGTGAGACCGGCCGGGCCCCCTCCAAGAATCGCGACGGACTGGGCGCTAGTGGATGTCACGAGGATCGGGAGCGGAACCAAACTCCGGCGGCCACAGCCAGCCGACGACTCGCGGCGAGTCGGGCACGAGGGCCGAATATCCGATGCCTCGGTTCCTCAATCTTTTTTAGAATTCTGAAATACACCGCGCGCATGATCTCAGCAACAGTCAACGCTTGTTGGTCACTTTCAGCCAGGGATTCGAACGCCGCCTGCGCTTTCGCATAGAACTCATGGGCTCTCGTGGTTTCGAAATGAAACAGTTCGCGGAGTGCGTCGTTCTCCTGACGCTGGAGGATTGTCTGATCGGTGCAGCCAAATTTATCGAGATCTTCTTGGGGGAGATAGATGCGGCCTTGGGCTGCGTCGGTTTCGATGTCCCGTAGAATGTTCGTCAGTTGAAACGCGAGGCCGAGAGAGACGGCATAGTCTTGTGCCCTGGCCGAAGTGGGGCCGAAGATATGGAGACAGATCAGTCCCACGACCGACGCAACACGATAGCAGTAGAGCGAGAGGTCTTGAAACGAGGCGTACCGTGACGCTGTGAGATCCATTTCGACCCCTTTGATCAGTTCTTCGAAATAGGCCTGCGGGATAGAAAGTTGTCTCACATGTTCAGCCAAACTAATGGTCACCGGAAAGGTCGGCGTGCCGCGATAGGCCGCTTCGAGTTCGGCCCGCCACCGTCGCAGTTCCTCTTGGGGGTTACTTTCTGCCGGCGGCTCGTCAACCGCGTTGTCGATTTCCTTGCAGAACGCGTAGACCGTGTACATCGCGGCGCGCCGCTTTTTCGGAAGAAAGAGGAAGGAATAATAGAAATTGCTTCCGCTCTTCTTGGTGAGAGCCGTGCAGTAGGCTTGCGCGTCACTGACAGAGCGTGAAGTCATGGATGTTGGTGAATCGGCAGTGGTCCAAGGCGACAGGCCATGGATTCATGAATATGTTCGTGATCGGACAGGTGCAGAATGGCCGCCAAGAGTTCGATGCCGTCGATCAATCGAGGGCCTGGCCGGCTGAAATAGGAAGAGGCGTCGACCAGGTACGTGCGCTCTGTCAATGCAGGAGAAAGGCGCCATTGACCCGGTTGCTGCATCATCTGGAGCAGCTCTGTGCGCGTCCGTTCAACGGAAAAACCGCAGGGCATGATGATGAGGATGTCCGGAGCCGCGCCGAGGACCTCGTCCCATGTCACAACTCGCGAGGGGCTCCCAGGTTGTGCAAGGACATCCTGGCCGCCGGCGAGCTGAACCATTTCGGGCACCCAATGGCCTGCGACGTACAGTGGAGAAAGCCATTCGATACAGACCACACGAGGGCGATGCGGGATGTCCTGGACTCGAGTCCGAATGGCGTCCAGCCGATCACGTAATTGCGTGGCGAGACGGTGGCCTTCCCTCGATCGACCGGCGGCGTCCCCGATTCGAATGACGTCGTCGATCACGTCATGGACCGTACCGGGGTTCAACGTGAGGACGGTCGGTTGCCGAGGCAGAGAACAAAGGGCGTCGCGTAGTTGGTCAGGGGTGACAGCGCAGACATGACAGAGGTCTTGGGATAAAACCAAATCGGGTTGCGCCTGCCGTAGCAAATGGTCTTTCAGGCGATAGAGTCGTTGTCCTGACGCCACAAGCTGACCGACTTGTCTGTCGATCTCGGCGCTGGCCATCCCATGAGGAGCAATCATCGGTTCAACCATGACGGGCACGCGCTTGACCGATGGCGGGTAGTCGCACTCGTGGCTGATCCCGACCAAGGCATCGCTCAGGCCGAGCAAGGCAATCACTTCGGTCGCACTGGGAAGCAGAGAGCAGATTTTCATACCACTCGGTTCTTATCCGGCCAGCCACAAGCGTTCCCGGAGTTCGCTGAGGCGAACCTGTGAAAGGCTTTTGGCGACCGCATGGGCTTCATGCAGATCTTGGACTGTGTGTGTGTTCGCTATGGCAAGAACTTTCATCCCGGCGGTTTTCGCGCTGCGAATTCCCGGGATCGAGTCCTCGATCACCAGGCAGGATCCGGCGGTGATGGCCTGCTCTCGGCATAGTCGATTCAACGCGTTGAGGGCATGGAGAAAGGGTTGCGGATCGGGCTTTCCTTTGGTCACGTCGTCTGCGCCGGTGATGTGAAGAAATTCTTTTCGAAGCCCTGCTTGTTCAAGGATGACTTCGATCTCGTGGCGGAGGGCGCCGGACGCAATGGCTAAGGGGTAGGCGGCGGCGGCCTCGCGCACGAACTCGCGCACTCCGGGGAAAATGACCAGATGATCCTTCACTGATTCTAAATAGGCATGGGCCTTTCGTTGCATCAGTTGTGCGAGAGCGGCTGGGTTCGTGGGGCGCTTGTGCGCAGTGAGCGCTGCGATAAAACAGCCCCGATCGTTGTATCCCAAGTAGTTGGCATAGTAGTCAGCTTCAGTCAGGCTAATGCCGATCTCAGCCAGCGTGTGGCGAAAGCAGGCGAAATGGAGGGGTTCGGTGTCCGCGATCACGCCATCAAAGTCAAAGATCAACGCTGCGAGTGTGGCCATGGAATCGTCTCAATACTATGGGTGTGGCTACGGGATATAAAACGGGCGGATTATAGCACAGGGAGATCGTCTAACCCGCATTATTCATGAGCGCTTCTGCTGCATCGCCGATCCGCTGCTACGACGAACCTTCGGCCGGCGGGCTCGCCCCTCGGCCCCTCACGGCTCCGCGCCCAGTCTCGCAACGCGGCTCAGCGATTTCGCAACGAACCGTCATGAATAATGCGGGTTGAGCAGGCGAGAATGTGTCTGTTCAGCAGACCACTCGGTGAGAGAAAATCCGGGAGCTAGAACTTCAAGCGAAGACGCTTCTCCGATACCCAACCCTTTACGCCTTCGTCGGTGCGCACAAAATACATCCAGCCGCTGGGCTGGAGGTCACCATCCATGATGGTCAGTGAGGCCCCTGGACGAACAAATGGCCCGGGCCGGCTGCTCGATGAATCTGCGAACAACGGGAGGTTTCCACCGGGAGCTACTTCGTCTGCCGTGACGGTCACTCTCTGTCCTTCACTGAACATCGGGTCGAGTGAAGGTGCGACTGGTGCAGCGGGTCTCGCTGTTGTTTGGGGCGGTGGAACGACTGCTGGGGCAGCTGGAGCGACGGCAGTTGCGGGAGGGGTTGCTGGAGGCAAGGGAGCTGGGGCTTGGGTACTCGGACTGGGAGCCGCTTGTGGAGCGGGCGCCGGGGCCACTGGCTTCGGCCTCATGGTCACCGGTGGTGGCGGGGTGGTTTCACCAAGATAGGGGCCCAGCCATTCTGTCAGCAGTTCCGGTTCCATCGAGACATAGGCAATGCCGCCGACAAGAACCAGAAGAAGTACCCAGAGGATCGGGCTTCCTCCACCGGATTTCTTGCGTGGGTTCAGCGGGCCCCGTGCTTTCGTGGCGATGGTTTGATCCAGCTCCTCTTCTGTGAATTCCAAATCCGGTTCTGGTTGTCGGGCGAAGAGGAGGGTCCAATCAAAAGGCTCCCAGACTGATGTCAGATTTCCAACGAGCGCAGCCATCGAGCACCTCCCTACTGAGCGATCCGTTCCCACATAGACTAATCTGTGAAAATACCTATCACCATCACCGAGTGGTGTCAATTTTGTTGAGGAATTGCGCGTGCGAACGGCAAGCTTCAACAGAGATGCGAAGGGCTACAGGATAGAGCGGTTCAGCTTGTGCGATGTCGGTCGCGACGCGCCAAAGATCTGCGCCGGCATCTCGACGATCGTTCCTGCAGCGGTCTTGGCCAAATAGCGCCTACGGAGGACGCTGTTGGCTGGGCTGAAAGTCGAAGTCGTGGAGAGCGTGGTGGGCGTGAGAATATAGTCATCACGTCAACGGGCATCGCTCAATCATTATATATTCGCAGCAGCCTGATTGATTCTCCTTCGTCGAACAGACGCAGCTTGCATCTTGGCGGTCCAGTTCGGCAGAATGAACGCCCACTGACCGACGACCATGAAATCTTATCGCGAAGAGCTCTGGTTCGAGACGAAGACGCGGCGCGCCTACCTCAACATCACACAGCAGATCGAGGCGGCGGTCAAGAAGAGCGGCGTCCAAGAGGGCCTCGTGCTGATCAATGCCATGCACATCACGGCCAGTGTCTATATTAATGACGATGAGCCAGGCTTACTCAAGGACTATGACCGATTCTTGGACACGCTCGTTCCTCAGAGCGCGACCTATCGGCACAACGAGACGGGAGAAGATAACGGCGACGCCCACATCAAGCGCCAGCTGATGGGGCGAGAAGTCGTGGTGGCGATTACCGAAGGCCGGTTGGACTTCGGCCCATGGGAACAAATTTTCTACGGGGAGTTCGACGGGCAGAGACGAAAACGCGTGTTGGTGAAAGTGATTGGATCGTGAGCATGACGTCATCCGAACGGTAGCCCGGACCCTGTGAGATAAACTGTTGGAGCGCTTGCTACCACGGGAAAAGTTTGGCAACATGGAGTGCAGTGCTGCGCGGCTGTGCGGTAGGAGTCTGTCGATATGTTGAGTTGGTCTCGCCCCGATCCCCTCACTCGAGATCTCGTGCACTTGATCAATGCCCGGCGCCATGACCATGGTGATACCGAGGCGGCGATCGATACGCTGCAAGCCTTCTTGGAGCAGGGACGGGAGTACGATCTCTTAACCGTGTTGGCGGCGCTGGACGAGGACATGGCGGAATGGCTCTTCGATCTTCTCGCGGAAGCATCCTGCTCCGTGCTCATCGATGGGCCGGCCGATGAAAAATTATCTTATGCCACGATGGCGGCTTTGGAACTTCCTCTCCAAGCCAATTTGGCACATC
This sequence comes from Nitrospiraceae bacterium, assembly GCA_035275205.1. Lineage (GTDB taxonomy): Bacteria > Nitrospirota > Nitrospiria > Nitrospirales > Nitrospiraceae > Palsa-1315. Next base: position 5,330 of record DATENE010000042.1, read on the forward strand.
CTCTCAAGTTGAAGATCGACCCGGTTGCGACAGCGGAACTATTGCATCGACATCTTCGGCTCTCAGCCGGGACCGTGGTGCGCGTGGAGTCCCGCCTCTTGACTGATTCGACTTTGGAACCGCTCAGCCTCCAGAGCTTGAACGATCATTTAAGTACGGTGGCGGATTCCCAGCGGGCCACTTCAATTGCCGCCCGGCTGTATCCGCCTGTCGAAAGTACCGCGTTTCTCTTCTTTGAGTTGATCGGTGTGCCGGACTCCGGACTGCCCGATTCGTTGGAGGACCGGCATCGTCGGGCTCTCCTTGAAGGCCTCGCGGCGCAATGTCCCGAGTTGGCGCTGGCTCCCGATATGATCGAAGCGCCGGTCTACGCCGCCTATGCCATGTTCGATGCGCAAAATGCCGTTCGGCTCCATCGGTTGGCAGATGAAACTGCGGCAGTCTGGCGCGATCTGGACCCGCTCGTCCGCGCACGCACGATCGTGCACCTGCATACCCAATGCGGGAATGGTGTGTATATGCCCGTCTGGACCGATCTGTTCGATCCCGAACTTCCTGAAGACCACGGCCCCGTGTGGACCTCTCCGGATGTGTGGATTTTCACAGCTGATTTGCCCATCGAATGGCCTGGAGAAATGCTCACGAATCGGCTGCTCGCCGAGGGCTGCACCAGGTTTGAAAACCACATCGTCGAAACTCCAGAGAACTAACTGATAACTCAAGCGAGACGGGCGAGAGAAACGCGACAGGTGGGACAGGGCTCACTCGTCACGCGAGTCTCGTTCCTCGCGCTTGTCGCGCGCCATTGGTAGAAACCGGACAATTCGTCGATTTTTTCGACGCCATATCCTATGCTGGGGCTAGCGATAAGGAGTAACTATGGCTCAGCAGAAGTCTTCGAGCGGGGTCATTGCCGGCGCACTTACCGTGCTTGGCCTGGCACTCGTGTGGGCGACGGTGGCCGCCAATTTTCCATCGAAAGAAGAATTATCTTCGGCTGCGCTGTCTGCTGAGACTCGTCATGGGGCGGGTGTTCTGTCTGAGCCACCTACGCTGGATTTAACCATTCCCACCTCTCCCCCTCTGCCTTCAGAGGCAGCCATGCCGAGGCCGGAGGATGATCGGCCGAGCGATTCAAGTGGTGAAGCTCCTGTTGTCACGCGATTAGATCCTCGCACGCTTCAGGCTACCAAGCTGAAGTGCGAAGCGGACATCGAGCAATTGTGCCCAGATTCTCTGGACGGTTCTGCCCGCACGCGTTGTCTCAAACAGCGTGCCAAGCAACTTCCGCCGCTGTGCCAAAGTCAGTTGCAGGAACAGTTTGTGAAGTGGAAGGAAGATCGAAATCGATTGATGGCAGCGTGTGCCGTGGATGTGAAACAATTCTGCAGAACGATCAAGCCTGGGAGCGGGGAGATCCTCCAGTGCCTCCAATCGCATGACCAGGAGGTCTCCGACCGGTGTTATCAAACCTTGCCGAAGGGCACGCTCGTTTTTAAATAGCCGAATGAGATGTTAGCGAGAGGTGTTCGTGGTTTCTGAGTGCACAGAGAACTTTAGCGTCACGCCTGCCACCTCGATCTCGTCCCCATCCTTCAGCTCCTGTTGTCCTACAACGTCCATGCCGTTGACGAGCAGAGCTTTCGCGCCCTTTGAAGGGCTGATGGAGTAGGTCTGGCCCCGTCGGGCGATCGTCGCCGCAGATTTTGGAGCAAACCACCCGGTCAATCGAATGACGGCTCCGTCTTGAGACCCAATGACATTCACCTGTTTGGTGAGTGGGTATTCCGTTCTATCGGTTTTTCCTCCGATCACGAGGACTTTGGCAGCGAGCGTCGGTCCATCGGGTGTACGGTCCGTTCTTCTGAGCACTGTGGTGTGATCCAGATCGACAAAGGGAGCTGGTGCTGCCGCACTGGTCACCGCATTCTCTTGAAAGACCAGCCGGTGCTGGCCGATGGCGATCACGTCCGCGTCATGGAGTTGGTGCCGCGTGATCGGCCGGCCATTGATGGTGGTGCCGTTCGTGCTCATCAGGTCTTCGAGAAAGAAGACGGCCTGAACCTTTACGATCCGCGCATGATGTGCCGAGACGGCGGCATCTTCGATCACGAGGGTATTGTCGGCCTTCCGACCGATCGTTAATGTCTCAGAGGTCAATTCGAGATGCCGGGAGTTTTGCCCGTGAAGTTTGACGAGCAGTGTGGCTGATTGTGGCAGAGTTTCAGGCATGATGTTCCCTCCTATGCAAGGGACTGAGGATTCGTTACGCAACGAATCGTTGTTTCAACCGTTCCCACAGCCCGGCTGGGAGTTCATCCCGCAAGGCCACGACGACCACGGTCGTATTGTCATGACCGCCGGCTTCGTTCGCCATGACGATGAGGCGATCCGACATGGCCGGGAGGTCTTCCGATCCGCTGAGGATCTGAAGAATGTCGTTTGGATGGACGCCGCGGGTCAGTCCGTCTGAGCATAACAACAGCTTGTCTCCGCTCTTGGCAGGCACCTCCGCCAGCTCCACGTCGATGCTGCTCTCAACGCCGAGGGCTTTCGTGACGATATTTCTCTGAGGGGAACGTTCTGCCTCTTCTTCTGTGATGAACCCCTTGAGGATCTGTTCCGCGACCCATGAGTGGTCTGTGGTGAGGGCTTGGATAGTCCCGTTTCGAATGAGATAGAGCCGGCTGTCTCCGACATGAGCGATGGCGAGCACCTCTTCATGGAGCATCACGGCGACCACGGTGGTACCCATCCCGACATAGTCAGGTCTGCTCCATGACGCGCGATGAACTGCTTCATTCGCCGTACGAATTGCGCTGGCAAGACGATTAGCCGATGCAGACACGGTGGCATCGTAAGGGCCTACCAGCGGCAGGTCCGGATGCCGGGCTGCCTCGACCAGATGCGCGTGGATTTTCTCGACGGCGAGGGCGCTGGCAACCTCGCCGGCGTTTCCGCCTCCCATGCCGTCACAGACGACATAGAGTCCGAGCGCCGGATCGGCCACCAAGCGATCCTCATTATGAGACCGTTTAAGACCGGTATCGGATTTGGCGCTATGTAATGGTTCAAAGGCCAGACGACATCTCCTTCACGCCGCAAGACTGTGGAGACAGGCACGGAGCTCATCTGCAAATTCCTCTGCGCGCCGATAGCGGTGAGGCAGCTCTTTCTGTAATGCACGGTCCACGATCTCCTGAACCATTGGTGGAAGGTCCGCCCTCAATGTCTGAATGGAGGGATGCGGATGATGGGTGATGCTGAACAGCACGGCCGACAAGTTATCGGCGGTAAACGGCAGCTGTCCGGTGAGGAGTTCGAACAGGACGACGCCGAGTGAGAAAATGTCCGACCGACCGTCCACTTTCTTGCCGGCGATTTGTTCAGGCGACATATAGGTCGGCGTGCCCAATACAATATTCGTTTGCGTCTTGCTACTCGAGGCCATCTTCGCAATGCCGAAATCCATGACTTTCACGACGCGATCTTTCGTGAGCATGATGTTCGCCGGTTTGATGTCGCGATGGACGACTCCCTGTTGATGTGCATAATCCAGGGCCTCTGCGACAGTGGCCATGATCAGGAGGACCTCGTTGATCTGCAGCAAGTTGGGTTTCCGGGCCCATTGTTTCAGAGGAGTTCCCTCAATGAGTTCCATGGCGATATATCCCAACCCCTGCTCTTCACCTGCATCATAGATGGTCACGATGTTAGGGTGCGACAGACGTCCGGTAGATTCTGCCTCGCGGAAAAATCGAGACTTGATGTCTTGTAGCTTGTCGTCGCTATCGATTTGGTCGAGTCTCATGGTCTTGATAGCCACGAAACGCTGAATCGTTGGATCTTTTCCTAGATAGACAAGTCCCATCGCGCCACGCCCTAGCTCTTTTAACACTCTATAGCGCCCGAGCATGCCAGGTGTGTAGCTCGTGATCGTCGACGTGGCGCCTGCACTTTTGGGTTCGAACGGCGTCGCTGTCTCTTCTGCTTGCCCTGTCTCTGTTTCTTCGGAGGGCACATGTGCCGTTTGGCGCCGTGTCTGACTCGGGGGCCCAAAGGCCGTGCGTAGCGAGCTTCGGTTCATGATCCAGGCGGCCGTGACCCAGAGACCGGAACCGACGAGGCCGATGGCATAGCCTAAGGCAAATCGAGAAGAACCGATCTGTTCGATCAGCGGCAAGCCTGTGCTCCTGAACGCTTTATTGGCGAAGAGGATGACGATGAACGTCGTGAACGGAATGACGAGATGACGGAAAAAGCGTGATCCATGGCCGTGACCGGGGATGTACCGGGAGGCAGCGCAAGCGAGGACAAAGAGGATGGCGAGCGCAAGGAGACTGGAACCCAACCGAATTGCATGAGGTCCGCTCAGCTGCAGATACGGGATCGAGACGGATTGGACCACGGCCGAGCTACTCAGCAAAGGGCCCGCGAAGAGCACAGCCAGGATGGCAAAGGTATAGGGAGCGATCCAGGACCAGGATTTCGACATAGAAGTTCTTGAAGACGTTCGTGAACGCCTCAAAGTGTAGCGGATGGAATAGGAGAGTCAACGAATTGGAAGATAATGAGCAGGGGTACGATTATGTGCGATCCAGGGCTGGAGACTTGTCACGGCCTACCGACGACCTTCAGTTCTGCTTCGCGGCTTCTTTGAGGGGACCAAGCAGCCTCTCGGGAACTTTCAAGTCACCTCGGCCTATACCAACTTCAATGTCCGGCTTGGTGATTCCGTGAAAATCACTTCCCCCGGTTATCAGCAAGTTCAGCTGTTTGGCCAAGTCGAGGTACTCCTCCGTCTGCCGCTTTGTATGGGTACTGTAATGGACTTCGACGCCGCCGAGGCCTTCGCCTTTCAAGGCGGTCACAAGTGTGCGCAACCCTTCTCCAGACACCTTGGTCCAGGTGGGGTGGGCCAACACGGCGACGCCACCGGCAGCCCTGATCCAGGCAATGGCATCCGCTGGGTTTGGCAGTTCACGCGCGACATATGCCGGACGCCCCTCTGCCAGATATCGATCAAAGGCGTCTTTGGCAGACGTGACATACTGTTTGTCCATCAAGAGCCGTGCAATATGCGGCCGGCCGACCGACTCCGTACCGGCCAGGGCTCGCACTTCTTGATACGTGATATCCAATCCCAATGAACGCAGTCGTTCGATGATCTGGGGGTTGCGGTTATGCCGGCTCTCGCGCAAGAAGGACAATCGTCGATTCAGTTCCGGGTTTTGCCAGTGGATGTAATAGCCGAGGATATGGAGCTCACTATTACCCAGAGATGAGCTGATTTCCACGCCGGGAATAATTTCAATTCCGAGCTCGGTCCCTGCCGCAACAGCTTCAGGAATGCCGGACACAATGTCGTGGTCCGTGATGGCCAGAGCGGTGACCTTTGCCTTGTGGGCCAGCCGCAACACCTCAGCCGGCGAGAGGCTTCCATCAGAGTGGGTCGTATGGAGATGGAGATCGAGGCGACTCATGTCGGCTCGTGCGGCGGGCCGCCCAGGCCCGTCTGTTGGGCGACAAGTTGCGCGGTGAAGGCAGATTCTAGCCCATGGCTGCCGTCGTGTTCACCTTCGTCATACGACAACACCCGGAGAGCGGATGTGAGCCGGAGCAATTCATTGTGCGCAAGACAAAATTCCCATCGGCGCGGATGGCGATGATGCACGTAGTTGTCGATGAGGAAGGTTTCGTAGATCAAGACCCCATTCGGTTTCAACGAGTCG
>DATENE010000043.1:0-13925 GCA_035275205.1 Nitrospiraceae bacterium
TCTGACACCGACTTCGTCCAGATGTCGGAGCAAGTCGGCCGGGTCTTGATAGACCCGATAGGCTCCTGCCCGTTCCAACTCCTCCCGGCCATAGCCTCCGGAGAGTAATCCCACCGAGATGGCAAACGCGCGGCGCGCGGCTAGCAAATCCCAGACGCTGTCTCCGACGATGACGCAGCGGCTCATGGGAACTTTGAGCCGCTTTCCTGCGGCCACGAACAGATCGGGATCGGGCTTCGCGAAGCGGACATCGTCGCGTGTGATGACCGGCACGTTTCGATGGAGCGTGAGCAGCTTGAGCGCATGCCGTGCGTTGTGCTTTCGTCCGCTCGTCGCAATAGCATGGGGCACGCGATGGGCCGCCAACGTATCCAGCAGCGTTTGCGCGCCGGGGAGCACACGCAGAGATGAAGCCTGACCCGCAAACGCCGCGGCGTGCACCAGTTGAATGCGCTCCGCATCCTTCCGCGAGACCGGCCGTCCTGTTTCCCGAGCCAAGGCGTTGAGCATCAGGCCCCCGCTCATGCCGATTTGGCGGTGAATGCGCCAGACCGGCAGTTCGATGCCGGCCGCCTGCGTCGCTTCGCGCCAGGCCAGCACATGCTGGTAGACGCTGTCGACCAAGGTGCCGTCCAGATCGAAGAGAAATGCCAGCGAGCCGGAATTTCGGGTTTTCGCCATTACCACTCTAGCGTTCCAACTTGGCTTGCATGTTGATGGTCGTGTTGAGGAGGCGCGAGATCGGGCAACCGGCTTTGGCCTCCAAAGTCGCCTTGTCCCATGCGGCCTGATCCGCCTTGGGCACTCTACCTTTGACGTCCAGCAGGATATTCGTCACGGTCCACCCGGCTTCGAGCTTGTCGAATGTGACCGTGGCCGTGGTCTCCAGTTTTTCCGGAGTCAGACCGGCACTCCCCAATTGGGCCGACAGCGCCATCGTGAAACAGCCGGCATGCGCAGCCGCGATCAATTCTTCCGGGTTGGTGCCTTTCCCGCTTTCGAATCTCGTGGAAAACGAATATTGCGTCTGCGACAGAACGCCGCTGTCGGTAGAGACGGTGCCTTTCCCGGTCTTCAAATCGCCCTGCCAGATGGCCGATCCTTTGCGTTGCATGGTTCCTCCTTGTGGTTAGGGCTTGAGGTCAGTATGGGATCATCGGCAACCTTGTGCAACCGGTCAATTGCGAGACTTGCCGTCCAACGCTCGGTCCAAATTGAACGCGGCGCTGATCAAAGCGATATGGGTGAAGGCCTGGGGAAAGTTGCCGAGCGCCTCACCGCTGCCGCCTATCTCCTCGGCATACAGTCCCAGATGATTGGCGTGTCCCAGCATCCGTTCGAACAAGAGCCGGGCTTCTGTCAATCTTGCGGGATCGATTCGCCCTGCCCGGATGAGCGCTTCCACCAGCCAAAACGAACACATGGTAAACGTGCCTTCGGCCCCTGTGAGCCCGTCCTCTCCGGTCTCGCTGTCGTAACGATACACGAGGCCGTCTGAGACCAATCCTCCCTCTTTCGGTGAGCGATTGATGGCCTGAAGCGTGCTCAGCATGCGAGGATCGCTGGGAGCCAGAAAAAATACCATCGGCATGATGAGATTCGAGGCGTCCAGCGATTCACTGCCGTAGTGCTGCACGAAGGCCCGGCGTTTCTGGCTCCACCCCTTGGACATGATTTCTTCATAGATTTGATCACGGGTCCGCTGCCACCGGTCGCGATCGACTGGAAACGACCGCTTGTCTGCCAGGCGAATTCCCCGATCCATCGCGACCCAGCACATGAGTTTTGAATAGACGAAATGGCGCCGGCCTCCGCGTACCTCCCAAATGCCCTCATCGGGCTGCTGCCAATGGTCGCACAGCCAATCCAGTCGACGCCGGATACGCGTCCATGCGTCATATCCGATGGGCATGACATGTTTGTTGTACAGGTAGAGCGAATCGAGCAGTTCTCCAAAAATATCGAGCTGCAATTGTGCATAGGCACCGTTGCCGATCCTGACGGGCCGTGAACCTCGGTAGCCGTCCAAATGATCGAGAGTTTGTTCTTTGAGATCGTGGCGGCCATCGATTCCGTAGACGATCTGCAATGTGCCGTCGGCCTCGACTTCACCGGCGCGAGCTTCCAGCCATCGCACGAAGGCAATAGCTTCCTCGGTGAAGCCAATTCTCAACAGACCGTACAAGGTAAAGGCTGCGTCGCGAATCCAGGTGTAGCGATAGTCCCAATTCCGTCCGCCGCCGATCGACTCTGGCAGGCTACAGGTCGGTGACGCGATGATCGCTCCGGTTGGTTCGAAGGTCATCAACTTCAGCGTCAGTGCCGATCGATAGACGATTTCGCGCCAGCGGCCGGTATAGGTGCATTTCGATAGCCATCGATGCCAGTAATCGACTGTGCGTTCGAATACCTCCTGCGTTTCGGCATTGGAGGGGGAACGGCGGCATTCCTCTCCGACTCTCATGGGACGCAAGACAAAGATCGCCTCCTCCCCTTCCTGAAGCGTAAATGTTGCCTGCACGCTTTCGGCGTCGCGGGAAAGGGGGATGGCACTGGCCAATCCCAGATTCAGGACAGTCGACTCAAACATGGCGCCATGTTGTTCGATCGATACGCGGTGGGGCGCACGGGCATAATCGAAAGCCGGCTGACATCTCATTCGGAAGGTCAGAGATCCTCGTGTGACTTTAACGCGCCGAATCAGTTGATCCTGCCAGGGAGACTCGCGAGGCAAATCTACCGGCATGAAATCTATCAGTTCACCGACGCCGTCCGGCGAAAGAAATCGGGTCACCAACACATTGGTTTCCGGCCAATAAAACTGTTTTGTCCGGATGTCTTTCCCGCTGGGCGCGATTTCGAACCGGCCTCCCTTCTTGTCGTCTAAGATGGCGGCGAATACGCTCGGCGAATCGAACGACGGGGCGCAGAACCAATCGATGGACCCATTGATGCCGACGAGCGCCGCGGTCCGCATGTTGCCGATGATGCCGTAATTTTCAATGGGCTGATACGCCATTATGAGCAACTCAACCGTTCAATCCGTCGCGCGGTGCGGGGAACTTCCTCGCATGCGCTTCGACATGACTCTCTTGAACTGTGGCCGATCCGAAAATCTAGTTCAACCCCTTATTTTTTTTCGAGGGTCGCCTGATGGGGGCCGATTGAACCTCTACCGCGGGCCTTGAGTGACCACATTCTGATCGTGCGTGTTCCGCCAACACAGATCTATATGTTCCTTCCAAGCTTGCTCGTATGTCTTCTCAAGGGGGTGTCTGGATCTATCCCTTACTGCGCGCATTGACCGAGCACGGCCCTTGATCTGACAATCCAATTGGTCTTCCGTGCGTGGGCAGCGAGCACGAGGGATAGACCAGACCACCCCATCCCACCCCCCTCTTCCGAAGTACCTCCTAGGGGTCTAGCGCCAACCGGAGCATCCGGTACAGTGGGCTTAAATATAAATGGTGTCGTGGACTCGGTGAGGGGGGCGGTTGTTGGCCTAGACGGAATACGAGTTGCTCAACTAGGGAGGTTCGTCGTGAGACCAAAAATTCTTATCATCGATGATTCCGTCGATAGCTGGAACTTGTTGAGCGCGATCGCCAAAACCCATAACTTCTATCCCGTGTGGGCGGCCGATGGGATGCAGGCCATGGCCGCCGCCCGATTCCACCACCCTCAAGCCATTCTCTTAGACCTCGGATTGCCGGATGTGGATGGACTCCTCGTCCTCGAACGGTTAAAGAGCGACCACTCATTGAGGGATATTCCCGTGATCGTGGTCACCATCCGTGATCGACGAGAGGCGGAAGAGAAGGCGCGTCAGCTGGGCGCGGTCGACTATGTGTCAAAACCCGTCGAAGCTGACGAACTGCTTGCAAGCCTTCAGACCGTGCTCGCCATACGAGATGCGGCCCCCGCAGGCGTGACCAGCTAGTATGGATTGGGACGCTCCCGTTGCGCGAGCACAGATGATCATCGGGCTCCATCCCCTCCTTGGTTCTCCGCCGAGAGTGGTGTCGCGATGGATTCGAGCGACCGCCCTTCGGCTTTGACTCCGAACCACAGTTCCACCACCGCTCCAGTGAGCATCATTCCCGCTCCCAAGAGATATCCGTAGAACACACTCTCAGCGGATGTTTCGATGAGTTTGCCGTACAACCAGGGTGCGGCAATTCCAGCCCCCTGCGCCACGACGAAGAAGCATGCGATGGCCATCGCACGAATCTCCAAGGGAAAGATTTCGCTGACGGTCAGATAAGCCGCGCTGGCGCCGGCCGAGGCGAAGAAGAAGATGGCCGACCAGGCCATCGTTTGCGTGAGGGACGTGAAGGTACCTTGCCAGAATAGGTAGCCCGTCACAGCCAGCAGACAACCGGCTAGCGCATATGTGAGGCTGATCATGGGCTTGCGGCCGACGGTATCGAAGTAGCGGCCAAGCACCAGCGGGCCCAGAAAGTTCCCGAGCGCAAATGGAAGAATGTAGAGGCCGATGTCGGCGGCCTCGACAGCATAAAACTTCGTGAGGACGAAGGGATAGGTAAATGAAATCGCATTGTACGTGAACGACTGGGTAGTCAACAGCACGATGCCCAGTGCCGTGCGCCTTGGATACGCATGCACAAGTTGGCGAACGACGGTGCCCACGATCGCATGGGACCGGGAATGAACGGTGATCGAGCCTATCGGTGCCGGCAGCGAGGCCAGTCCTTCTTCGCGCGAGATCTGGTCTTCGATCTTGGAAACAACGGCTTCGGCTTCCTTCGCGCGCCGATGGGTCATGAGCCAGCGGGGACTTTCCGGGATCAGCCGACGGATTAGAACGATGCCGATCCCAAGTATAGCCCCCAACCCGAAACAGAGACGCCATCCCAGATGCTCCGGAATGAGAAGCGGATTCAACAGGACAATAGTGAGAAGCGCACCGGCTGCCGTCCCCAACCACCAACTGCCATTGATCGCCAGGTTGGTCTGCCCGCGCCAACGCGCAGGAATCAGTTCGTCAACCGCGGAATTGATGGCTGCGTATTCTCCTCCGATGCCTGCGCCGGTGAGGAAGCGAAAGAACATGAAACTCCAAAGGTCCCAAGACAGTGCCGTCAACACGGTGGCGATCAAATAGAGCAGGAGCGTGATCATGAACCATTTCTTCCGCCCTTGACGGTCGGTGAGGTAAGAGAACACGATGGCCCCGAACACGGAACCGGCCAAATACGCCGACGCCGTAAGCCCGACTTCGGATTCCGTCAGGTGTAACGTGGAGGTATATGTAAGGACAGGACCAAGGGCGGCGACGATGGAGACTTCAAGTCCGTCCAGCACCCATGTGACACCGAGCGCCGTCACGACAAGGACATGCCATCGCGACCAGGGCAGCCGGTCCATCCGCTGTGGAATATTGGTGGTGATGGGAGAGTCCGTCGCGACACCCATATTCCATCGTAGCATCGCACGACATCCGGTACACCGGGCTTACTCCCTAGTGGCGACCCTAGGTGAATTGTCTCCTACGCCTCGGTTGGAAACTGGGTGATAGGCTCTGCTATCCTCGCAATCGCAAAGGATGGAAACGTGGGGTTCCGCTCATGATTCATATCAGGCCAGCGACAGAATCCGATTTCGATGCCTTGCTTGATGTTCAGGAGGCTGCGTTTGGAGAGTATGCCGGCATCTACAAGGTCAGTGGGTGGACGACGGAAACGCTCGAGAGCCTCAGGGAAGATGCCAGAGAGAAACATATCTTCGTGGCGGAGGAGGAGGGAGTTGTGGTGGGATCGGTCCGCTTTTGGACCGTGGCCGGCGTCTGTATTATCCGGCTTTTATCCGTCAATCCCACCCACCAGGGCAGGGGTGTGGGAAAAGCGCTGATACGGGAAATCGAATCGGTTGCAACCGCTGCTCATAAGTTTTTTGCCTGCACCATGCTCCGCACGGCCCGGAATATCCACCTGTTCATGAGCCTCGGCTACAAGGCGGAATCGATTCTCCCCGACCACTACGATCATTTGGATCTGATCTGCTTCGCCAAGTACCGCTAAGCAGGATGCTGAAAAAGTCACCTTCTCACCCGCCCGACCCTGGCGCGCCGAGACGCGCCTTTTCCCATGCGTCGTTCTCAGTCCCTCATCTCCCTGCGGCCTTGCGGACGGATTTTTTGAGCATCCTGCTGTAAACTGCACTCAACCAAACAAACCAGACAGACCAAACAAACCGGGTTTACCGCCCACGTTGTTGCGGTCGCAATATGTTTTTGAACACGTAGTCGGCAATGCGACGGCCCTGCTCGATCCCCTCAGTTTTATCGAAAGCCCAGTGGATGCCGAGATAGATACGGCTTTGTCCGTTTTCCTCTTCTGCTTGAGAGAGGGAATTGAACCTACGTTCTACTAGTGGCCGCACGTTGCCGGCATTATCACGCGTCACCCCATTGAACTCGTCTGAGACGAACGTAAATCGGATGCGATCGGTCTTGTAATAGTTTCGGAGCATCTCGAACAGCGCTCCACCGAATCCGGCATGCCCGGAGGGATAGGCCGGGAACGGAGGGGTAAAGTTCGGTCCCTGCAGATTGCTGGCAGGCGCACCGAGCGGTGAAAATGCCGTGTCTCCGCCTGTGGCCGGATTGCCGTCGCCCAATCCACTCGGTCCCGTCTTCTCATCGGCTTCGCGTATGCCAGTCACCGGCCGCCAAACTTGGTAGTAGTATTTGGATTCCCATATGGCGATGCCCGCGTCCGCCATGGCGACATGGACGAGCGCCAGGAGTCGGGCCAATTCCATCACATCGTTATCCGTACCCATCTGCTGTGCGATCTTCATGGCGATTTGGTTATACAGCCTTGGTGGTGCGCACAGGCTCGGCGTGCCGTCGTAGGCCCAGTAGATCCCGATCTGAGTCTGTTCCGCCGAGCGGGTCGTGGGCGTGACCACGCCGTCGCCTCCCAGCATCTTCACCTCGTTGAAGGCGGCGGAATAGTCGCGGCTGTCGAGCCTCGGTGGCGGCGGTACCCGAAATTGATCGGCTCGTTCGAGGACGAAGGGTTTGACCTTGTCCCAATAGGCTCCCAATGCGAGCGGAATCAGACTGATGGGGTCCTGTCGCCACTTGCCCGGATCGTTGCTCGTGAGAAACTCAATACCAACCCTTGGTTCAGGGTGCTGCGAACCGTCGTTGGCTCGCGCAGCGAGAATGGCTGAGGCTGCGCGCTTTCCTAACGCAATCCCGTTGGTTTTCAGGCCCCCGTCAGGAATCTCCTCCAGCTCCTCTTCCAGGGTGGTATCGAACGAGGCTGCTTGCGAGGGAAAGAGCGCGACGAGCGTATCGTGGGCAGCTTGCGCGACACCAGCCGGCAGCGACGTGCCCAGCTTTCCATGAGGCATGCCGACGTAGCTCTTATAGTCTCCTTCGACGGCATTGACGACTTCGAAGATGGCGAGATGGACGATGGCCATCGCTCGGGCCGCGCGACCCGGCCCGAGTTGTTCGCCGAACACGCGGGTCTCCCCCAGAGCGACTGGCGTATGATCGAGACCGCTGGCATCGACGGCGATCTGGTTCCAATGACGGACGCCGGCGGCCCGATCGAAGCCGTGCCGGGGGCGATGCTTCAAGTCCGGACGAGCCATTCTGGCATCCGAGTTAAACTGTGGGCCGAACGCATCATCGAACCCGCCGCGCAAGCCCTCCGCAAAAACCCCCTGCGGAGGTGCGAGCACAACTAGTATCGTAAGGAAAGTGAGGATTTTGCCGAATTGAGCCATCCTTTCTTTCTCCTCCTAGCAATACCGAAAATCCGAGACAGGCGACACATTGAGCTGAGCTGCTTCATAGGGCACGAAGGAAATTCAGCACATGTTGCTTGTCGATCTCGTTGAGTCGATTGAATTGCCCGATCACTTGGTTCGCTTCCGATTGCCGGTAGCGACCTCCGTCGCTGCTCGCATGTTCCTGAATTGCTTCGAGCAGATCTTTGGTACGCCCGTCATGCAGAAAAAAGATTCGCTTCCCAAGCCCCCACAAGGGTGCCGTGCGGAATTCGTCGCCGCCGGCATTACCCTGACTCACATCATCTGCCAAGCCCGGGCCCATATTATGGAGTGCCAAATCGGAGAACAGGTTGGCATCTTTGCCCCGCAACGCTCCCACAGATGATCTGCCGGTTTGCATCGTCGGGGTATGGCACATCGCACAGCCGACATCTGCGAACAGCTTCCGGCCCCGGACGATGGTATCCGTGTCAGGTGCAGGTGTTGGAGGCGCCAGGAACCGCATGAACATCGCGAATTTCACCACATCGCTTTGTCCTTCAAGGTGATCCACGGCCTCAAGGTCAGTCCGGCTCTCCGGCGTGGTGTTGAAGTAGCAATTCGGTGCCTCATCCCTCTCCTGCGGGAAAAGATCGTTCGTGATTCCCTGCTCGACGTTGTAGGCTTCGCCCGAGAACATTTCGAGCGACTTGTTCTGGGCTTTCCATCCAAATCGAGTCACGGTGCCATCGTTTCCGCTGGTATTTGGCCGGCCCGTCATCTTATTCACCCGGCCACCAATACCGAGCGACTGTTTCGCAGCAACATTGGCCAACATGTTGGCGAGTATGGCATCGTCGTCGATGGCTTCAATCAACCCTAGCCCAAAGAGCGGCGTCGGAATGCGAAACACGACGTTCTGGCGGGCGATTGCGGTGCGGAAGTCCGGCTGCTGTAGAAAGCATCCCGGAGCATCATTTCGCCCGGTGATTGTAAAGAGCGCATGAACTCCGCCGTCGGGGGTACCATCCGCATTATTTTTGAACCGGGCTTCACGCACAGGTCCGTCCCTTTTGATAAACGGCGGGATTTCATTGTTCGCGCCTTGTTTCTTGGCTACTTCGACCTGGGGGTTGACCGCCGGGCTGGTCCCCCCGATGCCCGGCTGCGTATGACAGCCGGCGCAACTGTCCAGATTGAACCGTGGGCCCAGCCCAGCCTCAGTATCACGAATAGTACCTTGCACTGATGCCACTTCACCAAAGGCTTCCAACCCGATTTGAAAGCCCCTTTTTTCCGATTGTGTGAGGCCCGGTAACATGCCCCCCGCAGAAGCAGGACCGGGACGGACTCCGGGATCGCTTGCGGCAAACCTCGCAACCTGCGACCACACATTGTCCGAAAGAGACATCCCTGTCACCCCACATGCTGCGATCAACAATATGATGACTCCGACCTTCATGTGCATGTGATGAGTCATGTTCGCCTCCCTGTACACTGAATTTCTGTGCGCAATTTCTACTCGCGAATACCCATGGCACCGCTATTGAGCATAAGGTGTGCCCGAAGCGCTCATCTTCAAGCTTCTCGTATACATTGGAATTCCAACCATTCCTCGTCGGGATAACAAGACTGGAGTCGATGCATACTGCAGAAGCTGTAGGCTTCAACCTATGTATGGATACACCTATTGGGGAGAATCAGAGAATCACTCGGCCATCTCACAGCTCACTGGAGATCCACATGATCCTCCGGCACTGTCGCGAGGTTGGTCAGCGAACTCCTGCTTACTGTTGATGAAGACGCTGGAAATGGAAGAACGGATGGCGTGTGGGGAACGGGAGGATGGGAACAAGAGCCTAGAAAAATGGTGCGAACTAGAGGAATCTATCGTACGGCGCACAACACATGATGGTCACAATCGCCACTTTACCTTTCACCCGGTGTATCGGATCACATCAGTCATCCGGTGAGCCTGTGTCGTCGTAGTATTTTTCGCGGTAGATAGGGCAGAGGCCTTTTTTCTGAAGCAACGATGTGGCGTCGGCGATCATGGCGCTGTTCCCGCAGAGATAGACGGCGAGATTCTTCACGGTGTCAATCCGTTCCTCGATCAACCGCAGGACGCGGCCGGACTCACCGGACCAGCCGGGCTCGGGACGGGACAGCGTCGTGACGGCCGTGAGGGTCGGCGTCCGTCTGGTCAATTCAGCCAGCTCATCCTGATAATACAAATCTCGTTGGCTGCGCAGCCCCCAGAACAAGGTTGCCGGTCTCGGATCTGGACGTTCTGCATTCGCCAGCAACATGGACCGGATCGGCGCAATGCCGGTACCGCTGGCGATGAACAGCAGTTCGCGATTCGGGTCATCTCGCAGATAGAAATGTCCGGCAGGCCCTTTGAACTGTGTCTTCTCTCCTTCTTTGAGATGGAACAGAAAACCGGAGCCAGGACCGCCCGGCACGAAGTTGAACAGCAGCGTGATGACGTCATCGCGACCGGGCTGCGAGGCGATGGAATAGGCTCTTGTCACAAGACGGCCGGTCTGCGGATGCGGCATCTCGAACGAAATGAACTGGCCTGGTTTGAACGTGATCGTTTTCGGCTCGCGCAGGCGTAGATCAAGCCGGCGCACGTCGTGCGTCAGATCTTCGATCATGTCAACTTGTGCGGTAAACGTTTCGATCGGCATGACGGGGAGATTTTAGCAGGATACTGAAAAGATCCGCCAGCGTAGGAAGACCGTTCTTGGGTTTATTTGGTTTGTCTCGTGTGTTTGGTTGAAGAAGACCAACTCGATGACGCTCAGTCACGTCCTCGATCTCAAAAATCTCGTGTCCAGTTGCAGGAGTATTGAGCCCCGTGTTCTAGCTCATATCCATTCTTTCGCTCGCAATATCTCTCAGGTATTCGGCTTCTTCCTTGAGGTGCTGCCGGACAGTGTGGTGCGTAGGTCCGTTGGCAGCCCTATCCCGCCAGAAGTTGTCGAGGGCCGCAGTGATGTCTTCTGTGTTCAGCCCGTGAGGATCCGCCTCCCGTTTATATTCCAGATAGGCCACAATGGCGGCGGCTTCTTCTCTCGTGAAGACGGAAAGCTGGCAACGAGCATGATCCTGCCAGGTCATGGCCCCATATCGGCGTGGATTGACGAACGCTGATTTGCCGATCGTCTTCTTATAGATCCGTTGCCCAGCAGGAATCTCGACAACTTTGTCTGAAAAACCATTCGTGAGGTGAAACACAGGATCGGCAGTCTGCAGTTGCTCTTCGAGATCGGCGATCAGATAGGCAGGCAGGAAATACCGAAACCCTCCCTCCGAGAAGAAACTCAGCGCATTGTAGTTGGCGTCAAGAACCATTGGATCGAGCTGCGACCAATCGGCGACGCCCATGAACGGCGCGACCGACTCACCCGGCTCACAACCCTCGTGGCTTCCCTGCAGAAACGCGTCACCGGGACGCTCGGTGTCGCAAAAGGCCTGCCGAATGTGCTCGATAACCCGCTGTGTATCTTGCATCGTTCCGCCTCGCGTCTCGCGCTATCCCACAGTATTGATGCGCGCTCCTATCATGATCTTTCTCCAGCACACTGGAGCGATCGGGAACAGACTGGCCAATCAGGTACGATGTCTGATTGAAGAAGGGTGCTACGGAAAATGCGCAGCGCGGCTAGCCTGCAGTATTTATGACGGTTCGGCGACGTTGCAGAAGCACGCATGAATAATGCGGGCTACAGGGCCTCACTGTGCGTGCCATCGACGTTGTGGCGACAGCCGACAAGGTACAGCGTTTCTTGTGTATCTTCTTGGAGCGGTTTCGTCCAACAAACTTCTACGAGACAGATCGAACGCTCGAGCGTCCGATCGTTGGTTTGAATTTCCAAGAGCTGACCTTTGGACGGAGCGACACCGAGCAGGAGTCGCATTCCGGTCGGACTATCGTTCACCGCCGTGCCGCGCCCCTCTTCGCGGATCGCGCTATTGCGATCCATCGAGCGCATTAGGCCATAGGTACAGGGGCTAATCCTCGGCCTTCGTCGTTCCCGTCGACGTTCAGACCGATGAGTTCGTTCACTCGGCTGGGCGGGTTCATGACGAGGTTGCTCGGCAACCTGCAGGCCAATTTTCCGCAGCAGCCCCTTGATGTATGACAGTATGTCTTTCACGATCTGCTTCTTTGAATCCTCTCCCCCGTCGCGAGAGCCTCTGCCGTCCCACCGGTAGTTGATTCGTCATTATATATCCTCATCGGACTGTATAGTAGTCAAAATCGGACGGTGGAACTCGGTAGGCTACATTTTTCACTTCTCTCACTTCATGGCATCACATCCCCGGCATGGCAGCGCCTTCCGGAAGAATGGACGAGAGAGTCCTGGTTATTGACCGATCGTTCCAATATGTGTTACCTTGCGTACCGAATCAGAAATGCAGGAGAGCCCGAATGCCCCGCCCGAAAGAATTCAACCCAGACGACGCGATCGAGAAGGCCATGCAGGTCTTCTGGCACAAGGGCTATGAAGCTACGTCGATGGAGGATCTGTTGAGCGCCATGGATCTTAACCGCGGCTCGCTCTACGACACCTTCGGCGATAAGCGCCACCTGTTTCTGAAAGTGATCGACCGGTACTGCGCCACCTTCGCCGATGCGAAGCTTTCCCTCCTCGATCAACCAGGCCCCGCACTCCCGACCTTGCGTCGATTTATCAGCGGCATGATCGAGGGTGGCCTGGCCGACCCGCAGCGCCGCGGTTGTCTTGTCTCCAACACGGTCATGGAACTGTCGCCGCACGAGAAAGAGATCGCGGGCAGGCTCCGCCAGGCCCTGAAGATGGTTGAAGACACATTCTTCAAGGTCTTGGCCCGCGCGGAGCAGCAGGGTGAATTGAAGCATAATAAAGATCCGCGCGCGCTGGCGCGCTTTCTCACGACGATGATGCAAGGAATCATCGTGATGATCAAAGCCGGAGCATCGGTCGACGTGGTGAAACAAGCAGCGGAGACTACGCTCTCGATCTTGGACTGAGGCGATCACTTTTTTTTGACCTATTATGGAACGGTCGTTCCATATGTGAGGTTGCAGCGGTCCTGCAGGGAAGGAGGCACTGTATGACATGCCATCGTTGTGCGGGGCTGATGGTCCAAGAACGGTATGACGATCTTGAGTCGGGCTCTGCGGGATATGAGGTCTCCGCCTGGCGCTGCCTCAACTGCGGCGCGGTCATTGACTCTGTCATCACAGCTCATCATCAAGCCACTAGCAAGACCGAGCCGGATCGGGTGTGCCGGTAACGGCTGAAACGACTGGTGATGGCGACATAGAAAGCTCATCACCGTTCACTGCGGCATGAACATACGCCGAAAAACACATTCAACGCAATTCTTTCAAGGAGGGCGCAGCCATGAGACTCGCAAATACAGTGGCGATTGTTACGGGCGGAGGGACCGGCATCGGGGAAGCGATTGCGAAGGCCTATGCACGGGAGGGCGCGAAGGTCGCGATCACGGGCCGACGGAAGGAAGAATTAGCACGGGTCATTAAAGACATTGAACGCAACGGCGGCAAGGCGTTGGCCTTACCAGGCAGCGTGACCAACGAAGCCGACGTCCAGGAAGCGATCGCCACGACTCTTAAGACATTTGGCAAGCTCGACGTACTCGTGAACAATGCCGGCAACCTGTTCCACGCCGGACCGCTGCATGAAACCAGCGACCAGATTTGGGACGAGACGCTCGACTTGTTCTTGAAAGGAACATTCCGTTTCATTCGGGCTGCGATCCCGCCGATGTTGAAGCAGGGCGAGGGCTCGATTCTGAACGTGTCAACGGTCGCGGGGATGAAAGCCATCCCCTTCTTTCAGGCCCATGCGTACCAGGCGGCGAAAGCGGGCGTGAATATGCTGACAAAATCAGTCGCGGTCGAATATGCAAAGCGGGGCATCCGTTGCAACGCCATCTGTCCGGCTGGCGTTCTGACCCCGCCGGTCCGGGAGATGTTGAAGGACCCGAAGGCTAAAGCGTTATTCGAAGACATCCATCCGATGGGTCGCTTGGGGGAACCGGAAGAAGTAGCCGAAGCTGCGATCTATTTTGCGTCCGATGAGTCACGCTGGACAACCGGGAGCATTTTGGCTGTGGACGGAGGAGTGATGGCAGCGTAGTGACCGGTAGAACAGGAA
>DATENE010000044.1:0-3743 GCA_035275205.1 Nitrospiraceae bacterium
GCTGGGGACCGTTTTCAGCATCCTGCTAGGGGAGATGGGTTACGAGCCATTCACTAATCGCTGTGGTCATCTGGTGAAAGTCTTCTCCCCGGGTGAATTGGTGATCGGCGTCAGGCAGGAGATCCAGCCGCTTTGGACCTCTTAGCGCGTTGCTCAATCGTTGGCTTTGATGAAGGGGGACACATTCATCCCGCTCACCCTGGACGATCAGTGTGGGTACGGTAATGTGTTCAGCCGGTTCATAGGCGATCTGTTTAAGGCAGTCTTCGTAAAAGGCGTACCGCAACCGGACCCGGTCCGGTCCTCCCATGATGTTCTGAATGGTGTCCGTGGCGTGCCACCGTGCCAACTCTTCTGGCCCGAATGTGAGGCGAAGCTCTTCTGCAAAGTCGACCACAGGACATTTGAGGGCCAAACAGGCGATATCGCAGCGCTGGGCTGCCGTGAGGATAGCGACGAGCCCTCCGAAGCTTGAGCCGACAAGCCCGATTCGGTCATAGCCTCTGGCGGTCACCAGATCCAGTGCGGTTTGGGCTTGATGTACAGCGAGGGTTGTCGTGAGCTCTTCGAACGGTCCGTCACTGTCTCCTTGGCCGAAAAAGTCGAATCGAAAGGTGGCGATGCCTCGTTCGCCGAGAAGGCGGGTCAAGGTCCTGTTGGTCGTACTGTTCTTGCCGGAGAGAAACCCATGGCACAGCACGGCGAGACGCGTTGTTGGTCCGTCAGGTGTGCTCAAGATCGCGGCAATGCCATGACCATGTCGATCATGAAATGTCAGGGATTCTTCTTCCAAGGAGTGATCTTTCAATCAAGCATCATGCTGGGAGACGGATTTCACAGCTGGAATATCTAGGGGTTCGTCTCTGTGGCGCAACAGAAAAAGATATCGCAGGATATCTGAGTGAGACAGGCGGGACAAGCTAGATAGACCAAACAAGATGGGAATGCAATTTGTCGAAGGCGCGACCTCCTCGCATGTCGCGCCTCTCACGCAGCAGGATCTATGGCGCTGGTGGATTCTTTCGGCATCTTGTTAGGGAGAGACACGACTATTCCTGATGGCGAAGCCCCCAAAACCCAGGCGAGCTTGCCAGTAAAGATGGTCAGGCTGCCAAGGAGTAGGCACAGGGTGACCCAGGTCGCGATCTGAATGTAGAGTGAACTAAGCGGAAGGCTCCAGGTCATCGCAGCAAGTAAGCCGAATCCCATCGTCCCAAAGCTCAGTCCGGTCAGCTGAAGGACTCGCCACCGGTCCATCATGGCAGCGAGTTGCGCGCGATAAGGCTCCTGCTTTTTCCGGCTCGCGATTCGGTCGGTTGCCACTATTTCAGGAAGGCCATGAGACAAGGCCCCAAAAACCGTCTGTAAGATAAACCCGATCAAGGCCATATGCGTATACGCTGCGAGGTGCAACGAGCCGAACGGCAGAACCGACGGCTGTGGCAAATAGTTGGCGGAGACGAGCACCCCCATGATCATCATGAGCACCAGGAAAAACGTTGCGAGCAACAGATGGTCGGAGGCGGCGCTCCCCGGATGGCCTGAGTGTAGCCACGTGCGCAACAGATTGTACGCATAGAGACCGATGCTGAGGATGAGTAACCCTCCGATCGCGAGTTGGAGGTGGAGCGACGAAGTGATAAATCCGCCGATCAAAACGACGAAGCCGACGGGAAGCGCGACTATCACGAAGCGGGCGAGTTTCAGACTGTAGAGTTTGGTGTTCAAGGCAATCGGCAAGAGGTGGTGGGTGGCGCCGATCATGGCCATGGTGACAAAACCCAAAAGAATCAGATGTAGATGAAGCAGCCGCGCCTGGGCATAGTATGGCTGGACGAACTGGAAGGCCATCGCAACACTGATGACCAATCCGACGAGTAAGGAAATGAGAGAAACGCGATAGAGCCAAGAAGAGTCTGTTGATTGAGTCGGGCTTTGCCGCGCGTACTGCCACGCGACCGGAGCGATGGAGGCGACGGCTCCAATCAAGACAATTCCAGCCCCGCCGACGATCATCATGTTTCCAAGCCCGAATCCAATGAGCAACAAGACCGTGGAGGCGTTCAGGGTTGCGAACAGCCATGGACGGGAGTTCGAGCCGGCATGGTCGCTCTGGGAATCACTGGATAGGGAAGCCAGTAGCCCGCCGATCATGAGTTGAAGGATTCCACCGACAAGGATGGCATGTACATGGACCGATCTTAACCAAGAAGGCATCGGCGTGCCATGGACCAATCCGATCAGAGTGCCTAATCCCACCAGCGAAGAGAGCAGGAGCCAGCCAAATCCCGTAACGAGGAAAGTAAGTGGGCGATAGGTGAGGCGACTCATGGCATCCTTTTTTTAACAGGATGCTGGAAATCATGTTGGCACGCAAGAATTTCGATTGTTTGCGTATGTGGTGTAACAGGAGAATACTCACGCAGGATGCTCAAACAGGCCAGACTTTTCACCCGCCCAACCCCGGCGCGCCAAGACGCGCCGTTCCGCGGGCAAGGCCGCAGCCGATGAAAGCACCGGAGGCGTAGCGTTCTCACCCACCCACCCCGAACTGCCAGCGCAGTTCTATCCCGCTGGGCTACGTTGAGGATGCTTTCGAGGTGAGAACGCCGCATGGGAAGAGGCGCGTCTCGGCGCGCCGGGGTTGGGTGGGTGAGAAGGGTGGCTGTTTCAGCGTCCTGCTATGTCGGGAGAAAGTAGAAGTGATTCGTAGGTCCGGTGCCATGACCGATTGCCAGGCTGTGGCGAATAGCCTCGGTGAGATACGTCTTGGCCGTTTGTACGGCGTCGTTGATAGGTTTACCCCGTGCGAGATGGGCCGCAATGGCCGAGGCGAACGTGCAGCCGGTGCCATGCGTGTGGGGGGTCTCGATGAATTCCCCCTTGAACACATTGAAGAACCGGCCGTCATAGAGTAAATCGGTGGCTCGATCCGTCAGCAAATGTCCCCCTTTGATCAACACATGCTTGCAGCCGAACCCGTGAATGATTTTAGCGGCGCGGCGCGCGTCCGCGAGTGTCTTGATCTCGATTCCGGATAGTTGTTGGGCCTCATAGATGTTCGGCGTCACGAGCAACGCCAGGGGAAAGAGCTGTGTCTTCATGGCGTCGATCGCCTCAGGTTTGAGTAGCGCATGGCCGGTCTTTGAAATCATGACGGGATCCACCACCAGATTCGCCACATTTTGAGGCTTCAGGAGTTTGGCGACGACCTCGACAATAGCCGTGGAGGACAACATCCCAGTCTTCACCGCCGCGACGTCGAAATCGTCGAACACCGCATCGATTTGCGCCGCGATGATTGGAATCGGCAATTCCAAGACATCGGTGACCTCTTCCGTATTCTGCGCAGTGATAGCAGTGATCGCCGACATCGCAAACACACCATTGGCCGACATAGCCTTAATGTCGGCCTGAATCCCAGCTCCCCCGCCAGAATCCGACCCCGCAATCGTCAGAACCTGCTTCAAGATCATGCGTGCTCCTGAATCAATTCCGCTCAGACGCGCAGCTTATACTCGCCAAGCCAAGTCTGTCTAGCTGGTGAATGTAGTAATCCCAACCCCGCCCGCAGGCCAGTGTGTTGCCATGACACGATCTCACGTCAGCGTGCGTTTCCTTCATCTTCTACTAGTGGCTGGTATCTGAATGTAAGAGGTGGGGGACTATCCCTGACTCCGCGCATCGAGCGACCGCTTTGCGTCCGGTCTCTCTCTTCTACTTTCTCTCCCTCTTGGCCGATG
>DATENE010000045.1:0-10081 GCA_035275205.1 Nitrospiraceae bacterium
CGGATCGCCTTCAATCGGAAAGTCCGCCAATCGAAGAACGCCGCTCTTTTTTGTCGGCATGGCATTGAGCGGACGATTGACCAGTACAGCGATCCCTTCTCGTTGAGCCATTTCCAGCACCGTTTCCCGCTGATCCATCCCGGTATTGGGCGTGACCAGCGCGCCTGCCTCATACAGGTTCATGGGGCATTGCTGCACCACAAAGTGGTGGCGGGCTATTCCCTGTGACGCAGCGGCAGCTTCCGCCGCATCACACATACGAGAGAGCGAAGTCGCATCAGCATCCGATGGATCTGCCGTGACCGTATTCGACGACACCCCATAGTAACGAATTCGCCCTACCGCTACTTGCGACTCGAAAAATGTAAAGGCCTGTTCAAGCCGGCGATAGAAAGCATCCCGCGCCGTTGCGAGATTTGCACCATCGTGATGCGCGGCCTCGGACAGAAAGTATTCAGGATTGTGCAGTAAACAGACATCGAGAGTGGTTAACCCAAGTCGATCCAGTGACAGTGTGAGCTGATCAGCCAAGTATTCCGGGTGGATACAATGCCAGATGCCCTCACCATACTTGACCATATCAGGGTAGGGGTGCCCGGCCTGTTCTCGCGTCTCCGCCTGCTTCAAGTTGAGTCCTTGCACATAGCCGATCTTCGAGACGACGATCACCTCTTCACGAGTCAAATCACCGCTCTTAATCAGCTCACGTAAGGCAGAACCGACCAATCGTTCACTATCGCCGTCCATGTAATTCGTCGACGTATCAATCAGGTTCACGCCTTCTCGCAGGGCCTTCTTGAGCGCGTCTCGATACTCCGGCTCTCTCGTATCGACTCGATACGAGCCAAACCCAAGCCGGGACGTCGTCAACCCGCTGTGACCGAACCGGACATACCCATGTTCCATGCGACCGTCATGACGGGATTGACTCACGATACGAGCAACATACCTGGCGGTCCCTTCCGGACTCGCCGATCCAGAGAGCGCTGCTCCTTGTAAGAGTGTCCGCCGGGTTGACTGTTCCGTTCGTCGCAACGCTGATTGCAATGCCTCTGTGACCTCCTGTGGATCGGTGATGGGACGCTGGCAGGAAAAATCTCGACAAATATAGAGTGCCGCTTTCCCCTCCACCAACCCCTTGCCGGCCAGCAGGGGATGACCGGACGGCGCGCCTGTTCCATCGCCGGAGGCAATCACACGATGCGGGAGGAATACCTCACGCACGGCGAGTTGCAACGCCTCCAGCCCTGGATCGTTGGGCGCTCCGACAAATGCCAATTCAATCGGCCCTTCCGCCAGAAGATCCACCGCCGCAAGCGTCTTGGCAAAGGCTCTCGGATACCGGGCTATCTGGCGTCCATAGGCGCGAATCCCTCCGATCGCCGCTTCGCGCAGATCTTGGCGATCGTAGTGAAACGAGAGCCTGGCGAGGGCTGAAACCGCCACGGCATTTCCACTGGGCGTCGCGCCGTCCGCACCCTCACGCGCCCGGATGATCAGCGTTTCATGCATCTTCGCAGTCGTGTAGAATCCCCCGTGGTCCTCATCCTGAAACGATTCAACGATCCGCTCTCCCAATTGAAGCGCGGCCGTGAGGTATCGCTCCTGCGCACTCGCCTCGTAGAGGTCGATCAATCCTTCTGCGAGATAGGCGTAATCCTCCAGGACTCCAGCCAGATGGGCTCGGCTCTGCCGAGAGGTGCGGAGCAGCGTTCCTTCAGACGTCCGATGAACCTGCAGGAGGAAATCCGCCGCCTTCATGGCGCCGGCGATATAGCGGCTAACTCCTAACACACGGCCAGCCTCGGCCATCGCCGATATCATCATGCCATTCCACGCCGTAATGACCTTGTCATCGAGTCCAGGTGGAACTCGCTCTTGGCGGGCTCGATAGAGGAGGGGACGCACACGATGGATTGTCTCGTATAGTTCATCGATGGTGAGATTCAATTCCTTAACAACGGCTTCAACGGGACGCAGGCGGTTCGGAATACTCCGATGCTCCCAATTGCCCTGATCAGTAATATCGTAGCAGGCACAAAACCGGCGGGTATCTTCGGCATTCTGCAGCACCGCCTGAATCTCCGCCGGCGTCCAGACGAAAAACTTTCCTTCGACCCCTTCCGAGTCTGCATCCGTCGCGGAATAAAACCCTCCGGCGGGATCAGTCATCTCCCGAAGAATATAGTCAAGCACGTCCATCGTGACCTGGCGATAGGATGGCTGCTTGGTCACCTGATAGGCCTCCAGATACGTCCTAGTCAGGAGGGCATTGTCATAGAGCATCTTTTCGAAATGAGGAACCAGCCAGCGCTCGTCAGTGGAGTAGCGGGCAAAGCCGCCACCGATATGATCGTAGATCCCTCCGGCTGCCATCGCATCGAGTGTGCGCGTCGCCAACTGTAAGGTTCGGCTCTCTCCTGTTCGACGATAACAACGGAGGAGTAACGCGAGCCCGGCGGACGGAGGAAACTTCGGGGCGCTGCCGAACCCACCATGGCGCTCGTCGAAATCCTCGCGGAACTGCGACACGGCCTCATCAAGCACAGATGTACTGACTGAAACAGGGGACACCGTTTTGAGTTCGTTCTTCAACCGTTCGGTCAATTGATGCGCTTGAGTGACCAGACCGGCGGCATCCTGTTCCCACGCGTCCGCAATTTTCTTGAGCAGGCTGGGAAACCCGGGGCGGCCCCAACGATCGTCGGGAGGGAAATATGTCCCGGCAAAGAACGGCTCCTGATCCGGGGTCAGGAAGACCGTCATCGGCCAGCCACCTTGACCATGATTGAGGGTGATCGTGGCCTGCATATAGATCTCGTCCAAATCGGGGCGCTCTTCCCGATCCACTTTGATACAGACAAAATGCCGGTTCATCAGTGCCGCGATCGCCTCGTTTTCAAACGACTCCCGCTCCATCACGTGACACCAGTGGCAAGCGGAATAGCCGATCGAGAGCAGAATGGGACGATTCTGTTCTTTCGAGGCCTGCAAGGCCTCGGGTCCCCAGGGATACCAATCGACAGGGTTCGAGGCATGCTGGAGGAGATAGGGACTGGTTTCGCGGATAAGGCGATTCGACCTTGCTGCGTCAGATGAAGTGTGCATGGCCCACGGTAGCATCGAGGTCGGAGAGGGGTCAATGCGCGAATGTGGAAAGAGGCCTGCGATTTCACAA
The DNA here is from genome assembly GCA_035275205.1 of Nitrospiraceae bacterium. Classification (GTDB taxonomy): domain Bacteria; phylum Nitrospirota; class Nitrospiria; order Nitrospirales; family Nitrospiraceae; genus Palsa-1315. Next base: position 3,179 of record DATENE010000045.1, read on the forward strand.
TCGCAGGCCTCTTCAGAATCGTTCAAGTACGGCTTGGCCGATAGGACAAACGACTTCCGTGTTGATTACTTGCCGTCCTTCTTCTCATCCTTCTTCTCATCGCCGAACGTATCGGCATGGCCGCCTTTCTTCTCGTCCTTTTTATCCTTGTCGTCACCATACACAAGAACATAGCCGCCCTTCTTCTCGTCTTTTTTCTCCGACTTCTCGTCGCCGGCGAAGGCCGGAGCGCTGAACGTCACTGCCACTGCCATTGCCATAATTGTCATTAACATGCTCTTCATATGATCTCCTCCTCATTGTGATGTGGGTGTCTGTAATGCGTGTGCGTACTCAGTTGTGCATATGAATGATACGCTAGCGAAAATTGAGTTCGACAGTCAACCGTGTACGCCTCATCTTCATCTGCCGCGAGAGAATCGGAAGACACAATCATCTCTGGTTCGCATCCACTCTTATGGTAATCTTTAATGAAATGAAGGGTCAGCTATGACGGACATTGAACCCTACTCCAATTACCGCTTGACCGTTCGCCTTGAACTTGCCAACACACCGGGCATGTTCGCAAAAGTGGCCGCCGTCCTAGCCGAGGAAGGCGCCAACTTGGGCGCCGTGGATATCGTCTCCGCAACGTCCAGCCGCATGGTGCCGGACGTCACCATCGACGTCCAGAGCGAAGCGCATGGAGAGCGGGTACTCGCTCGAATCAGGGCACTGCCGGACGTGAAAGTCCTCTCGGCTTCCGACCGGATTTTCCTTCTGCATCTTGGCGGAAAAATTCGCGTCCAAGGCAAGTTGCCTATTACCACAAGAAACGTGCTGTCGATGGTCTATACGCCAGGAGTCGGTCGGGTGTCACAAGCCATCGCGAAGGACAAAACCAAAGCCTATGCCTTTACCGGCAAGGGCAACACGGTTGCCGTGGTCACCGACGGATCTGCGGTGCTGGGCCTCGGGAATCTTGGCCCGGAGGCCGCGCTACCCGTCATGGAAGGCAAAGCCATGCTGTTCAAGGAATTTGCGGGAATCGATGCGTGGCCGATCTGCCTCAACACGCAAGATCCTGACGAAATTGTTCGCACAGTTCAGGCCATCGCTCCAGGATTCGGCGCCATCAATTTAGAAGACATCAGTTCACCGCGCTGTTTCGAAATTGAACGCCGCCTAAAAGCCGTCCTGGATATACCGGTGATGCATGACGATCAGCACGGCACGGCTGTGGTGATCCTCGCGGCCTTGACGAATGCGCTGACTGTCACGGGGAAACGGATGGAGACCATCCGCGTGGTGGTCAATGGTCTCGGCGCCGCCGGGACCGCCTGCTGCAGGATGTTACTCGCTGCCGGCCTCTCTCACCTCATCGGATGCGAGCCTCAAGGTATCATCCTGCGAGGGGACGGCCAGAAACTGCGGGCCTGCCGAACAGATCTGACCCCCTGCATGACCCCAGATCATCCTCAAGGAACACTCCAAGACGCCCTCAAGGGGGCCGATGTCTTCATCGGATTATCCGTCGGCAATATCCTGACGGCAGAAGATCTTGATCTCATGGCGACTGATCGTATCGTCTTTGCCATGGCCAATCCCGACCCTGAAGTCCCTCGTGAATTAGCCGCGTCCCACTGTCGGATCTTTGCAACTGGGCGCTCGGACTATCCGAATCAAATCAACAATGCGCTCGCCTTTCCCGGAATCTTTCGAGGAGCGCTGGATGTGCAGGCGAGCGACGTCAATGAAGCGATGAAACTGGCCGCGGCCAAGGCCCTGGCTGAGACTATTCCCCCTGCGGCGCTCAGCGAGGACTACATCATTCCGAGTATGTTCGATAAGGAAATCGTCCCGCGCGTGGCCAAAGCCGTGTCGGCAGCCGCACGTGAAACGGGTGTGGCCCGACGGCGCACGAAACTCAGCGACGACTTCGCCTCATCCTGACCATTCAACCCACATGAATCCAGCTGTGTCCACTACCCTTCTGGCACGCGACCATGCTGTGCTACAATGCGCCCCCTAGCAGGATGCCGAAAAAGTCCGTCAGCTGTGGAAGAGTGTGGTTGATATGCCGTTTTCACAGAGTAAATTCATCAAGTTTCAGAACGGGATGAGACGACGCATCGAATCGTTGCGCCCAAAAGCCGAAGAGAGCCTGGAACTCGCCGTCGACACGATGATGCAGGAGCGAACCGACAGCTTCTTTCGTGTTGAAGAGGGGTTGGAGGAGGTGATCAAGTCGCTGCTCCAGATTGAAGAAGAGATTGGGGAGGTCCGTGATCTCTCCGGCGCGATGCGTCTGGAGTCCCGCCTCGAGTTCGTCGAAGACCGATGGGATGATTTCGACAGCGAGATACGAGAGCGACCCCGGAGGCGGCGTAAGAAGATCAGCCTTGCCGATATGTTGAAAGCTGCCGGTGGGGGAGGCGGCGACCTGTCACAAGGATCGAGCGGGATCAACAACGCGATGGACGCCTATGCCGCCATGGGCGTGGAATTCGGCAGTTCACTCGCCGACATCACCACCGCCTTTCGCCACAAGGCCAAGCAACTCCATCCCGATTCGAATAACGGCGATCGCAGCGCCGAGCCTGAATTGCGCCGCATGCTGGAGGCCTATCAGTTTCTGAAGGAATACCTGAGCCTTAGCAATGTTGAACCTCCGCGGTCACCAGACGCTACCTATCGTCCAACAGAATGAGCCACTGGTGACACCCTCCAATCCATCTCTGCCATACGTCACTGACCAGCCTGCGCTTGAATCCCTCTGCCACATCTTGCGGCAAAGTCCGCGATTGGCGTTGGATACGGAATTCGTCGGAGAAGACACCTTTATTCCACGACTCGAACTGATCCAAGTCGCCACCGCCACCACTGCTGCCGTCATCGACTTTCCCGCCGTACAGGCTAGCGGATCGCTCGACATCTTCTGGGAACTCATCTGTGATGCCAGGATTGAGAAAATCGTCCACGCCGGGCGGCAAGATCTCGATCTTTTTGCCATCCACGCCGGGCGAATCCCGAAGCCGTTTTTCGACACCCAGATCGCCGCTGCCATGGTCGGGTATGGCGCCCAAGTCGCCTATGCGAACTTAGTCCAGCGACTCCATGGCACGAAGCTGGCGAAAGCCCATACCTTTACCAACTGGAGTGCGCGACCACTCTCGGATGACCAAATTGCCTACGCCTTGGAAGATGTTGAATTCCTCCTATCGATCCACACCCATTTACAGAACCGCTTGAATACACTCGGCCGTTCGGAATGGGTCAGTGAGGAGTTTGCTCGCCTCGAAACGGCGATAGGAGAAAAAAGTCGAGAGCCGCAGGAACGCTACCAACGAATTCGAGGGTGGGACACACTCAAGCCCAAAGGGGCTGCCGTGCTTCGCGAGTTGGCTGTCTGGCGAGAAGCGGAAGCCCGCCGCCGGAACGTGCCGCGCGGACGCGTCATGCGAGATGAGGTACTCCTTCAACTCGCACGCCACCCACCTAAATCGGTCAACGATCTCCGAGGTCTCCGCGGCGTCCATTCCTCCGATGTCGATCGACACGGAGTACAACTACTCACCGCCATCACCTCGGCGCTGACGCTTCCATCATCGGCATGGCCGGAAGTCCCTAGCGAGCGAAAACCGGATCCTGAATCAACCGGTATTGTCGAACTCCTGCAAGCTGTGCTGAAGGCTCGCGCAGCAGAGGAGGGGATCGCCCCCACCCTGCTCGCCACCAGCGCCGACCTACAAACACTCGTGGAAGCCAAGCAGAATCGGACAACCCTTGAGCTTCCCATTCTTCGCGGCTGGCGGCGACAGCTGGCTGGAGACCTGCTTCTACAAGTATTAGATGGAGCGGTCACCATCGCCGTAGATCGAACCTCCGGCGCTCTCCGCTTGACCCAGGGACATCCCTCGACTGCCTCGAGCTGATGCGCCAGCTCAGCTTCACCCACCCTGACAACAACCTCATCTGATTGTTCAAAAGCGGCCCTGATTCAGCGCTCACCCGTTGCCTCCCTCGCCAGGGGCCAACCGACAGTGAATTTCACCTGAAAAATCCATGCTTTTACAAGGCCACTGCTGTCCCTTCCATTCCTAGGCAAGGATCGGCTGGTATGGATCTGGCAACCCTTTAGTGGCCTCCAGACCATCTAAACACGGATAAGAGCCATGCAGAGCCTGCTTTGGAAATCCATCCTTGCGATTGTCTTCCCTGGGGGGTTGATTTTTCTCATAGCACTTGGATTCCTTCGCCCCCACGGACTCCCAATGTGGCTGCAACAGCCGATTGCAGCACTGCCGTATATCGTGCTCACGTTTGGGCTTATCTTTGGCTGGTACTTTGCCAGCAGCCGTATGATTCTTTCTCTCTTGGTGCTGGCAATTGCAGATCGAGCCCTGGTATTGTTCTCCACCACCGATGCAAGCCAGACGGCTCTCGCCATCACCGCCTTTCTCGTCCCGCTCAACCTGCTGGCGTTTTCCATCCTAAAGGAAGATTCACTCTCGACGCTGGCCGGCTTGACTCGTGTCATCATTGTCTTAGTCCAACCTTTTCTGCTGCTCTGGCTCTGCCTTCCGGACCAGCATGACCTGGCCTCCTCTTTCACACGCGAGTACATTCCTGCGCAGTACATGGACTGGACACCCATTCCGCAGCCGGCATTGTTCGCCTTCGCCATCGCACTGCTGATGCACGTGATACGATTCGTCCTTCATCGTGACCCACTGGAGGGAGGCGCAATTTGGGCGCTCTTCGCCATTTTCGTGGCCTATCATACAAGTCGCTACGGCTGGCAGCCATCAAACTTTTTCATGGCGGCCGGACTGATCATCTACGTCACATTGCTACAATCCTTTTATCAACGGACCTACCGCGACGAACTTACCGGCATTCCGGGTCGCTTGGCCTATGACGAAGCGATCGCGCAACTCGGGAAACGATTCTCGGTCGCAGTTATCAGCATCGACCAGCTGACCCAGTATGCCAATGTTCACGGGAAGCCTGTCAGCGAACAGATTCTAAAACTGGTTGCTCCCAGAGTTCAGACTGCTTGTACTGATGGGCAGGTCTTCCGTACGACCGGAGAAGACCTCACCGTACTCTTCCCAGGAAAATCAACTACAGAAACCTTGGGTACGCTGGAGACCATCCGGAAAACCATCGGCGCCATCAGTTTGTTCCTTCGAGGACGCGATCGGGTCTGGGAAAAGGAACGAGAGGCCCAAAAGACCGGAGCACGCGACCAAGCGCTCCCGGTTACCCTGAGTATCGGCGTGGCGGAAAAAATTGACGACAGCGCGACCTTGACGCTCGTGATCAAGACGGCCTATCGAGGACTCTACGAAGCCAAGGGGGGAGGAGGGAACGTCGTCAAACGAGGACTAGAAGCGGTTGTCCCGGTACGACGGTCTCAGACAGGATCAGGAAGAATTGTTCCGAGTGGAGAGTATGGAACCTAGCTGTTAGAGAAGTCCTTTCACAGACTCCGCGGGTCTGGCTAAGATTACCTTCTCGCCCTTTTCGACAATCGGACGCTGAATGAGATCCGGGTGGGCCACTAATACATCCAGCCATTCATCATCCGAAAGGCTTTTTTTCGCTAAACCGAGCTCTTTGTAGATGTCCTCTTTCGTTCTGACTATATCCTTCGGCGAGAGCCCCGCCCTCTTCAAAAGACTCTTGAGTTGGACCTTCGTAAAGGGCTTCTCATAGTAGTTGACGGCTGTAAACGGCTTGCCGCTCTCTTGTATCAACTGCACCGCTTGACGGCATGTGCTACAAGTTGGTTTCTGGTAGATCGTCACCTTTGCCATGTTCAAACTCCTTGTCTAACAGGATGCTGAAAAAGTCCGCCAGCGTCGTTCTCACCTCGAAAGCATCCTCAACGTAGCCCGGAGGCTACGCCTCCGGTGCTTTCATCGGCTGCGGCCTTGCTGGACGGCCTGTTTGAGCATCCTGAGATTATTCCGGTCTCAGCACCGCACGGAAGATCCTAACGACGTTTGGTATATTAACCGAGTTTTCCAATAGCCTACTAAGTGTCCCGCTCGCCTTGACGCCATTTTTACCCGTATGATACAGGGGTCTCATCTCATTCACGTGAAGATTCGTATGCCGACGCCAATCTTCGGAACTAGCTCCAGTGGTCAATTTTCCTGCGCCACAGACACGCAACATACCTTACGAGACCTCCGCACCAAGCGCAAGGGACAGCCGGTGTTCGTTCTCGGGCATATATTGACCAGAAAAGGGCAGGAAGGAACCTTCGAGGTCTTTAACGACCGCCTCGCGATCGTCAAATTTTCCGACGGCGGCGCCATCGGATATGACCCTTTTGAATTGCTCTTGCCAACCGACATCGACGACAAGGGAACCGCCTATTTCGAAATTCGCCCTTGCAGACAATGCGAACAACTCTTCCCTTTGACCGCCGAAGAGTGTGAAGCAGCAGAAGAACCCACCTCCTGTCCGGAATGCCGCCACACCTAGCAGGATGCTGAAAAAGTCCGCCAGCAGCGTTCTCGGCTTATCGAAATCCTCAGCGTACCCCAGAGGGTACGCCTCCGGTTTCGATTCGCCTGCGGCCTTGCTGAACGGCCTTTTTGAGCATCCTGCGCAAGACACGGAAGACTGGCGCGACAAGCGCGACGCGCAAACCGTGAATTCGGGAGTCTCGCCTTTCTCACCCATCCCGCGAGTCTCGCTAGGCTATCCTGCTAGTCCACCAGCGGCGCGATCTCAATCGCTTTCTTAATCAGGCAATCGCCCGCAAATGATTGTAAGGACATCGGCAGCATGCCGGCATCGATCATGTGCACCGTAACAACCTGAAATCCTTCAGCGACCTTGTGTCCTTCGATCCTCATCGCATGACAGATTTCGAGTTTTTTCCAAATCAGATTATTCAGGATCGTC
>DATENE010000046.1:0-29417 GCA_035275205.1 Nitrospiraceae bacterium
ACTGCCGCCCAGACTTCTTGCTGCCAGGACGCGTGGGTGGCGTAGCTGATGTAGTTGCTCTTCATGACAAACGGATCACGCATCATCCGAACCGGGGGACACTCCATGTCCATGCAGGGGACAGGGGAGCGGTAGGGGTCATAGGGGGGAAGACACATATCCGCCGGGGTAAGATTGACAACGTCCTTGGTGTGCGTCACGAAAAATCCATCGCAGCACAGCGCTAAGGGGAGATGCACATCAGGTTCTTCCGAAACCATGTAGCCTTTGAGAATCCAATCGAAGAAATCCTGTGCGGTTTCCGCATGCCAGACGAGCATGCCGGTATTCAGAAGATAGGCAATTTCAAGTGTGTCAGGCTGGATCGACAACGGTGAGTTGATGCCGCGGCAGGTGACGATCATTTGAATCGGCAACCGTGCACCGGCCCACATCGGGAAGTTCTCCATCGCGCGCATCGTGCCGGGTCCTGCGGTTGTCGTAAACACGCGAGCTCCTCCGAAGGCCGCTCCTGCGCATTGCGACATGACGGCGAATTCGCTTTCGCCACGGAAATAGTCGCCGATGTAACCCTCGGCAAAGAGTTCGCCGATTAAGGCGGCCGCTTCGCTCTGCGGGGTAATCGGGTACGCAATCATCACGTCGCAGCTGGCCCGTCGGAGCGCTTCCTTGATCACCTCGCTGCCCGTAAAGAACGATGGCGTGCGCGGTGCGTCATTCATCATCGTCCAGGTATCGGTAAAGGTCTGCCCCTTTTTATTTTTTGTGCCGATGACTGAGTGTGTGTCTGCCATGATTCAGACTCCTTTCACTGTCCTCATTAAGAGCCTCAAACGGTGTCGCTTAGTTTGAGGCTCCGCTTTTGGCTGACGTCAGCCGTGGGTTAACTGTCCCTTTTAATCTTTTCACGGCATCGGCCAGTGTCATGATTTTTTCAACCGATGCGTCGCGGAATGAGAGCATCGCATCTTCATGGCCGGCTTGAGCGCACATGGCGATCGTGTAGCAGGATGTACCGCCCCGAATGATTTTGAGCGACAAATTCGCTTGATGGCAGTGGACCCCGATGAACATGCAACAATCGATTTTGTTATGCCAGATGGTCAGATTCGGGTGGTTGGGATTGATCTCAACTTCAGGATTGATCTTAGGATATTTGGGGCGGTAGTCCGGCATCGGGATCAGCATGGGCGTTTGCCCGGGCTGCACGCATTCCTTGAGTGTGTTGTACAAGTGACGGATAGCCGTGGCCTTCTTGGCCGCCTTCTCGTTCCAGGCCCACAGGACTAGGGGGCCAGGAAAGAGAGTCGGCACTTTAGCCATGAGGAATTGTTTCGCCGCTTCCTCGTAGGCTTTTTCCTCTGGGACGATCACTCCGTTGATATGAGCTTCCCCAGGGTTCGGCAAACAAATGCCCATGCTGGCAGCCGATGGAGGAAGGAAATGTTCAGGGCCTGGAAGGACGCGATACTGAGTCATTACGGATTACTCTCCGGCAAGGGGTTAAAGAATGGAAGCATAGGTCTTCTGAGAATCTCAGCCTTCTCCACTCTAAGCTTTTTCCACGCCCCCTGCAACCTCGCAGAAGGCCCAACACTGAGAAATTTGGGGCCATTGAACGAGGGAGGCTTTAGGCCTTTTGTCCTCACATCTTGGCAGTGCCCAGAGGCAGCCTAGTAATGCCTATCTAGTTCGCATTTTGAGAGTGTGCATTATAGGGTTGGCCTACTCAGTCTGTCAAACCAATCGTAGTCGCTGGGCTGTTAAAGGCCAGGTCGCTTGTACATGCAAATGCTGATATAAAATCAATATGTTGCGCAATGTCACGGCAATTGCTCACAGGCTGAAACGGATCCGAGAACACAGGCTCGCTCTAGATCATCCTTGGCGAGCCGACCCTGTAAACGTTCTTGGTAAAGCTTTGCTCTGGTTACCAGGGCGGCAGCATTGGTTGGGTCGACCCGAATAACAGTGGACAGATCTTCAATCGCTTGATCCGGCTGGTTTAGTTTAAGATAAATCTCGCTGCGCAGTGCATATGCTTCTTTTTGATAGGGGATCCAACTTTCAGGCGTCTCGGCCTTAAGGAGTTTCTTCAGTGTGGTCAAAGCCTGATGCCAAGACTTGGCATCTGCCTGACGGCGAGCTTGTGTCGTGTATACGCCGATGAGAGGCTGGCGAGCGATATCGGCAAACGGATCGAGCACAAGGGCTTGCTCATAGGCAGCAGCAGCCTCGTTCAATTGTTTCATCCATGTGAATACATCTCCTTTCCCAACCCATGCCCATACATTTTTCGTGTCGAGTGTGATGGCGCGATCGAAATCTATCCTGGCCTTGTCCAGATAGTCTGCATAGTCCGACGCTCGAGCCTGTTGGGAAAACGCTAGCGAGACGAGCCGGAGATAGGTTTGCCCTCGCACAATGAGTGGATCGACGTAGCGATCGTCAAGAAAGGCGGCGTCGGTGCTGAACTGGATCTTGTCCCGCAGATTCGATGTGTGGAGAGCTGTTTCGAGCATCGCGCGTGCCTGTCGATGTGAGGCGGACTTCCCGTTCGGATCGATTGTCAGCATTCGGACGCCGATCGGCTGCTGTTGAATCTCTTGCAGTTGAGAGCGCAACTGGTGATTTTCCTGCTGGAGCTGGCGAAAGTTTTGCGCAAGTTGCTGGTCGGATTGAAGTCGGCGTATCGCTTCCGCCAGATTGCCCAGATTGACCGTGGCACGAATGCGTACGAAGAAGACGGGGCGGTCCCGCTCGAAGGAGCGCCTGGATTCGAGAACTTCCGTTTCTGTGACAGCGGCGGCAATCGTTCTGATTTCCAGCGAACTGGTATGGGTGCTTCTCCCACCAGATTCTTTTTCCACATCGTGAAATGTAGTTTCAAGATAAACGCCCGCCTCTTCCACGGCGTTGCGTTGGGCTCGTTGGAGAACTTTTTCTTCCGCGCCGGCTAAGGTATCGCCATCGGCCATGACATATTGGCCATCGGCGATGATGGTTTTCGTGGAGGCGCTGAATGCAGGAGCTCCCCATAGAAGGAGCGCGAAGAGAGGAGCGGAGAGGGAGGAATAGAACAATCGCCGATACAGTTCCATTTAAACAACTATACCGCGCGATGGCTGAAGCGGCAATGCAACCAGAACGGGGTGAACGGAGTAAGGGCTGAAGAAGTGAAGCGACAGGCTCTCAACTACCGTTTCTTGGGAAAGACTTGAGTAAATGGGTGGACTTCGACCCGTTCAAATACACCGTGGACGGTATAAGGATCTTCGCGAGCAAACTGTTGCGCGTCTTCCAGCGAATTCGCTTCGATGACGATAAGACTCCCAGTCTGATCCGTGAGTGGACCAGCAAGCACAACCCGGCCTTGCGCATCTAGGGGTTCCATCTTGGCGAGATGCGCCGGGCGATAGATTTTTCGCTTGGCCTCTCCGTCAGGACCGTCGAATCCGAGTATGACGAATTTCATAAATGTCTCGAGGGTTGAAAAAGAAAAATCTGACCTCAGGCTAGATCCTCTAGCGGGCAGCGATCTTTATAGCCGGTGGTCGTTTCATGCCACCAGCGAACTTCTTGTTCTCCGAGCTTCCAGCATAGATAGACCACTCGGCCGTCACGAAGATGGGGAAAGTCACAGAGACCGAGGTCCAGGTCCTTCACCAGAATGCCGAGTTCTTGAATAGCCTGAAGATTCGCACTGACTTGTTGCAGGCCCAAGATGTAGAGGTGTCCAACAGTACTGCCCCCGCCATATTCGGCCTGAGCGCTGGCTTTTTTAATATCTTCTTTCGTGCGTGACAAGACGGCCTTGGCCTGTTGAATCGATGTCAGCTTGGAATTGAGCTGAGGGATGAGGCGATTGGCCTCGGACAATGTAAATATCCGCCCGTGCTGTCCGTGTTCGTCGTCATGCGCCATGGTGTGTCTCCGCGAAGCCCCTCATTTAGCACACCGCTCTTTTGCGCTGCAACCATAGGCGTCGGAGCAAGCAAATTGCCCCAACCAAGAAGAGGCCCATCGGCTGGACTGGATCAGCGCAATGTGGGTAGTGTGAGGAAAAAGATATCCCTGTTGACAAGGAACGACACTCGCGTTATGATTCGTCCACTATCTCAGCTCGATTCTAAGTTAACTCCACACACAAGACTCCCGGGGCGCATCTCGATACAAATCGCAATTGCTTAAAGGGACAGAGGCAAGTCTAGCGACGCATGAGTTCCGGCCTGCAACAATATCCGCAACCATGAGACAGAGTCGTACCCTGAGTAGCGACACGCGAAAACAGGTCAGTCCCTCACGGGTCACCCTCTTTTAGCTGATATACACGACACAATTATCAACGCATTACCATTACTCTACTAGTATTCAGTCCGTGGACAATTTCCCATGGTTCACCATGTGCGATCGCTGCCAATAACAATGCAGCCGGGGGCTTGAGAGGATACTCATGACACAAACGAAGGGGGAGGTTATGCATCTGGCGGAGCTGAAGCAGAAGTCTATCGCCGATCTCAATGAGGTTGCGCGCGATTTGAAGATCGATGGCGCGCCCACTCTGCGGAAGCAAGAATTGATTTTTGCGATTCTGCAGGCGCAGACCGCGAACAACGGCGTAGTCTTCGGCGAAGGCGTGCTCGAAACGCTCCCTGATGGGTTCGGATTTCTGCGCGCTCCCGATTCAAATTATCTGCCTGGTCCCGACGACATTTATATCTCGCCCTCTCAAATCCGGCGTTTCAATCTACGCACCGGCGACATTGTGTCTGGGCAGATCCGGCCGCCGAAGGAGAGCGAACGGTATTTTGCGTTGCTCAAGGTCGAAAAGGTCAATTACGAAGATCCCGAGGTGTCTCGTGACAAGATTCTCTTCGATAATCTGACGCCGCTCTATCCGGAGGAGCGGCTAGTCCTTGAGTTTGACCGTGAAGAGTATTGCACCCGCGTGATGGATCTCACGACTCCGATCGGCAAAGGCCAGCGTGGGTTGATCGTCGCGGCTCCCCGAACAGGGAAAACGATGTTGCTGCAGGCCATCGCTCGGGCGATTCTTAAAAACCACAAGGAAGTGACCTTGATCGTCCTGCTCATCGACGAGCGGCCGGAAGAAGTCACCGACTGGCAGCGGCAGGTGAAGGCCGAAGTCATCAGCTCCACCTTCGATGAGCCGGCTCAGCGCCATGCTCAGGTGGCTGAGATGGTGCTCGAAAAGGCCAAGCGACTGGTTGAACATAAGAAAGATGTGGTTGTACTGCTGGACAGCATTACTCGCTTGGCGCGCGCCTATAATACGATTGCGCCGCCGAGCGGCAAGGTGTTGTCGGGAGGACTGGACTCGAACGCGCTCCAGCGGCCGAAGCGGTTCTTTGGAGCGGCCCGCAATATCGAAAACGGCGGTAGTCTCACTATCATGGCGACCGCGCTTGTCGATACCGGTAGCCGGATGGATGATGTGATCTTTGAAGAGTTCAAAGGGACCGGCAACATGGAAGTTCATCTCGATCGCCGTCTGGCCGACAAGCGGCTCTTCCCCGCTATCGATATCAGCCAGTCTGGGACGAGAAAAGAAGAATTGTTGGTGGATAAGGATCGTCTCAATAAGATGTGGATATTGCGCAAGGTGTTGAGTCCGCTTGGGACAATGGAAGCCATGGAGTTTCTGATGGACAAGTTGCATGGCACCAAGACCAATCAGGAGTTTCTCCAGTCGATGAATCGGTAACATCCGACTTGTATCTGGTCGCAGAGACAAGGTACAGTGACGGGCTTTCGAATGGGCGAAGGCGGATAATTGTGACGTGTAGGGAGTGTAGATTATGAAGAAGGGTATCCATCCCGTGTATCGAGAAGTCGCGGTGCATTGCGCCTGCGGCAACAAATATAAGACCAGATCGACGGGCGGCGATATCAATGTCGATATTTGTTCAAACTGCCATCCGTTTTTCACCGGGACGCAGAAGATCATTGATACCGAAGGGCGTGTCGAACGGTTTAAGAAGAAGTACGCGAAGAAAGAAAAGTAGCTTAAGAAGAGGCCATACAAGGGACTCTGCTTCGCTGAGGGGCAGGGTCTCTTTGTTTTTGTGCGTCAGGAGCTGAGCCGGAATCCAGGAGAGACGGGCCATGGAAGCAGTCTTACTCAAGAAATGGGAAGTGCTGGCTACTCGATATGATGAATTGACGAATCAGCTTATGGATCCGTCCATGATGAGTCAACCTGCTCAGCTTCACAAAGTCAATAAGGAGCGGATGGATATCGAACCGGCAGCCAAGCTTCTCGCCACCTATCGAGACAACGCAAGGCAGTTGGAGGAAGCCGCTCAAATTCTTGCAGATCCCACGGCCGGGGTTGAATTGCATAAGATGGCGACGGAGGAGAGCGCCACGCTCGAACACCAGCAGCGTGAGATCGAACAGCAGGCCCAAGAGCTGCTTATTCCCAAAGACCCACGAGACGAGAAAAGTTTGCTCCTTGAAATCCGCGCCGGAACCGGTGGCGATGAGGCGGCGCTTTTTGCGGGAGAATTGTTCCGCATGTACAGCAAGTACGCCGAGATCAAAGGATTCAAGGTCGATGTGGTTGAAGCCACAGAAACCGGACCTGGAGGCTACAAGGGGGTTGTTGCGCTGATAGAAGGCAAGGGCGCATACAGTCACTTCAAATTCGAGGCCGGGGTCCATCGAGTCCAGCGTGTTCCCGTCACAGAGGCCAGTGGCCGGATTCATACGTCGACGGTCACCGTCGCCGTCATGCCTGAGGTGGATGAGGTCGATGTGCATATTGATCCCATGGACCTCCGGATCGACACCTTCTGTTCATCCGGCGCCGGTGGCCAGAGTGTCAATACGACGAAATCGGCGGTGAGGATCACCCATATTCCCACCGGTGTAGTGGTGAGTTGTCAGGACGAACGGTCGCAGCTGAAGAATCGCAACAAGGCGATGCGGACCCTGCGGGCCAGAATCGTCGAGGCGGAGCGGGAGAAACAGGAAGCGGAAATCGCCCAGAATCGCAAGGCTCAAGTGGGCACGGGCGAGCGAAGCGAGAAGGTTCGCACCTACAACTTTCCGCAAAATCGAGTGACAGATCATCGCGTCGGGGTGACATTGCATAAGTTGGAACAGGTGCTCGAAGGCGACCTCGACGAACTCGTCCAGGCTCTGAGGGCGCAGCGTCAGCAAGAAGTGGGAGCCGCTTAATAGTATGGGTGTGGTTGTCCCCATCTCGCGATCAGCAGGCCAGGCAACGCTCGGGGAGGCGATCGCCGAGGCACGACGGCTATTGGAGCGAGCAGGTATCGAGAGCGCGGGGCAGGAAGCGTTTTGGATCATGGAGCACGCGCTCCGGCTTCCTGCACATCAAGTTCTTGCCGATCGAGACCGATTGCTGTCTCCTGCTGAGCTGGTGGTCGCGAGAGGGCTGGTCGGGCGGCGGGTTGGTCGAGAGCCTTTGCAATATATTCTGGGGACCCAAGAGTTTTGTGGGTTAGAGTTTAGCGTAAATTCGACGGTGCTCATTCCGAGGCCGGAGACTGAGCTGCTGGTGGAGTATGCCGCGCAACGGATTCTCGCCGAACAAGAGGCGATCATCGTCGATGTCTGCACGGGATCCGGGTGCATTGCCGTGGCGATTGCGAGGTTGAGACCTTGTGCGCGGGTGGTTGCAACCGATCTCTCGAACGCTTCGCTCGATGTCGCCAGGCAGAATGCTATTCGCCATGCGATAGGTGAGCGCATCACATGGTTGGAAGGCGATTTGCTGAAGCCATTGGCGGAGCAGGGGTTGGAAGGGCGCATTGACGTCATCGTCTCGAACCCTCCCTATATTGCGGAGGCTGAGTGGCTGACCCTTCAACCGGAAGTGCGGCTATTCGAACCACGAGCCGCTCTGGTGGCAGGACCTCAGGGGACGGAGTTGCACGAACGGTTGCTGCAAGATGCCGGTCAATACTTGTCTCCCGGCGGCGTATTGATCATGGAAATTGGTGCCGGCCAGGCTCGTGCAATACGCCAGATTGTCGACCAGATACCCGAATACAGATTCCACCAGCTGGTAGATGATGCGGCCGGGCTTGAGCGCGTAGTGATCGTGGAGCGAGTAGGAACAACGTAGGGGCAGGACGATGGATCGCACTGTTATCACAGGCGGGGTGGTGCTACGAGGAGAGGTCGAGATCAGCGGGGCGAAGAATGCCGCGTTGCCGATCTTAGCCTCTACCATTCTTGGCGGGGGCGAGTGCGTGATCACCAACGTGCCTCACGTGGTGGATGTCGTCACCATGGGCAAGTTGTTAGGTATTTTAGGCGCGAAGGTCCACTATGAGGGAAATCGCGCGGTCATGAATGCCAATGTGATCACTTCGACCCAGGCCCCGTACGATCTTGTGAAGACCATGCGGGCCTCCGTGCTCGTGCTGGGGCCGCTGCTAGCACGATGGGGAGAGGCCACGGTGTCGATGCCCGGTGGTTGCGCCATTGGGTCCCGGCCCGTCAACCTCCATCTTGCCGGACTCGCGAAAATGGGTGCGGAAGTTTCGATGGAACACGGGTATATTCGCGCCAAAGCGAAGCGGTTGTCGGGGGCACAGATCTACTGCGATACGCCGACAGTCACCGGAACAGAAAATCTGATGATGGCTGCGTCGCTTGCTCGTGGGACCACGGTCATTGAAAATGCGGCGAAGGAACCGGAGATCGTGGACCTTGCGGATTTTCTCGTGAAGCGAGGGGCTCGCATCATGGGTGCCGGGTCGGATGTCATCACGATCGAAGGTGTCCGCGAGTTACACGGGAGCGATCACGACGTGATCCCAGATCGCATCGAAACAGGAACGTATCTGGTGGCTGGGGCTGTTACGCGGGGAGTGGTGACGCTCAATCGGTGCCGTCCGAATCATTTGGACGCCTTGCTGATGAAGCTGCGGGAAGCCGGCGTCAAGATGCAGGTGGAGAAAGAACGGATTCATCTCAACGCGGCATCGCGGCTCAAAGGGATCGACATTCGGACGTTGCCATATCCCGGGTTTCCTACCGACATGCAGGCGCAGATGGTGGCTTTGATGACCGCCGCTGAGGGCACGAGCGTGATCACTGAGACGGTGTTCGAAAGCCGATTTATGCATGTCGAGGAGCTACGCAGGATGGGTGCCGAGATCAAGGTCGAAGGCAATCGGGCAGTCGTGACCGGACCGACCAAGCTGACCGGGGCTCCGGTGATGGCGTCCGATCTTCGTGCAAGCGCAGGATTGGTTTTGGCCGGTCTTGCGGCGGAAGGTAAGACGGAGATTCTCCGCGTCTACCATCTGGATCGTGGATATGAGCGGATGGAAGAGAAGCTCCGTGGGTTGGGTGCGACGATCACCCGTCATAAAGAGGGAGCGGCGCCGGCCGGGACTTGCTGACATCATGCTGACGATTGCCTTGTCGAAGGGGAAAATGTTGGACCTCACCCTGGACGTCTTTCG
This sequence comes from Nitrospiraceae bacterium, assembly GCA_035275205.1. Lineage (GTDB taxonomy): Bacteria > Nitrospirota > Nitrospiria > Nitrospirales > Nitrospiraceae > Palsa-1315. The sequence goes on from DATENE010000046.1 coordinate 9,468, forward strand.
CCGGGCGGGCTATGCACTGGGCAGTCTCTCCACCGAGAGTCGCCGGTTGGTGTTTCCCTGTCCGGAGATCGGCATGACCTTCCTGATTGTGCGGCCGACCGATGTGCCGACCTACGTCGAATATGGCGCAGCGGACCTCGGGATTGTCGGGAAAGACGTCTTGATGGAACAGGACAGCGACGTATATGAACCATTGGATTTACAGTTCGGAGCGTGTAGAATCGCCGTCGCTGCGCTCAAGGGGCAGGCCTCACGAGACCGGCTGTCCTCGAAAATTCGGGTAGCGACCAAGTATCCGAAGATCACCGAGCGGTATTTCAATCAGCGTGGCGTGCAGGTCGAAATCATCAAGTTGTACGGCTCGATTGAACTGGCGCCCTTGGTCGGTTTGGCCGATCGAATTGTGGATCTGGTCGAGACCGGCAACACGTTGAAGGCGCATGACCTTGTCGAAGTGGAGTGCATCGCGCAGTCCACGGCCCGCTTGGTTGTCAATCGCGCAAGTCTGAAATTGAAGCATGCAGTGGTCACAGAGCTGATTAGGAAGCTCCGGACTGTGAGCAACACACCGGCGGCTTCTCGAACGTCCGTTCCGCGCAAGGCTTTGCGCGGGGTACGTCGAACAGTCAGACGGACTCCAACATGAAGATTGTGGTCTCTACCGAGCGAGCCTTTCTCCCCGCACTCAAGAAAGTGGTGTCGCGTGGCCGCGTGCAAGGGGCTGTTGTCGAAAAGACTGTCAAGGCGATTCTGCAAGCTGTGGAGAGGGGCGGCGATAAGGCCGTTCTCCGCTACACGAAACAATTCGACCGCGTCACCATGAAAGACACGGGGTTGCGCGTGACCCCCGAAGAGATCAAAGAGGCCTACTTCCACATCCGGAAAGACGAGGGTGATGCACTCCGGTTTGCAGCCCGTCGGATCACGTCGTTCCATGAACGCCAGCGCATCAAGACGTGGATGTATCAGGACAACGAGGCGACGTTGGGACAGGTGGTCACACCGGTCGATGCGATCGGTGTGTATGTGCCGGGAGGCAAGGCCGTGTATCCCTCATCGGTCTTGATGTGCGCGATTCCAGCCAAGGTCGCGGGCGTCCCCCGTGTGGTGATGTGTACGCCGCCACAAAAGGGCCCGATCAATCCCTATCTGTTAGTCGCCGCCGACATCGCTGGCGTCACGGAGATCTATCGCGTCGGAGGCGTGCAAGCCGTCGGAGCGATGGCCTATGGAACCAAGACAATACAGCGCGTCGATAAAATCGTGGGCCCCGGCAATATTTATGTCGCGACGGCCAAGAGGCTCCTGTACGGTACAGTAGGAATCGATATGGTGGCAGGCCCGAGCGAACTGCTCGTCGTCGCAGATGGCGACGCCAAACCGGCGCATGTCGCAGCCGATCTTCTCTGCGAAGCGGAACATGACGAAGATGCGCAGGTCTATCTCGTCACCACATCGGCCCAGTTGGCAAAAGATGTGACGCGGCTCATCGATAGTCAGTTGAAGGGGCTGCAACGGGAAAAGATCGCGGCCCGGTCCATTGCGCGCCATTCGGTGGCCTTCGTGGTCGCCACCATGGACGAGGCCATCGTGGTGGCCAATCAGATTGCCCCGGAACACTTGACACTCTCGGTTGATGAGCCGTTTGACTATCTAGAGAAAATCCGGCATGCGGGGGCGCTCTTCCTGGGACGGTACACTCCCCCATCGGTTGCAGACTATGTCGCCGGCCCGAATCACGTCCTGCCGACCGGCGGAACGGCGCGGTTCCTTTCGGCGCTCTCCGTCCATGACTACATTAAAGTCAGCAACATCGTGCACTATACGCGTGAAGAATTGAGCAAGGTGAAGGATCATCTCGTTCGGCTGGCCCACATCGAAGGGTTCGACGCCCACGCGAAGTCAGCCCAGAGCAGGTACTCATGAAGAAGAACGGATCTGCTCCCCGACAGTCGTCGATTCATCGCGCCACGAAAGAGACGGATATCCTGGTCGAATGGACGTTGGACGGGAGCGGACAAGGGAAGATCGACACCGGGATTCGCTTTTTCGACCACATGCTGGAGCTGTTGTCCAAGCACGGGTTTTTCGATCTGACCGTCCAGGCCAAAGGCGACATTGATATCGACGAACACCACACGGTCGAAGACGTGGGCATCGTCATGGGTAAGGCCTTGCATCAGGCATTGGGTGAGAAGGCCGGGATCAAGCGGTTCGGATTTGCCTCAGCTCCGCTCGATGAAACGCTGGCGCAAGTCACAGTGGATCTCAGCGGCCGGCCCTATCTCGTCTACAACGTGGTGTTGCCGGACCGGAAGATCAAAGCCTTCGACCTAGGTTTGTTCGAAGATTTCTTTCAGGCCTTCGTCACCCACGGTGGCTTGAATCTCCATGTGAATCTGATGTACGGCCGCAACCCGCACCACATCATGGAAGCCATCTTCAAGGCGCTGGCCAAAGCACTCGATCAGGCGACCATATTGGAAGACCGACTGGCCGGCAAGGTGCTCTCGACGAAGGGGATGCTATAGGCTTCCGACCAACTGACAACGCCAAATGATGAAGGGGGACAGGGCTACTGATGCCTGCCCCCCTTTTGTTTGCTCAGAGAGGAGTGGCGGGAGAGAGCTGGTTGCGGTATTGTTACATCTTTCCTACGGCCAATAGGGGTTATGATCGTAATCATTGACTACGGCATGGGTAACCTTCGCAGTGTCTCAAAAGCCTTTGAGGCGGTGGGACATCAGGCGGTGGTGACGCGTGATGTGCGCGTGATCGGGAGTGCAAGCCATGTGGTGTTGCCGGGTGTTGGAGCGTTTGGCGATTGCATGGCCAACCTTGAGCGATATGGACTGACGGAACCGATTCGCGCAGCGATTCAGTCGGGAAAACCATTTCTAGGAATTTGCTTGGGGTTCCAGCTGTTGTTCACGGAGAGCGAGGAGTTCGGCACACACAAAGGACTCGGCATCATTCCGGGTAGGGTCAGGCGGTTTGAGATCGATCCGATGCTGAAAGTTCCCCACATGGGTTGGAATCAAGTCAACATTCAGCGGCCCTGTCCGTTGTTCGAGGGGATTACGGATGGAGACCACTGGTATTTTGTGCATTCGTATTTCGTCGATCCGGTCGACCGACAGATTGCTGCGACGACGACCACGTACGGTATTCCGTTTGTCTCGAGTATTTGGCGGAACAATGTGGTGGCCTGTCAGTTCCATCCCGAAAAGAGTCAGGCCGTCGGGTTGCAACTCATTAAAAACTTTGGATCGTGGCACGCATAGTCGTTACGGGGGTGGACATGAGGATGACAAGGTGAAAATACGAAACACGCGAACCGTCACCATACGTCTGATACCTCACGTGCTCACACTGACGGTGCTCGTGCTGGTAGTCGTCGGCTGCAGCGGGTCGAAAGTGACCACAAAATCGTCATCGGAATTGCCGCGCTATCAGGTTCGTACCATCGCGTTGGTACCGTTCACGACTCTCACGACACCACAAGTGAGAGAGAGCATTGATCAGACCATCCCGGCGCCGCAGGGGGCTCGCCGTTCTGACATGACGGTAGCGGTGTCGCCGAATACCGAACAGTATCTTCGACAAACAGTCACAGTACCGGTTGAGGCTGGAGCGACAGTCACGCAGCTATTGTGGAGCCGGTTACGGGCGCGGCAGGGCGTGACCGTGCTGTCGCCGAGTGAGGCGTCGAAAGCGCTTACGTCTCAAACGGTGTTGCACTCTTCCGCCGGTCAGTCACCGGCGGTGATTGTGGCAAAACAGCTCAAGGTGGATGCCTCGCTGGTCGGCCAAGTGTTGGTGTATCAGGAGCGAGTCGGTGGTCGTTTTGGCGCCAGCCCTCCGGCCACGGTAGGGTTTGAAGCCAAGGTGGTCGCGGCTGATGGGCAAGTCTTGTGGGAAGGGAATTACTACGAGAAGCAGCGGCCAATGATTGAAGACGTGATGGGATTCATTCAGCGGCAAGGGGTGTTTGTCACGGCGGAGGAACTCGCGAGCTACGGGGTCGAACATATGCTCCTTGAATTTCCATTTGGCACGGTAGAAACGCACTAACGACAGGCCGTTCTTTCTATGCTTGTTATTCCAGCGATTGATCTAAAAGATGGCCGTTGCGTGCGGTTGCGTCAGGGCGACATGGCGGCTGAAACGGTGTATTCCGATGACGTATCGGCTATCGCGAGGCGATGGCAGCAAAGTGGTGCATCGCTGATCCATGTGGTGGATTTGAATGGAGCCGTGGAGGGGGAACCACGCAATCTTCCTCAGATCGAAGCGATCATTCGAACCGTGAGCCTCAATATACAGGTGGGAGGAGGAATTCGGTCGATCGAGACGGTGCGTCGGTATCTTAGCGCTGGCGTGAGCAGGGTTGTGCTCGGCACTGGGGCATTGACAGATCGATCATTCATCGAGCAAGCCTGCCGGGAATTCCCTCGTCAGGTTCTATTGGGACTGGATGCGCGGGAAGGGAAGGTGGCGGTCAAGGGTTGGACGGCGGTATCGGAGACGAAGGCGACTGAATTGTTGAAGGAGCTGACAGGGTACACCTTGGGTGCTGTGATCTATACGGACATAGCCCGTGATGGTATGTTGGGCGGGCCGAATCTGGCGGCGTTGCGGGAGGTGGTAGAGTTGTCGTCCTTCCCCGTGATCGCGTCCGGGGGTATTTCGCGCGTTGAAGACTTGCGGGCTGTGCAGGCGCTCGGTCCGCGGGTTGAAGGCGCGATTGTGGGAAAAGCGTTGTACGACGGGAAGCTTGATTATCGGACAGCTCTTGCTGCCCTCGGTACTGAAAAGGGACAGGTGTGAGAAATTCTTCGCTGACATATTCGTTTCACATTTCACATTTCACATTTCACGTGTTGTGATGTTGACCAAACGCATTATTCCCTGCCTCGATGTCAAAGACGGTCGCGTCGTCAAAGGCGTGAGCTTTGTCAACTTGCGCGACGCGGGAGATCCGGTCGAAGTGGCAACCGTCTATGATCGCGAAGGAGCGGACGAACTCTGTTTCCTGGACATCACCGCCTCTCACGAGAATCGTAAGACCATCATTGACGTGGTCGAGCAGACAGCGGCGCGGGTATTTATGCCGTTGACAGTCGGCGGAGGAGTGAGATCGCTCGATGACATCCGGGCGTTGCTACAGGCGGGCGCGGACAAGGTGAGCATCAATACAGCGGCAGTTCAACGGCCTGAGTTTGTGAAGGAAGCGGCGGAGCGATTCGGGACGCAATGTATCGTCGTGGCGATCGACGCCAAGCGTCGCGCTGTGCCGGCAACAGGGTGGGAGGTGTTCACCCACGGCGGCCGCAAGTCGACTGGTCTCGACGTGGTCGAATGGGCGAAGACGATGGCGCAGTACGGAGCCGGTGAGATTTTGCTCACGAGCATGGATCAAGATGGGCAACAGCAGGGATATGACCTCGCGTTGACGGCTGCCGTGTCGGAGGCCGTGTCCATTCCGGTGATTGCGTCGGGCGGGGTGGGGAGTTTGGACCATCTCTATGACGGATTCGTCAAGGGCAAGGCCGATGCGGTGCTGGCCGCGTCTATTTTCCATTTTCGGACGCACACGATTCCTGAAGCGAAAGCCTATCTTCGTGAGAAGGGAGTGGCGGTTCGATAATGGATACGGGGCAATTGAAATTCGATGCGCAGGGGCTGATTCCGGCGGTCGTGCAGGACTGGCGGGATGGCACGGTGTTGATGGTGGCCTTCATGAACCTGGAGGCCCTGCAGAAGACCATCGAGACGAAGTCGGTGCACTTCTGGAGCCGGTCGCGCCAAATGTTGTGGGAGAAAGGTGAGACCTCCGGTCACACACTGCAGCTCAAAGATCTGTTTTTCGATTGCGACGGCGATGCTCTGCTCGTGAAGGTCGAGCCGGTCGGCCCGACGTGCCACACAGGGGAGCGGGCCTGCTTCTTTTCGCGACTAGACTCGCCGGAGACGAAGTCGTCGGAGTCCTGGGGGGGAATTCTCGAACGCCTCTACCAGATGATCCAAGAGCGAAAGCGTCAGCCATCGAGCGAGTCCTACACCTCCAAACTTCTGGAAGGTGGTGTCGATCGTATCCTGAAAAAAGTTGTCGAGGAAGCCGGCGAGGTGGCGATTGCTGGGAAGGGCGGGAACAAGGAAGAGATTGTCTACGAAACAGCGGATCTGCTGTTCCATATTTTGGTGGCGTTGGGATACCACGGCGTGACACCTCAAGAAGTCTACCAGGAGCTGGCGGCCCGATTCGGAAAGTCGGGCTTAAGAAAAGGCCCCACCTCATGAGCGAGTGCCTCTTTTGCAAAATTGTCGCGAGGACCATTCCTGCAGCGCTGGTCTATGAGGATGATCTGGTGGTCGCATTCGACGATATCAATCCCCAGGCACCGACGCATGTGCTCGTCATTCCCCGAAAACATGCGGGCTCAATAGCGGAACTGCAAGATTCGGATGGTGGACTACTTGGACATTTGATGCTGGCCGGCAACAAGATTGCCAAATTGAAGGGGGTTGCCGGTACGGGGTACCGGTTCGTCGTCAATACCGGTGTGCATGGCGGCCAGAGTGTGTTTCACCTGCATCTGCATGTTTTGGGCGGGCGCCACATGGCCTGGCCTCCTGGTTAGCAGGAGGCTGAAAAAGTCGCTCTTCTCACCCGCCCAACCTGGGCGCGCGGAGGCGCGCTGTGCCTCAGGCTTCGTTCTCAGTCGTTCGAACCCCTCAATGTACCCTGCCCGCATACGCCTCGGGGGCCTTACTCCCTGCGTCCTTGCTGGACAGACTTTTTGAACATTGCATTTGGCCAGGCGGAAGCATTGTCGCCACGTTGACAGATTTCTTTCCCGTCTGTTACCCTGACCGGTCTATTTTTCGACCACTTACAGTCATCTTTCTCACCTTCGCGAGGTGGGGAAATAGGAGCCGCGACTCTCGTGGGCCGAGGTCTGATTTCTGAAGATGTGATCAATCAAGTCAGGGATCGGGTCGATATCGCTGAAGTCGTCGGTCACCACGTGAGCCTGACTCGGGCCGGCCAGAATTTGAAGGGGCTCTGTCCGTTTCATCAGGAAAAGTCACCCTCCTTTACGGTCAGTCCTTCCCGCCAGATTTTTCACTGTTTCGGATGCGGCGCGGGCGGCAACGTGTTTACGTTTCTGATGCGGATTACCGGCGCGAATTTTCCTGAGACAGTCCGTGAGCTCGGGCAGAAATTCGGGATTGACATACCGGACAGCGGGCCGAGTGCAGGGCCTCATGCGGCACAGGCGAGCCGCATTGAACCGCTCAATCGGGCAGCGATGGCGTGGTTTCAACAAAGTTTGCGGGATGGGGTGGCCGGTGCGATGGCGCGGGACTACTTGGCCAGCCGGGGTATTCGTCCTGAGACGATCGAGCGATTTGAAATCGGGTGTGCGCTGGCTGAGTGGGATGGGCTCATCAAGGCGTTGAGCAAGCAGGGTTTTGCGCAAAGTGATTTAGCTGCTGCAGGATTGACGGTGGCGCGCGAACATGCGTCCGGAGCCTATGATCGCTTTCGCGCCCGCGTGATGTTTCCTATTACCGATCTACGGAAGCGGGTCGTCGGTTTTGGTGGGCGTATCCTTGGCGAGGGGACTCCGAAGTACCTGAATTCGCCGGATACTCCCTTGTTCAAGAAGGGCCAGACGCTCTACGCGCTGGATCTCGCGCGGGAAGCGGTCGCTCGGTTGAAGACCGTCATCGTGGTGGAAGGGTATTTTGACGCGGTTGCGCTTCATCAAGCTGGACTGACTCATACGGTTGCGACGCTGGGGACGGCCCTGACGGCAGAGCATATTCAGGTGTTGAGACGGTTTGCCTCCAAGGTCGTACTGTTGTTCGATCCGGATCAGGCCGGGGTCCGTGCAGCTCTGCGAGGACTCGATCTGTTTGTGAATAGCGGGCTTGGTGTGAAAGTCGTCACCTTGCCGGCTGGAGAGGACCCCGATACGTATGTTCGGAAGGAAGGGCCAGAGGCTTTCACGCGCTTGGAAGAGCAGGCTCCAAGTCTCTTGGATTTTGCCCTTGAGCATAGTGTAAGCACGGCAGAGTCCAGTACGATCGAAGGGCGTATCCGCAGCGTGGACGATGTGCTGCGGATTCTGCAAAAGAGCGAGCATCCGATCGAACGAGAAGAACGGATTCGCGTGGTTGCCGAACGACTGGGGGTCAGCCAGCAACGGCTCGTTGAACGGTATCCGGCGTTGGTGCAGTCGCAGTCAGAGGGACGTCGACCGGCTTCGGCTCAATCGATCGGTCTCACACCGGCGACATTCAAGGGTGTGAGCGAAGAGCGGGATCTGGTGTATCTGTTGCTGCATGGGCACCTGACGGCTGCCGATGTGCAACGATTGCGGCCCGAGGCCTTTTCGGTTCCAGCCTGCCGGTCCCTCGTCGAAGCGGCGTTGAGTCACCTTGATCGAGACGGCCGAGTCGGGCTCAGGTTGTTGCTGAATGCGGTGGTTGATCACCCGGATTGCGGGTCACTGGCGACTGAGCTGTCCATGCGGGAAGACCATTTCGACGATTTGAGAGCCCACGTCGCGGGGTGTTTGGAGACCTTGGACCGGAAGCGAGCCGAGGCGGTGTTCCGAGATCTGATCATGCAACTGAAGGCCGCCGAACGGGAAGGCCGTACGGAGGATGCGCAGAGGTTGAACGCACACGTGAATGAATTGCGAATGCAAAAGGCCGGTCGGCCCACTATCGGGATGTTGTCTTTAGTGAAGGAGTAGTCATGGCGAAACCAGAGTTGCTCGGCGAAGTCAAGAAGCTGATCTCGATGGGGAAAGAGAAAGGCTTTCTGACATATGACGAGCTGAATAGCACGTTGCCTGCGGAAGTGGTCTCCTCAGAACAGTTCGGCAGCATCATGACGATGTTCGGCGAAATGGACATCGAGATTGTCGACGCGCCTGAGGGGGAGCGGATCAGGAAAGCCCGGGACACCGAAGAGTCAAATGAGGAAGCTGAGGACGCCGAGGTTGAAGCTGGTGCTGGTTCCGTAGAGGAGAATGAGAAGGAGGAAAAGGAAGAGAAGGAGATCGATTTAACTCCCGGTGCGCTCAGCCGGACCGATGATCCGGTCCGACTCTATCTCAAAGAGATGGGAAGTGTGGCGCTGTTGAGTCGTGAAGGAGAAATCGAGATCGCCAAACGCATCGAAGAGGGGAAGAAAGACATCGCTTCGGTCATCTATGGGATGCCGATGACGATTGAGTTTGTTCTCGCGCTGTATGATCAGCTCAAGAATGGGTCCATCGATGTGCGTGAGATCGTCCCGATCATCGAGACTGAGGAGGAGTTCGAGGAAGAACAAATCCAGCAGGGCTATGAAGAACTTCGGGTGAAGACGCTCGAAGGGCTGAACTCCGTCCGGAAAATCTCGACCTCGCTCAAGAGTCTTTATGAAGTTGCCCGGCACGCCAACAGCGATCCTGCGAAACAGAAGAAGATCAAGAAGCAGATCGATACGATTCGCGATCAGGTCGTGGAGAAGATGGAGTCCGTCAACCTGCATGGCGTGTTGAAGGATCGGATGGTGCAGCGTGTGAGGGAGCTGGCAATCCAGATCCGGACGGGGGAGCGAGAGATCGTCAGTTGCCAGCGTCGGTTGGGGATCAGCGGAGAGGCCGGCGCTGAGGCTCTCAAGAAGCTCTGCCGCGATCGGAAAGACTTCCTCGCCGTGAAGCGCAAGACGAGCTGTTCGGAGGAAGCCCTCACTGAGATTAAAAAGATCTACCAGGCTGCGAAGGGCCGGATTCGACAACTGGAGACTGAAGAGGCCCTCGTATCTGCGGAAGAGATCAAAGATGCGGTCAAGCATCTGGATGTGGCGGAGGAAAAGGTCAAGCGCGGGAAAGCCGAGCTGGTCGAAGCGAATCTTCGTCTCGTCGTCAGTATCGCCAAGAAGTACACGAACCGTGGCCTCCAGTTCCTCGACTTGATCCAGGAAGGTAATATCGGCCTGATGAAGGCGGTCGATAAGTTCGAATACAAGCGCGGCTACAAGTTCAGCACCTATGCCACTTGGTGGATTCGCCAGGCGATTACCCGCGCAATCGCCGATCAAGCCCGGACGATCCGTATCCCCGTGCATATGATTGAGACCATCAACAAGCTGATCCGAACCTCCCGCCATCTCGTCCAGAAACTCGGACGCGAACCGACGCCGGAAGAAATTGCCGAACGCATGGATTTGCCGCTCGACAAAGTGCGGAAGATTCTGAAGATCGCGCGCGAACCGATTTCTCTGGAGACCCCGATCGGCGAGGAAGAAGACAGCCATTTGGGCGACTTTATCGAGGACAAGAAAGCGGTGTCTCCTCTGGAGGCGGCGATTCGGTACGATCTTCAGCGCCAGATCAACAGCGCATTGGAAACGCTCACACCACGGGAAGAGAAAGTGTTGCGGAAGCGGTTCGGCATCGGCGAAGCCACCGACCATACCCTCGAAGAAGTCGGTCAGGATTTCGAAGTGACCCGCGAACGTATCCGGCAGATCGAAGCCAAGGCCTTGCGCAAGCTGCGTCATCCAAGCCGGAGCAAGAAACTGCGCAGCTTCGTGGAAAGTCTGTGAAGCGCTATGGAATGTTCTTCACGGGATTTGACTCCCCTCTCTGGGCAGCATAAAATCAGCTGTTCGTGTCTGCGGGACGGGCATGAGAGAGTCGTCCGCCTGATCGGGCCCATAGCTCAGGTGGTTAGAGCGGCTGACTCATAATCAGCTGGTCCTAGGTTCAAGTCCTAGTGGGCCCACCAGCGTAGCCGCGGAACCGATCGGTTGAGACCGTTGTTCGGTACATCAGCGATAGGAGCGCGTTGAACCAGAATCTTTCCCCCCTTATCGAGCTGCAGAAGTTGGATCTCCGTATCGCGGAGATCAAGGACCAGCGCCGAAAAATCCCAGAGCGGCTTCAAGCGGGTGATGTCCCGCTTCGAGAGGCCCGGCAGCTACATCAACAGACCAGTGTGTCTGTCGAAACTCTCATCAAAGAGCGGCGGTCGCACGAGCAGGATCTTGAAGCGCATGAAGCGCACACTGAAAAGATGAAGTCGCGGCTGTCCGAGCTAAAATCCAACAAGGAATACCAGGCTCATCTGTTCGAGATCGAGGTTGCCAATAAGAAGAGAGGGGCCATCGAGGAGAAGATCTTGCTGTGTATGGAGAAGATCGAACAACTGCAGCGGGAGGCGAAAGAAGCCCAGGAAAAACTCAACGTGATTGAAAAGGCCTTTACGCAGGAAAAACAGGCGCTCGATGACCTGGAGCATAAGCTCTCAACGGAGTTGGCCGACCTCGAAGCGCAGCAGCAAGCTCGTTCTGCTCATATCGAAAAGGGGTTGCTCAGTCGCTATAACTCGATCAAAGCGTTGCGCAAGGATCACGCTCTCGCTGAAATTAAAGAGGGGATCTGTTCCGGGTGCCGCTTACAGCTTCCTCCGCAACTGATTTCAGAAGTCAAACGTGCGGAAGATCTTCACACCTGCCCCTATTGCCGTCGGATGCTGTATTGGGATGGGCAGATTCCTGTCGAATCCACGTCGAGCCCCGATCTGGAGAAGACGTCGGCGCTTGAGATCGGCGAATCGGTCTAGTCTATTTTCCCCAACACGGCTTGAGTCGTTTTGAAGTGGAGTTTGGCGACGGATCCCAGCCGTTCCTCTCCATGTTTCTTCACGATCATGCGTCCTGCCAGCTCGACGGCGGGTGATGCTCCTTTGGGCAACGTCGTGCCGGTCTCATCCGAAAGACGTTTCAACCGAAGGAGGAATTCCGCACGGGCCAGGATCGAGGCGGCAGCCACGGCCAGATCGGACTCGGCTTTATGTCGTTGTTCCAATACGATCGTGCGTCCCTTTTCTTGTAGGGCATTCAGAATCAACCGCTCGTCGCCAAACTGATCTGCGATCGCGCGCCCGCACGAGACCTTCTCTAGGAGTGTCTCCAGGGCCTTGGCATGTCCCCATGCCAGCAGGCGATTCAAGTTTCGGATTTTCGCGTACAGTTCGTTGTATCGTTGCGGGCCAATTGCGATAATGCTGTGCGGGCACAGCATCCGGATGTCGGGCGCCATCTCGAGAATACGGCCGTCTGATATTTTCTTGCTGTCCCGGACATTCATCAGGGTCAATTCACTGTGCGTGGTGGCGTCGACAAAGACAGCGGCGATGACCAGTGGACCGAAGTAGTCTCCCTTGCCGGACTCATCGATGCCGATTCGCTCTATCTTTGTTGTGTCTGATGTCTTGGTCACAGGTCAGGGGCTCTTCAGGTGGAGATTTTCAACGAGGCGTGGAGATGCGTAATCTAACAGAGGCTCAAAGGACGGTCAATTTTCTCGATCATAGGAGCCAGATCACTGTCATCAAGGAGGATGCCATGCGGGCATGCCGGTCGTTTTCCCGCGGAGTGCTGCTGGTTGTTATGGTGCTCGGACTGACAGTACTCAGTGGATGCGAGACGAATCCGTACACCGGACGATCACAGTTGTTGATGACCTCGGTATCCGAGGAGATGCAATTAGGCACACAGGCGTATAGCCAGGTGAAGAACGATCCCAAGCTGAAGCAGTCGCAAGATCCGCGAGAGATCGAGCCTGTCAAGCGCGTGGCAGCTCGTATTGTTGAGGCGGCCAAGCGTTCGAAGTATGCCGAGATAGCGAACCAGTTTCAGTGGGAAGTGACGATTATCAAAGACGACAAGCTGGCCAACGCCTTTGCGTTGCCTGGCGGGAAGATGGCGGTGTATACGGGCATCTTCCCCATGGCCAAGACTGAAGCAGGGTTGGCCGCTGTTATGGGGCATGAAGTAGTCCACGCCTTAGCCCGACACGGTGCAGAACGGATGAGTCAAGGACAACTGACGAATGTCGGCCTCCAGGTCGCCGGCGCGGCAACCGGGGCGGCGGGCGGAGGCGGGATGCTGGGGCAAGCGACGATGGCGGCGCTTGGTGTCGGTGCGCAGGTCGGCGTATTGCTTCCTTTCAGCCGAAAGCATGAATCGGAGGCAGATTATGTTGGGATTCTGCTCGCAGCGGATGCCGGCTATGACCCGCGCGAGTCGATCGCCTTATGGGAACGGATGGGGCAGATGTCCGGTGGCGGTGCACCGTCAGAGTTTATGTCGACACACCCAAGCCACGAGACCCGTATCACCCAGCTGAAAAAGTGGATGCCGGAGGCCATGGCTATTTACCAGACCAGATCGCCGGTGCCTGCAGAATTGTTGCCGCTTGTTCGGTAGGTTGAAGCATTCGTGGTGAGCCCTTGAAAGCGTAGACGTCCAGTCCTATAGTGTTCTGGCGCGAGGGAGAAGACTGGGTGATTGCTTGGAGCGGTAACGCTCTGAGAGGAAAGTCCGGACTTCATGGGCAGGGCGCTGGGTAACTCCCAGGCGGAGCGATCCGACACCAGCACCACAGAGAACAGACCGCCGATGGCCAAGGCGACGGGATTCCAATTCGGTCGTCTTGGCTCAGGTAAGGGTGAAACGGTGGGGTAAGAGCCCACCGCAGTGGTGGTGACATCACCGGCACGGTAAGCGTCGCCCGATGCAAGGCCAAATAGGAAGACATCTGCCGGCTTTCTTCGGAAAGTCGGCGACCAGCTGGCCCGGCTGAGGTCTTCGGGTAGGTCGCTTGAGGTTCGAGGTAACTCGAATCCTAGAGAAATGATCACCCCCGTCAGGGAGCACATCCCGGGCGGGACAGAATCCGGCTTATCGGTTTTCTCCACCGCGCTTTTTTATTGCTCGGCGTAGCTCCCCTTCCGTCACGTTCCCTGAGAAGTGCTCAATCTCATCAATCAGGACGACAGGGATTCTTGTCCCATAGCGCTCTATCAGGACCCTGTCGCCGTCGATAGACACTTTACTTGCTTCGATGTGTAGCTCTGACTGAAGGTGGATAGCCATTTGGTAGACGACATCGCAAAGATGGCAGTCTTCACGTGACAGGACGGTGACACGGACGGGCATACTCATGGAAGCGCGACCTGAGCCAGCGAGTTGAAAGAAAGAAGATATCATGTGGGGCGGTAGCATGTCAGAGGAGCAGGCTGCAGACCTGCTTGACTATTGACGGATGAAAACAGGTGGTGATAGGATCACACATCTTTCCCTTGATTTATCAGAATGTTCTGAGTGATTATGGAAGTTGGGTCTGGTCCATCAGGACAAGACTCAGTCTGCCCTGTACTCATTTATTTTCTGCCGGCTTTTCCCTGGTGGTACGGATGGAGGCGCTGCCATGAAGCTCACAGGTGCTGAGATCCTCTTCGAGTGTCTCAAACGGGAAGGCGTCAAGACAATTTTTGCGCTTCCTGGTGGTGTCGTGCTGAAGATTTTCGACATCCTTCATCAGCAGAAGGACATTGAAGTGGTCCTCACTCGCCATGAGCAGGGAGCAGGTCATATGGCGGAAGGCTATGCCAAGGCAACCGGGAAAGCCGGGGTCTGCCTTGTGACTTCCGGACCCGGTATGACGAACGTGATCACGGCATTGGCGGATGCCTACATGGATTCCGTTCCGTTGGTCTGTTTCAGCGGACAGGTCCCTACGAGCTTGATCGGGAATGATGCGTTCCAGGAAGCGGATAACGTCGGGCTGAGCCGCCCCTGCACCAAATACAACTTCCTGGTGAAAGATGTGAAGGATTTGGCGGTCACGATCAAAGAGGCGTTCTACATTGCGACAACGGGGCGTCCAGGCCCGGTGCTGGTGGATATTCCGAAGGATGTATCCATGGATAAGGCGGAATTTGTGTATCCCAGTTCCATCTCTATCCGTAGCTACAATCCCGTGTATGAAGGAAATAAGTGGCAGATCAAGCAAGCGGCTGAGGCCATGTCGAAGGCAAAGAAGCCGGTGCTGTATGTCGGCGGCGGTGTCGTCTTCTCGGGTGCGTCGCAAGAATTGATGGAATTGGCTGAACTGACTCATATGCCGGTCGACATGACTTTGATGGGACTTGGGGCGTTCCCGGGCGAGCATCCCCAATCCTTGGGTATGCTGGGCATGCACGGCACATATTGGGCGAATATGGCCATGCACTATTCCGATCTTGTCGTGGCCATCGGGGCACGGTTTGACGATCGTGTGACCGGAAAGGTCTCCGAGTTTTGCCCTCACGCCAAGGTCATCCACATCGATATCGATCCGACCTCGATTCGGAAGAATGTCAATGTCGACATTCCGATCGTCGGCGACTGCAAGATGGTGCTACGTGAGCTGATTCAGATTCTTCGCGCCACGGTGAACGGCGATCAACGGGAATTGCGCAAGCCCTGGTGGAATCAGATTTACGAATGGCAACAGGCGAATCCTCTCGTGTATCAACAAGAAGCGGATGGGCCGATCAAGCCGCAACATGTCATCAGGCGGCTCTATGACCTCACAAAAGATCGGGACCCGATCGTGTCGACCGATGTCGGGCAGCATCAGATGTGGGCCGCCCAATACTTTAAGCTGGCAAAGCCGAACCGCTGGCTGACATCCGGTGGACTTGGAACCATGGGGTTCGGATTTCCTGCCGCCATGGGCGCGCAGGCTGCATTTCCGGGACGATTGGTCCTTTGCATTGCGGGCGACGGCAGTATTCAGATGAATATGCAGGAAATGGCGACGGCGGTGGTGCATAAGCTGCCGGTGAAGATCATCATTCTGAACAACCGATTCCACGGGATGGTGCGTCAGTGGCAGGATCTCTTCTACGAAGGTCGATATGCTTCCAGTTATCTGGAGACAACGCCGGACTTTGTGAAGCTGGCGGAGGCATACGGGGCGGTCGGGCTCAGGGCCAACAAGCCATCCGAAATCGATGCCGTCATCAAAGAAGCGATCGCGGTGAATAAACCGGTTATCGTCGATGTGCCGACATATCCATATGAAAATGTCTATCCGATGATTCCCGCAGGCGGCTGCAATCATGAGATGATTTTGGAAGATCCTCCGGCCTTGAAGAGTAAACAGTCTGGAGCAGGGCAAGTGGCTCCGAAAGATTCAGATACGATTCTCACGGCTTAACCGACAATGTCAGGAGTTGTGCGGGGCATGGAACACATTATTTCGATAACCGTCGAGAATAAATTCGGCTCATTGTCTCGCATCGCAGGTTTGTTTAGCGGTCGAGGATTCAACATTGAAAGTCTTTCAGTGGCGCCGACGCTCGATCCGTCTATGTCGCAGATGACCATCGTCACCTCCGGAGACGAACGGATCATCGAGCAGATTGTGAAACAGCTCAATAAACTCATCGATGTGATTAAGGTCGTGGATTTGAACGAAAGCGATTTTGTCTCACGGGAGACCGCGCTCATCAAGGTGCACACGCGGCCGGAAGATCGGGCGGAAGCATTGCGGATCGCCGATATTTTCAGGGCCAACGTCATCGATTCCACACCGGCGACCTACACCATCGAGGTAACCGGGGACCCACGGAAAATCGAAGCGATCATCAACTTGCTGCAGCCGCTTGGAATTAAAGATCTCACGCGCACCGGACGGGTTGCAGTCGCCCGCGAGTCGATTCGGTCGACGGACGTGCAGGCGAAAAAGGTCGCCCGCGAATAGGCGTTGCCGCGGACCCAGCCCCAGTTGGTTTCTTGATGCAGCTATTATCCCAGGAGCGATTGATGAAGATTTACTACGATAAAGACGCCGACCTTCAACAGATCCGGAACAGGAAAGTCGCTGTGATCGGCTATGGCAGTCAGGGCCACGCCCATGCGCTCAACATGAAGGAGAGCGGCGTGAGTGTCGTCATTGGGCTGCGCGACGGCGCCTCATGGAAGAAGGCGGAGCAAAGCGGACTGAAAGTCATGCCGGTGGCCGATGCCGTGAAGGCGTCGGATGTTGTCATGATTCTTGCGCCTGACGAAGCGCAAGCAGCCATCTATCGGCTGGACATCGCCCCGAATCTGAAACCGGGCTCTTATCTCGCATTTGGCCACGGGTTCAACATTCATTTCGGACAAATTGTGCCACCGCCGACGATTAATGTGTTCATGGTTGCTCCGAAAGGACCGGGCCATCTCGTTCGGTCGGAATATACAAAGGGCAGTGGGGTGCCGTGCTTGCTCGCGATCCATCAGGATCCAAGCGGAACGACTAAGCAGGTAGGCCTTGCGTATGCCAGTTCGATTGGGGGCGGGCGGGCTGGAGTGATCGAAACAAATTTTCGTGAAGAAACCGAAACGGATCTTTTCGGCGAGCAGGTTGTCCTCTGCGGAGGACTCACATCTCTGATCCAGGCCGGATATGAAACGCTGGTAGATGCCGGCTACTCTCCGGAGATGGCCTATTTCGAGTGCCTACACGAAGTGAAATTGATCGTGGATTTGATCTATCAAGGCGGCATCGCCAACATGCGGTATTCTATCAGTACAACAGCCAAGTATGGTGATATCACTCGTGGTCCGCGGATCGTGACGGAGCAGACGAAGTTGGAGATGAAGAAGATCTTGAGTGAAATTCAGCAAGGCCAGTTCGCGAAAGAATGGGTGCTGGAGAATCAAGCGAACCGTCCAGTCTATAATGCACTGTTGGCGAAGGGCGAAGCCCATCCCATCGAAGAGGTCGGGGGCCGGCTGCGGGCGATGATGCCTTGGCTGAAGAAGGACCAACTGGTCGATAAGAACAAGAACTAAGGATTGAGGACTCTGTGGCGGATCGTGCCGTCGGCATCCCGTTTGCCAAAGAGGGAATTCCCTTCATCGGAGCGGCTGTCGGCGTTACACTGCTGGCAGGGTGGTTGGGCTGGGTCATTGCGACAGTTGGCGGGGCGATTCTCACGCTCTTTGTCGCGTGGTTCTTTCGCAATCCCTCCCGTGTGATTCCCCAGGGGCCACGTCTCGTCCTCGCATCGGGTGACGGGAAAGTCATTGCGATCGAAGAGGAATTCGAGTCCCGGTTCATCAAAGATCGCAGTATCAGGGTCAGTATTTTTTTGAATGTATTCGATGTGCACATTAACCGGGTACCTTGTGAAGGAATCATCGAAGACGTGCAATACCAACCGGGCTTATTTTTGGTCGCGAGCAAGCCGGATGCGACATTGAGGAACGAGCAGAACGCCCTGATGATTAAAACGGTGCGGGGGCCAAAAGTATTGTGTGTGCAGGTGGCCGGGCTGATCGCCAGACGGATCGTCTGTTGGGTATCGCCAAAAGATCGGGCTGTGCTCGGTGAACGATTCGGTTTGATTCGGTTTGGGTCGCGGATGGACACATTTCTTCCTATCGGGACGGCTATTAAAGTTGCCGTCGGCGATCGAGTCAAAGGTGGAGAGACCATCTTGGGAGAACTGCCATGAAAACCGCCGGACTTCGTCAATCATTCGGAAGAGACGGGAAGCGGCGTAAAGCCGCCATGCACTTGATTCCCAATCTTTTTACCACGGGGAATCTCTTGTGTGGCGTGTTTTCGATGCTGTCCGTGTTCAATGCAGACTACATGGTCGCAGCGGTTGCCATCCTGGTGGCAATGGTCTTCGACATACTCGATGGAAAATCCGCAAGGCTGACGAACAGCACCAGCCATTTCGGCTTTGAGTACGATTCGTTGTCCGATGTGGTGTCGTTCGGGGTGGCTCCGGGCCTCTTGATCTATTCCTGGGCATTGAGCGGGCAGGGTATGTTTGGCATGGCGGTGATGTTTGCCTATGTGGCGATGGGTGCAGTCCGGTTGGCACGATTTAATTCGACTACATCCGTGCCGGACGGCAAGTACTTTACCGGTTTGGCTATTCCCGCGGCGGCAGGTGTCGTGGCGTCGCTTGTGATTTTCGACCACTATAGCCTTCGGATGGGAACGGAAGTGAAACCCTTTCTCGTTTTGATCATTACGTTGACTCTTTCGTTCTTGATGGTGAGCACGATCAAGTATCGGAGCTTTAAAGATATGAAGTTTCGAGGCGGTCAGCAGATTACCTATCTCGTATGGGGAATCTTGAGCCTCATGCTCATTGCCGCCTGGCCACAAGTTATGCTATTTGTCATCTTTGCCGGGTATGCCTTGCTCGGCCCTGCAGAGCGTATCGTCGCACTTCTATCGAAGGTGGCCGGGAAACGGCCGTCGCCTAAGACCGAGCAGTCCGTGACAGAGTCGAAGTTTTAAAGACCGTGAAGAACACGATTTGGGCATACGAGAGCCAAGTAAACTGATTTTCTCCGCATTCTGTTCGTGAATGGCCGTGACGAGGAGTAGTACGCGATTCGCACAGCAATGAGAGAGCTGGTGGATGGTGCAAACCAGCCTGGGCGGCGCAGAACTCGCCTCTGAGCCAGAATCCATGAAACCCGAGTAATGGATTCCGCCTCGCCCCCGTGACAGGGCGTAATGAAGGGCTGTGGACGACGCGCGTTGTTCATGGCTAAATCAGGGTGGTACCACGGAGCTTCTGAAGCCTCCGTCCCTGGGCCAGGGGCTGGAGGCTTTTGTGTTTTTTAGATTGCTGAAAATACCTTCCCGCAGCGTTCTCGGTCGCGTGCCTCCCTGCGACGTACCCTACGGGTACGCCTCGGTCGTCTCGCTTCCTGCGGCCTTGCGGGAAAGGTATTTTGAGCAATCTCATAAGATAAGAGAGGTGAAACCATGACACGCATGATCAGAATTTTTGATACGACCCTCCGTGATGGAGAGCAATCTCCAGGGGCCAGCATGAATGTGGAAGAGAAAATCATGGTGGCGAAACAACTGGCACGTTTGGGGGTCGATATCATCGAGGCAGGGTTTGCCTATAGCTCACCTGGAGATTTTGAGGCGGTGCGTCGAATCGCGCAGGAAGTCGAGGGGCCGACGATTTGCAGTCTGGCGCGGGCGCGCCCTGAGGATATCGACCGAGCTTGGGAGGCATTGAAGGGGGCTCCGAAGGTCCGTATTCATACGTTTCTCTCAACCTCGGATATTCACTTGA